>CAIWTJ010000121.1 GCA_903915535.1 Enhydrobacter aerosaccus
AGCCCGCATGCCGTGCCCTGGTGGCGGAATTGGTAGACGCACTAGTTTCAGGTACTAGCGCTGAAAGGCGTGGAAGTTCGAGTCTTCTCCAGGGCACCATGCGCGGCTTGCGAGGCATTCCGATATGACGATCACGCTCCACCACGGCGACCTCCCGGCCGACGTTTCCTTCGGCGCGACGGTTGCCATCGACACCGAGACCATGGGCCTCAACCCGCATCGCGACCGGCTCTGCCTGGTCCAGCTCTCGGGCGGTGACGGCAACGCCCACCTCGTGAAGATGGCGCGCGGACCCTACAAGGCACCGCGTCTGGCGGCCCTGCTGGCCGACCCCAAAACCTTGAAGCTCTTCCATTTCGGCCGCTTCGATATCGCCGTTCTCGAGCATGCGCTGGGCGTGAAATGCGAGCCGGTCTACTGCACCAAGATCGCGGCCAAGCTGACGCGCACCTTCACCGACCGCTACGGCCTCAAGAACCTCTGCCAGGAGCTGCTGAACGTCGATCTCTCCAAGCAGCAGCAGACGTCGGACTGGGGCGCCGAGACGCTGACCGACGAGCAGATGACCTACGCTGCCTCCGACGTCCTCTATCTCCATGCGCTCAAGGCGAAACTGGACGCGTTGCTCGAGCGCGAAGGCCGGATGGAGCTGGCGCAGGCTGCCTTCCGCTTCCTGCCGACCCGCGCCCGACTGGATATCGCGGGCTGGCCCGAGATCGACATTTTCGCACACTGAAATACGCCTACGTAATTTTACGGATGGCACGACTCTTGCTTGAACCCCATCTGTGAGGCCTAATCGGCTTCAGGGGGTAGGGGTTCATGCGTATCGGTCCAAGCCTGATTCTGGCGTCCCGCCAGACACTTGCCATGACGCCGCAGCTTCAGCAGGCGATCAAGCTTTTGCAATTTTCACACCTGGAGCTCGCTGCCTTCATCCAGCAGGAGCTTGAAAAGAATCCCCTTTTGCAAGAGAGCGCCTCCGACGACCGGTCGGACAATGAGCCCGACGCACCCGTCGCTGCCTTGCCGGCCGATACTGCCGACACCCTGGCGGCTGCGGCCCCGGCCCTCGCCGAGGCCGACGATCGCTGGACGCGCGAACATGCCGACCGTGGCGGCGATGCCACCGCGACCAAGGGCGGCCAGCGCGACGATGTTCCCGATGCGCTGGATTTCGTGGCCAACCGCCCGCGCTCGCTCGCGGTCCATGTCCTGGAACAGATCGACATCCTCTTCTCCGACCCCACCGACAAGCGCGTTGCGCTGAAGCTCGCCGAAGGCCTCGACGAGGCGGGCTACTGCCGCCTCGAAGCGCCAGTCGTGGGCCAGGCGCTGGGCATCGCTCTCGATGTTGTCGAGCGCGTGTGGGCGCGGCTGCGCCAGATCGAGCCCGCTGGCCTGTTCTCGCGCACGCTTGCCGAATGCCTCGCCGCCCAGTTGGCCGAGCGCGATCGCCTCGATCCGGCAATGAAGGCGCTGCTCGACAATCTCGACCTCGTGGCCGCCGGAGAACTCGGCCAGCTGCGCCGCCGCTGCGGCGTCGACGACGAGGATCTGCGCGACATGCTGCAGGAACTGCGCACGCTCGATCCGCGTCCCGGCCAGGCCTTCGACTTCGAGCCGATCCAGCCGGTCCAGCCCGATCTCTTCCTGACCGTCGCCAAGGATCCCGACACCGGCGAAGAAGGCTGGCACATCGAGCTCAATACCGATGCGCTGCCCAAGGTGCTGGTCGACCGCCACTATCACGCCACCCTCATGAAGGGCGCGCGCGCCAAGCCCGATCGCGATTTCGTCGCCGAGCGCTTCCAGTCGGCCAACTGGCTGGTCAAGACGCTCGAGCAGCGCGCGACCACCATCCTGAAGGTCGCACGCGAGATCGTGCGGCAGCAGGACGCGTTCTTCCGCAAGGGTGTGAGCGCGCTGAAGCCGTTGGTGCTGCGCGACATCGCCATCGCCACCGGCCTGCACGAGAGCACCGTGAGCCGCGTCACATCCAACAAGTACATCACCACGCCGCGCGGCATCTTCGAGCTCAAGTATTTCTTCACCTCGGCGCTGCCGTCGCGCACGCCGGGCGCCGTCGTCTCCTCGGAGTCGGTGCGTTCGCGTATCCGTCACCTGGTCGACGCCGAAGGCTCCACGCAGCCGCTGTCGGACGATCGCATCGTCGATCTGCTAAAAGGCGAGGGTGTCGACATCGCGCGCCGCACGGTCGCCAAGTATCGCGAGGCCATGCGCATTCCGTCGTCGGCCGAGCGCCGGCGGCTGGGCCGCCTCGGGATGGGCCGGACGCTGCCGTCGGGCGTGCCATCGGCTGCGATTGCCGCCCAGGCGCTGGGCGGACCGGCGGATTAGGCAAGCTCCGGGGTACCGGAGGCGCTCTTGACCCGCCCCGAGGACGCGCCTATAGGGGCGCACCTCGCGCCGGACAGCTTTCGTCCTTTGTTGCTAACCCGTTGGTGAGATTGTGGAAATTGCCGATCTATTGCCGGGTCCAGACGCCGTTCTGGCCAGCGTAAAGGCGTCCGGCAAGAAAGCTCTCCTGGCCGAACTCGCCAGCCGCGCCGCCTCGGTCTTCAAGTTCGACGAGCGCCGCCTGTTCGATCGCCTGCTCGAGCGCGAGCGCCTGGGCTCGACGGGAATCGGCGGCGGCATCGCGATCCCGCATGGGCGCATGGCCACGCTCACCAAGCCCTGTGGCCTGTTCGCGCGACTCGCCCAGCCGGTCGATTTCGACTCGATCGACGAGCGGCCGGTGGACATCGTGTTCCTGCTGGTAGCCCCCGAAGGCGCCGGTGCCGATCATCTGAAGGCGCTGGCACGGGTGTCGCGCCTGCTGCGTGACCGCTCGCTGGTGGACAAGCTGCGCGCGACCGAAAACGCCGACGCGCTCTACGCCCTTCTCGTCGAAACGATCCAGGCGCAGAGCGCGGCTTAACGCTTCAGTGTACGAGCGCCGGCTCGAGATCGTGCTGGCGGATCAACGCCTGCGCGACTTCGATCGACGGTGCGGCCGCCATCGGCTTGCCATCGGCGGAATAGATGCCCACGGCATTGGCACCATCGGGCAGCGCGATCGACTTCACATAGGCGATCTGCTGGGCGCCGAGGCTGAGGAAGGCGTCTTCCGCGAGAGGCGTGAAGACGGTCGTGACGTTGGCCTGATTCTGATTTTCCATGGCTACCTCCTTGGCAGCAGCGTCAACGCGAGCCAGTCCGGCGCGCGGTGATATCAACGGTATTGTCCAGCCGCCCGGCCTCGGCCTCAGACCCATCTATACGAATGGTGCGTATCCGAGGTTCCGCGACAGGGCGGGCTAAATCGATCGCGAGCAGGCCGTTATCCAGGCGGGCACCGAGTACCTCGATGCCATCGGCGAGCATGAAGGCGCGCTGGAACTGCCGGGCGGCGATGCCGCGATGGAGGAAAACACGATCGGAATCATCGGCTTGCTTGCCCCGCACCGAGAGCTGGTTTTCGACCAGTTCGATGACCAGATCGTCGATCGCGAAGCCTGCCACGGCGAGCGTGATGCGCAGGCCGTTCTCGCCGATCTTCTCGATATTGTACGGAGGGTAGCCTTCGGCGTTCTTCGCCAAGCGGTCGAGCGTGCGCTCGAGCTGGTCGAAACCCAGCAGCAGAGGCGAATTGAACATCGACATACGGCTCATAGAACCCTCCTCCGTGGAGCGAGTGGCCGGGAACCCCGATCGGGCCTTCCCTTACGGGTCAATTTGGGGAGCCTGCGGGCCCTTTCAAGTGGCTATACGCAACGGAAAAAGCGACGGTTTACTCGTATTTGGGGGCCGTCCCGTTCTCCGGCCCGTCCCGCTGCTCGCAAACCTCGCCAGAACCGGTCGGGTCGGGTAAACTCCGTCACCCCTCAACACCCGGTCCGCTCGAGGCCGGGGTAAGAAGATCAAAAGAACAATGTCGCTGGTCGCATCAGATACGCGACGGCCCGGCGAGCCCATGGTGGCCGGATTCCGTCCTCTCCGTTCCGTTTTCGCCCGCGCCTTCGCCACGCCCGGCACCGTCATGGGCCAGCGCCTGCGCATCGGCCGCTGGCTGCTGGGTTCCCCGCTCTATTCGCTGACCGTGGGCTACGGCACGCCGCGCAGCTTCTTTGCCGTGGCGCCCGATCCGTGGCCGGGCGATTCGGCCAAGGGCCGCCGCATGATGGCGGGCGGCTACGCCGCCCATGGCATCGTGGGCCCGGTCATGGTCGATGTCGGCAACCCGCCGTGGAGCCGGCCGGGAGCGCCCGCCCTGTGGCTCGACGCGCTGAACAGCTTTACCTGGCTGCGCGACCTGCGCGACTGCGGCGAGCCGGGCGCGGCCCAATTCGCCGTCCGCCTGATCGACGACTGGACCGACCGCGAATGGCGCTGGTCGCCGGTAACCTGGCGCCGCGAGGTATTGGCGACGCGCATGGTCGCGTGGATCCGCCACTACGACTGGCTGGCGACCGCAGCCGATGCCGCTTTCGCGCGCCGCTTCGTGGCGTCGCTCGCACGCCAGCGCGTCCATCTCAGGCGCTCGATCCGCACCGGCCTCGTCGGCCGCGAAGGCGTGATCGTGCTGAAAGCGATGATCTTCGCCGACCTCGCGTTCCTTCACGACGGCAAGCGTTACGCCAAGAGCCTCGAGCAGTCGCTCGGCCGGCTCTGCAAATTCGTGAAGCGCTACGTCGCGCACGACGGTGTCGTGGCCGAGCGCGCCCCGCACATCCAGGTCGAAGTGCTGCGCGATCTCCTCGACGTCAGCGCGGCGCTCGCGTCCGCCGAGCACAAGGTGCCGGTCGAACTCAGTGCCGCGATCGAACGGCTCGCGCCGATGCTGCGCTTCTTCCGCCATGGCGACGGCGGCCTCGCGCTGTTCAACGGCGCCTGCGAAGGCGACCGCACGCTGATGGATCTCGTGCTGGCGCGCTCCGGTTCATCGGAATCTGCGCCCGCGATGGCGCTGCAGAGCGGTTTCCAGCGGTTGGCCGCCGGCACGTCGCTGGTGATTGCCGACGCCGGCAGTCCTCCCGGACGCGGCATGGATGGCATCGCCCACGCCGGCACGCTGTCGTTCGAGATGAGCGCCGCGCACGAGCGGCTGATCGTCAACTGCGGCACCTATCCGGGCGCGCCGCCCGAATGGCGCCAGTTCATGCGCTACACGGCGGCGCATTCGACGGCCGTGATCGACGACACCAACTCGACCGAGATCACCGACCATGGCGCGCTCGACTATCGCGCGGGCAACGTGCTGGTCGACCGTGCCGAGGACCAGGGCGCGCAGTGGCTCGACATGAGCCACGACGGCTACCGCTCGCTGTTCGGCATCATCCACCGCCGTCGGCTTTGGCTGTCGCCCGATGGCGGCGACCTTCGCGGCGAGGACATGTTCGCGGGCCCCGAGAACAAGCACGTCACCGTGCCGGACAAGCGTTTCATCGTACGCTTCCACCTGCATCCCTCCGTGAAGGCCACGCTCGCACAAAGCGGCCAGGCCGTGCTGATGCGCTTGCCCAGCGGCCGCGGCTGGCGCCTGCGCGCCTCGGGCGCCGGCATCGGTCTCGCCGAAAGCATCTATCTCGGCGAGGACGGAAGACAACGCCGCACCGAGCAGATCGTGCTCGTGGGCCAGGTCCCCGCCGAGGGCATCGCCATCAAGTGGGCGCTGACCCGGATGGAAGGCTAGACTCTTCCGGACCGCGAGCCTCCAGGTCGCGCATGATGGCGAGCGAGCCGGAGGCTCGCGGTCCGTATGAAGGCTAAGGCTTCAAAAACCCGACGATCTTGTAGGTCTCCGCCAGGATCGGCTCGGCGATGGCGCGGGCCTTCTCGGCGCCCTCGTGCAGCACCTTGTCGACGTACCCCGGATCTTTCATCAGCCGCTGCATCTCCGACCCGATCGGGCCGAGCTTGGCGACGGCGGTTTCCGTGAGCGCCGCCTTGAACTCCGAGAACTGCTTGCCGGCAAACTCGAAGATCACCGCGTCCTTTTCCATGTCGGCGAGGGCGGCATAGATGCCGAGCAGGTTGTCGGCATCGGGCCGCTTCTCGGCGTCGGACGTCGTCTCCGGCATCGGCAGCGGATCGGTCTTGGCCCGGCGGATCTTCTGGGCGATCGCGTCGGCATCGTCGGTGAGGTTGATGCGCGAATAGTCCGACGGGTCGGACTTGCTCATCTTCTTGGTGCCGTCGCGCAGGCTCATCACGCGCGTCGCCGCGCCGAAGATCAGCGGCTCGGTGATCGGGAAGAAGTCCGGCGCGTGGAAGTCGTTGTTGAACTTGGTGGCGATGTCGCGCGTGAGCTCGAGATGCTGCTTCTGGTCCTCGCCCACCGGCACGTGCGTTGCCTTGTAGATCAGGATGTCGGCTGCCATCAGCGCCGGATAGGCGTAGAGGCCGAGCGAGGCGTTCTCGCGGTCCTTGCCGGCCTTCTCCTTGAACTGCGTCATGCGGTTCATCCAGCCCAGACGCGCCACGCAGTTGAAGATCCAGGCGAGCTGGGCGTGCTGCGGCACCATCGACTGGTTGAAGATCGCGTGCTTGGTGCCGTCGACGCCGGCCGCCAGGAACGCCGCCGCGATCTCGCGCGTCTGGCTGCTGAGCAGTGCCGGATCCTGCCACACGGTGATCGCGTGCATGTCGACCACGCAGTAGAGGCACTCATAGTCGTTCTGCAGGCGCGCGAAGTTGCGGATCGCGCCCAGGTAATTGCCGAGATGGAGGTTTCCGGTGGGCTGCACGCCCGAGAGGATGCGGCCCTTGAGGCCCTTGGCCGCGTACGGCGCGAGATGCGGGTTAGACGCGGAATTCGGCGCAGCCGAGGCTGTGGTGACGTCAGGCATGGATGTGGACTCCGCTCACTGTTGCTGGGCGCGGGCTTTGGACCTCCGCGCACCCCGCCGGTGGAAGGCGAGGGTGGGCGGGTATCGCTCACCGGCCAGGCGGAATCAAGGCGACAGATCGGCGGCCATTCGGTCCGCCAGCAGGCCCAGCAAGGTGCTGAAAGCCCGGGCCGTCTCGACCGGGGTCTGTCCGGCCGGCGTCCGCAATTCCGCCCAGCGTGGTGCCGCTGCCGCCCCGTCTTCCGGTCCGAAGGCGTAGGTCGCGGTCATCGTGGCGTCGCCGCCCGCCGTGCCGAACGACACGATGGCGACGGTGGCGCGCAGGCCGCCGGGCCGCGCGGCGGCGTCCGGCGGCAGTACCGTGCCGCTGGGCAGGCGTTGCGCGAGATCGAGGATCAGTGTGTTGCGCGCCAGCATGCCGAGCGGCGCGGACCAGTGCACAAGGTCGTCGACCTTCATCTGGCCGGGGCCGGTCTGGCGGGCGAACTCGACGCGGTCGAGTTCGGGGGGCACCTGGATCGAGGGGACGCGCAGCGTGGCGCCGCGACGGCCGACGGCCGATGCGCCAGGCACGGGATCGAGGGTCAGGAACTGCGTTTCCGGACTGTGGCCGCACGCGGCGAGCATCAGCAGGGCGGCGACCAGGGTAAGGCGAGCGATCATCTTGAATCCTTCGTCTTGCCGCCGATCAGCGCTTCGGGATGGCGGCCGAGATAGTCGGTGAGAGCACGAATGGAGCGCGCCGCCTGGTCGATCTGCCGGATCGCTTCGGCGAGGCTCTGGTCCTGGTTGGCGCCGGCACCGCCCAGCACGCCGGTCGCGGCGGTCGCGGCGCCGCCCACCTGGTCGACCGATTTGTTGAGGCGCGCGATCAGCGGGCCGATCGTCTTGTCGATCTGCCGCAGGGTGCCGTCGAGATGGGTCAGGCTGTCCTTCAGTTCGGGCGAGCCTGTGAAATCGTCGATGTGGGCCGTCAGCCCGTCGATGTGCGCGCCGATGGACGCGAAGGGGATCTGGTTCACCTTCCCCAGGATGTCGTTGGCCTGACTCAGGAGCTGATCGGCATCGCTGGCCGACACAGCGCTCGGGATGCGTGGAAACTTGCCTTGGAGGCCCAGGGTCCCGCCGCGCGCCTCGGAGTCCGGCCCGATCGCGATGGTGCGGCTGCCGATCAGCGGAGGGCTTTGCGCCAGCCGCGCCCGGAAGCCCTGCGCCACCAGCCGGTTGATCACTTCATCGGACGCCTTCCGCCAGGCGTCCGCCTCCTTCGCCTCCGAACGGTCGACATTGAGCTCGGCCGGATAGATCACGATCGTCGCCAGAGTAGAGGGCACGTCGTCGTCGGGCAGGACGAGCTTCACGTCGCGCACCTCGCCGACCTTGACGCCGAGCAACGTGACCTTCGCACCGTCGGCGAGGTCGCCTGCCGAGCCCTTGAACGCGATCTCATAGCTGATCGGCGGACCGAGATCGCCCTGCACCGCGGCCGCCTGGCTGGCGAACAGGGTGAACGTCGAGTCCGGCGGACTGCGGGTCGCGTCGCGCGCTGCATCGGGAAGGTCGAATTGTACGAGGCCTTGCAGCACGTTGGGGGAGAGATTCGCCTGCAATCCGCCGTCGCCCAAAGTCAGCGCGAACGGACTGCCGGTCCAGAATTGCGCGCCCTTGCGCACGAACTCGTCGTAGGGGGCGTTGATGAAGACCTCGAGCTGAAAGGAATTCATCGCCAGCAACTTGGTGTTGGTGATTTTTCCGATCTCCTGGCCGCGATAGAGGATCGACGAGCCTTTCTGTGCGGACCCCAGGATCGGCGTCCTCAGGAAATACCGCGTGCCCTTTGTGCCGGGCGTGATCGCCGGCGGCTCCTGCAGGCCGATGAAGTGCGTTGTCGGCGTGCCGCCTGTTTGCGGCGCCATGCCGATCGACAGTCCCGCCACCGCGGCGCGTAGCGACGAGAGGTCGGAAAAGCTGGGCTTCGCGCCGATCAGCCAGAACTGGGTGGCCGTGTTCAACGCCGCGCTCTCGTGCGGATCGAGGCGCAGCGTCACGTCGACATGCAGCCCGTCTTCCGCGACGCGCACGTGCGTCACATGCCCCGCCTGCACGCCCTGCACGATCACCTTGGTGTCGCCTGGCGTCACGCCCGGCGCCGACTCGAAGGTGACGACGACGTCGATGCCGCGTTCGGTGATGGCGCTGAGGCCCAGCCATCCGACGACGAGCAGTGCCGCCAGCGGCACCGCCCAGATGAGGCCGGGCCAGCGGCGATGGATGTTGCGCGCCTTGGGCAGGCCGGAGGTGCTGGCTTCCTTGGGATCGGTCACGGCCTGCTCCTGGGGGCATCCCACATCAAGCGGGGGTCAAAGGTCTTGGCACTGAAAATCGTGAGAATGACGACCGTGGTGAACGGCAATGCCGCCGGTCCCGCGCCCCCGTGAATCAGTGCGTTGTAGTTCAGCACCGGCGCGAGACAGCCGATGACGAACGGATCGACCATCGACCAGCGGCCGATCTCCTCGACGATGCGGTAGACCTGCGTCTTGGCGACGAGCTGGCGGCGCGAGCGCATCAGCACCGACAGCGCGCACCATCCCAGGCCGATGAGCTTGAGCACGGGAATGACGAAGCTGGCGACGAACACAAGCAGCGCGAGGCCGTAGAAATTGGCATCCGCCAGGTCGATGACGCCGCCCAGAACGGTGTAGCTGGTCGGGCGATAGTGGATCGGCAGCGTCGCGATCGGATAGAGATTGGCTGGAATGTAGAGCAGCAGCGCGGCCACGGTCAGCGCGAAAGTGATGGGAATGCTCTCGACCTGGCGATGCCGCAGGATCGCGGCGCAACGCGGGCAGGGCGTATCCACTTCCGTCGCTTCGACGAGCAGATCGCATTCGAGGCAGGCGACCGCATCGAGCGGATCTGCCGGCGCATTGTCGGGTGCGATGGCCTCCCACACTTCCGCCTTGTCGAGGACCGCGCGCGTGAGCAGCGACAACACACCGGCGCAGATGAGAAAGATCGCACCGTTGCCGAGATGAACCGAGATCACATCCTGGATGCGCACATAGGTGACGGCCAGCGCCAGCAGGAAGACATCGATCATCGCCCAGGTCTCGAGACGATTGGCCCAGCGGAAAGCGCGTCCCAGCCAGGGGCTCCGCCGCCCGAGATAAATATGACCGAGCACAAGGGTCAGCAGCGCGAAACGTACGATCGGAAAGACCACGACGAACAGGAAGATCGCCAGCGCCAGCCATGGCCAGCCGCCCTCCAGGATCGCGCCCGCGGTCGACGAGAGATAGCTGTGACGCGACACGCCGAGAGCTTCGGTTCTCAGGAAGATCTCGACGTTGGCCGGCACCAGCAGCAACAGCGTGGCGGACGCGCAGCAAAGGGCGGCCACCAGGCTTTGCCCATAGCGTCGTTCCAGCGGTGTGCTGCAGGTCACGCAGTACAGCGTGTCGCCGAAGGCGAGCGGCGACAGTTCCTGCCGCGTCCCGCAGTTCGGACAGCCTATGACCGCCGTCGTTGCGGCAGCGGTGGTCATTTGCGAACGGGTTCGAGCCAGCTCGGGCTCATGGGTGCTCCAGGGACGACATCGTCTCGTACGAAAACAGCCCGCCGGATTTAAGGCGGGCTGCGCGAACCCAGCTAACGCCTGTTCCCCTCCGGAGTTCCCTGCTCTCGCGTCGGCTTACAGCCGGTTCGCACACATATTGCGAGAACAGTTGACGCTCCGGGAGTCACCTGTTCGGATCGCCTCGCACGCATCTTGCAGCATAGTGGGAGCGTCACAGGGACGACTTCGACGACTGAAAGGAGGCATCCGATGGACGAACGGGATGTGCGCGGTCTGATCGACCGTGTCAGGAGAGGGGCGCTTTCACGGCGTTCGTTCGTTCGGCGGCTCGCGGCGGTGGGGCTGACGGCACCGATGGCCACGCAGTTGCTGGCGCTCTCGGGGGTGGCGATGGCCCAGTCGCGGCCGGTCTACAAGCCGACCAAGCGGGGCGGCGGCGGCCTGCTGAAAGTCCTGTGGTGGCAGGGTCCCACCCTGCTCAATCCGCACTTCGCGACCGGGACCAAGGACCAGGACGGCAGCCGCGTCTTCTACGAGCCGCTGGCCTCATGGGATCGTGACGGCAATCTGCAGCCGGTGCTGGCGGCCTCCATCCCGGGCCGAGAGGACGGAACGCTCGCAGCCGACGGGAAGTCCGTGATCTGGAAGCTGAAGCAGGGCGCCACCTGGCACGACGGCAAACCCGTCACCGCCGACGATCTCGTCTTCACTTGGCAATACGCCCGCGATCCGGCAACGGCGGCGGTGACCAGCGGTTCCTACAAGGATGTCACCGTCGAGAAGATCGACGACTACTCCGTTGCCGTGAAGTTCCCGCAGCCGACGCCGTTCTGGGCTGACACCTTCGTCGGCTGGGCGGGCTGTATCATCCCGAAGCACCTGTTCGGCGACTATATCGGTGCCAAGTCGCGCGATGCGCCGACCAACCTCAAGCCGGTCGGCACCGGGCCGTACAAGTTCAAGGAGTTCAAGCCGGGCGATCTCGTCACTGGCGAGATCAACATGAACTACCATATGCCGAACCGGCCGCATTTCGACGCCATCGAGATGAAGGGCGGCGGCGATGCGGTGTCCGCGGCACGCGCGGTGCTGCAGACCGGCGAGTACCACTTCGCCTGGAACATGCAGGTCGAGGACGAGATCCTCGTGCGCCTCGAGAAAGGCGGCAAGGGCCGCGTCGTAATCACGCCCGGCGGCGGCATCGAGCACATGCAGCTCAACACCACCGATCCGTGGACCGAAGTGGACGGCGAACGCTCGAGCCTCAAGACGAAGCATCCGACCCTTTCCGATCCTGCAGTGCGCCAGGCGCTGAAGCTGCTGATCGACAAGGACTCGATCGAGAAGCACATCTACGGCCGCATCGGAATCGCCACGCCCAACTACATCAACAATCCGGAGAAGTTCCGCTCGAAGACGACGAAATCCGAATTCAACATCGACAAGGCCAATGCCCTGCTGGACAAGGCCGGATGGGCGAGAGGCGCCGACGGCGTGCGCGCCAAGGACGGCAAGAAACTCAAGTTCGTCTATCAGACCTCGATCAACCAGCCGCGCCAGAAGACGCAGGCGATCGTGAAGCAGGCCTGTCAAAAGGCCGGCATCGAGATCGAGGTGAAGGCGGTGACGGCGTCGGTGTTCTTCTCGTCGGACGTCGCCAATCCGGACACCTATCCGAAGTTCTATGCCGACCTTCAGGAATACAGCAACGGCATGAATGCGCCCGACCCCGAGGTCTTCCTGCGCCAGTTCTGTTCGTGGGAGGCGTCGCAAAAAGAGAACAAGTGGCAGGGCCGCAACATCACGCGCTGGCAGAACGCCGAATACGATGCGGCGCACAAGTCGGCCCAGGTCGAGCTCGATCCGATCAAGCGCGCGGCGATGTTGATCAAGTGCAACGAACTGGTGGTGAACGACCCGGTCGTCATTCCCCTCGTGATGCGTCCCGGCGCCGTCGCCATGAACAACAGCCTGGTCGCCGAGATGAGCGGCTGGGACAACAACACCTGGGATCTCGCCAACTGGTTCAAGGAGGGCTGATCGCGAGAGGAGCACGCTGCGGGTTTGCACGCATCTTGCAAAGACCGGTGCCGAGGACTTGCTCGGAGAGGGGATTGCGATGAATGAAGGTGATATTCGCGGTTTGATCGATCACGTGAAGTCCGGGGGCCTGTCTCGGCGCGGTTTCGTGAAGCGGATGGTGGCGGTCGGTCTGACGGCGCCGATGGCGACGCAGATCCTGATGGCTTCGGGCGTAGCGATGGCGCAATCGACGCCGGTCTACAAGCCGACCAAGCGCGGCGGCGGCGGTCTGCTCAAGATGCTGTGGTGGCAGGGCCCGACGCTCCTCAATCCGCACTTCGCGACGGGCACCAAGGACCAGGACGCCTCCCGCCTGTTCTACGAGCCGCTCGCGGCCTGGGACAACAACGGCAATCTGCGGCCGGTGCTCGCGGCCTCGATTCCCGGCCGCGAAGACGGCACCTTGGCGGCCGACGGCAAGTCCGTGACCTGGAAGCTGAAGCAGGGCGTGAAGTGGCACGACGGCAAGCCGTTCACGGCCGACGACGTCGTCTTCACCTGGGAGTACGCGAAGAACCCCGCGACCGCGGCCACGACGATCGGCTCCTTCAAGGATGTCACCGCCGAGAAGATCGACGACTACACGGTGAAAGTGAGCTTCGCGCAGCCGACACCGTTCTGGGCCGACGCCTTTGTGTCCTACGCGGGCATGATCATTCCCAAACACGTGTTCGGCCCCTACACCGGCGACAAGTCGCGCGAGGCACCCGCCAACCTGTCGCCGATCGGCACCGCTGCCTACAAATTCAAGGAGTTCAAGCCGGGCGATCTCGTGTCGGGCGTGATAAATCCCGACTACCACATGCCCAACCGGCCCTACTTCGATGCGGTCGAAATGAAGGGCGGCGGCGATGCCGTCTCCGCTGCGCGCGCGGTACTGCAGACCGGCGAATACGACTTCGGCTGGAACCTGCAGGTCGAGGACGAAATCCTCCTCCGTCTCGAGAAGGGCGGCAAGGGCAAGGTCGTGATCACGCCCGGCGGCGCGATCGAGCACATCCAGATCAACTTCACCGATCCGTGGACCGAGGTCGACGGCGAGCGTGCCAGCATCAAGACCAAGCACCCGACCCTGTCCGATCCGGCGGTGCGCGAGGCCCTGTCGATGCTGGTCGACAAGGATTCGGTGCAGAAATTCATCTACGGCCGCACCGGCCAGGCGACGGCGAACTTCATCAACAATCCGGAAAGGTTCCGCTCGAAGGCCAACAAGTACGAGTACAACATCGACAAGGCCAATGCGCTGCTCGACAAGGCCGGCTGGAAAAAGGGCGCCGACGGCATTCGCGAGAAGGACGGCAAGAAGCTGAAGTTCGTCTACCAGACCTCGATCAATCAGCCGCGCCAGAAGACCCAGGCGATCGTCAAGCAGTCGTGCCAGAAGGCCGGCATCGACATCGAGGTGAAGGCCGTCGTGGCGTCGGTGTTCTTCTCCTCGGACGTCGCCAACGCCGACACCTATCCGCACTTCTATTCGGACCTGCAGATGTACAACAACGGCATGGCGCAGCCCGACTCCGAAGTCTTCCTGCGTCAGTTCCTGTCCTCGGAAGTCTCGCAAAAGGCGAACAAGTGGCAGGGCCGCAACATCACGCGCTGGCAGAACGAAGAGTACGACGCCACGCACAAGGCGGCACAAACCGAGCTCGATCCGGTCAAACGCGCCGCGCTTCTGATCAAGTGCAACGACATGGCGATCCAGAACTTCGTGGTGATCCCTGTCGTGGCCCGGCCCACCACCACCGGCATCAACAACAAGATGACCGTCGAGCTGACAGGCTGGGACAACAACACCTGGGACATCCAGAACTGGTTCAAGGAGGGGTGATTGCGGCCTCGACCTTCGCTATAGGGAAGGGAACTGGAGGCCGCATGTCAGACAATCCGCCGATCGAGTACGCCTTCCCGGAATTGCGCAAATGGGAAAAGGGCGCCGCGCCCTACATCCATGTGCGCGAGAGCGGCAAGCCCGGACCCGTGGTGATGGTGACGGCGCTGACCCACGGAAACGAGGTGTCGGGCGCGATCGTGGTCGATGCGTTGCTCGAGCGCGGGCTGAAGCCGCGCACCGGCGCGCTCATCCTGTCGTTCGGCAACATCGAGGCCTATCACTCGTTCGATCCGCGCACGCCCTTCAAGTCGCGCATGGTCGACGAGGATTTCAACCGCGTGTGGGGTCGTCTCGACCAGCCGGCCAACACTGTCGAGACGAAGCGCGCGCTCGTCCTGAAGCCGTTCGTCGAGCGCGCCGACCTGATGCTCGACCTGCATTCCATGCACGACGACGGCGTGCCGCTAATGCTGTCGGGGCCTCTCGACAAGGGCGCGGTGCTCGCGAAGAAGCTCGGCGCGCCGGTCGACATCATTCGCGACGCGGGCCATGCCGCCGGCATGCGCATGCGCGACTACGGCGGCTTCGGCGATCCCAAGAGCCCCAAGAACGCGCTGCTGATCGAGACGGGCCAGCACTGGCGGGCCTCGTCGGTGGTCGTGGCCAAGGATGTGGCGGCGCGCTTCCTCGAGGCGAGCGGTATCGTCGAGGCGAGTGACCTGCCGTCCGACTGGAAGCAGAAGCCGCCGCCCCAACAGCGGGTCGTCGAAGTAACGCACGCCATCGCCACCAAGCGCGGCAACTTCGTGCCCGCGCGTCACTTCGAGGGCCAGGAAATCGTGGCCAAGGCCGGCACGGTGCTGGGCCACGACGACGGCGAGCCGGTGACGACGCCCTACGACAATTGCGTACTGGTGATGCCCTCGTCGAACCGGCCGCTCCGGGCCGGCGTCACCGTGGTGCGCCTGGGACGTTTGATTTAGCGGGGCGCCGCAGCGCGGCGCGAAGTTCGCCGAGCCGGATGACGCCCAGCGCCATGCCGAGCAGGCCGTAGACGGCGCCACCCATCGCGATTATACCCGCAAGCGCCGCGACGCCCGCCAGGTTCGGGAAAGCGAGCGGGCCGCGAAGGACGATCATTCCCACCCACAGGGCCGCGCTCATGCCGATCGTCGCCACGGCGATCCACCAGGTGCGCACAAGGAGCCGGGTGTCAGGCTTCCAATGCTCCCGGCGCCGCAGCACGATCGCGAGAAGCAGGACGTTCAACCAGCCCGAGATCGACGAAGAGAGCGCGATGCCGACGGCCCCGAGCGGCGTGGCCAGCACGAAGACGGCGTTGAGTGCCACATTGACGGCAATCGACACGAGCGCGGTGTAAAGCGGCGTGCGCGTGTCCTCGCGCGCGAAGAAGCCGGGTGTCAACGCTTTCACCAGCATGAAAGCGGGCAGTCCGACCGAGTAGGCGACCAGCGCGCCGGCAGTGCGCTGCGTGTCGTCGGGGCCGAACTTGCCGTGTTCGAACAGCACGCGGATCATCGGCTCGGCCAGGATCCAGAGCGCCGCCATCGACGGCAGGCTGAACAGCAGGCCGAACTCGATGGCGCGGTTCTGGTTGGCCATCGCGGCCTCGTCCTGACCCGCGCGCAACTGGCGTGCGAGCAGCGGCAGCAGCGCCGTCCCGACCGCGATCCCGATCACGCCGAGCGGCAGCTGGGTGAGGCGGTCGGCGTAGTAGAGCGCCGAGATCGACCCCGCCGGCAGCAGCGAGGCCCACACGACGTCGAGCATGGTGCTGACCTGCTGCGCGCCGCCGCCGATCGCGACCGGCGTCGCGAGCCTCACGAGCTGGCGCACGCGCGGGCTGAAGCGCGGCCGCGCCAGCTTCATGGCGACGCCGTCGCGCCAGCACGAGTAGATCAGCCACAGCCATTGCAGCAGGCCCCCGATCGCGATGCCCATCGAGGCGGAATAGCCCGCGTCCGGCAGCATTGGCGTCAGGAACAGCACCGCGCCGATCAGGGCGATGTTGAGGAGCACGGGCGTGAAGGCGACCTCGGCGAAACGGTCGATGCCGTTCAGCACGCCGCCATAAAGCGACGCCAGCGAGATGAACACGAGATAGGGGAAGGTGATGCGGCCGTAGGTGACGGCAAGATCGAAGATGGGCTTTTCGGCGGTGAAGCCCGGCGCCATTACCCAGATCACCGCCGGCATGGCGACGATCATCAGCAGGGTGAACGGGACCAGCACCATCAGCAGGCAGGCATGCGCCTGGCGGGCGAAGACGAGTGCCGCGTCGCGCCCTTCGCCCTGCAGTTCGCGCGCGAACAGCGGCACGAAGGCAGCCGAAAAGGCGCCCTCGGCGAACAGGCGGCGGAACAGGTTGGGCAGCTTGAAGGCCACGATGAAGGCGTCGGCGACCGGTCCTGAGCCGAGCACGGCCGACAGGACGATGTCGCGTACGAAACCCACGAGGCGGGACAGCAGCGTGAAGAAGCCGACCGTGGCGATTGAGCGTCCCAAACTCATAAAATCACTGCCACAATCCTGTCATCATCGGAGCCTATATAACTCTCGGTGGCGGCCGGTGATGTAATGACCGGGTCCAACCGCTACCACGGCCGGTCCTGATTGGGGCCGGTTTTTTATTGTGCCTTTGCAAGCTTGAGCAGTGTCTCGCGGTCCTGCGTCACGAGCCGCTTGTAGTCGGCGACGATCTTCTCCAGTTCCTGTGGCGGCAGGACGGCATCGAGGTCGGAGAAGCCGTCCGGTGCGCGCTCTTCCACGATGTCGAGCATGATGTCGATGCCCTTGCGGCGGTTGCTCTCGACGATGCGCGCCATTGGCGGCAGGCGGCGCTTCTCGTAGCGCTGCAACGCGGCTTCAGGATCGCCGCCCGCCAGAAGTTCCTGGGTGATCGCCTCGCCGTCGATGATCGCCTGCGAGGCGCCGTTGGAGCCGATCGGATACATCGGATGCGCGGCGTCGCCGAGCAGGGTGATGCGGCCGTGGCTCCACCGCGGCAGCGGATCGCGATCGACCATCGGGAATTCCAGGATCGTGTGCGCCGCCTTGATCACTTCGGGCACGTCGAGCCAGTCGAATTTCCAGTCCTTGAAGCGCGGCAGGAAATCCTCGAGCTTGCCCGGGCGGTTCCAGTCCTCGCGCGGCAGCATGGCGCCGTCGCCCATGTGCAGGTCGCAGATCCAGTTGATCAGAGCTTCGCCCTTCTCGTTGTGGGCGCGGCTGATCGGATAGCAGACGAACTTCTGCGTGTGGTGTCCCGCCTGCACCATGGTCGCGCCGCCGAGGTATGGTTTGCCCACGGTGACGCCGCGCCACATCAGGATGCCCTGCCACTTGGGCGGACCTTCGTTGGGATAGAAGTGCGCGCGCACCGCGGAGTGGATCCCGTCGGCGCCGACCAGTATGTCGGATTCCGTCGTCTCGACCGTGCTTCCGTTGCGATCGACGAAGGTGGCGACGACCTTGCTGCCCTTCTGCTCGAAGCGCGAGATCCGGCGGCCGAACCTGATCTTGTCGGAGCCCAGGATCTTCTTCGCGGTCTCGAACAGGATCATCTGCAGCTCGCCGCGATGGATCGAGAACTGCGGCCACGGCAGGCCGGCATGTCGGCCGCGCGGATCGGCCCAGATCGTCTGGCCGTGGCGGTTGGCGTAGCGCAGCTCGCGTGTCTCGATGCCGGTGGCGGCCAGCGCCGGCTCCATGCCGAGCCCGGACAGGATGCGCACGGCGCCCGCCTGAATGTTGATGCCGACGCCCAGCGGCTTCAGCTCGTTCACGGCTTCGAGGACTTCGACATCGAAGCCTGCTCGCTTGAGGCACATCGCGGCGGTAAGGCCGCCGATGCCCGCGCCGGCAATGACGATTTTCATGGTCTCAGGGATCCCGGCTCAGGCCTTTGAACAGCAACGCGGACTGATAGGCAGCCCAGCGCTCGGTTTGCGTGTCGGCGAGTTCATGCAGGTACGACCAGCTGTAGATGCCGCTGTCGTGATTGTCGTCGAAGACGATGCGGATCGCGTAGTTGCCGACCGGCTCCACGGTGACGATCTTCACGTGCCGGCGGCCCGATACGAGCTTCTTGGTGGCGGGGCCGCCGTGGCCCTGCACCTCGGCCGACGGGCTTTCGACGCGCAGGTACTCGGCCGGCAGGCTGCACTTCACGCCGTCGGAGAAATCGATGTCGATGCGCGCGCCCGCCTTGAAGACCCGCAGCTCTTCCGGCCACGGCGTCGTCGGCGCCTCGTAGCTGCCCTCGTCGGGCGCGGCTTTGGGAAAGTCGGCGGTCACGAATTGCCCGTGAGATGGCGCGCTTCGCTCACCAGCATGATCGGAATGCCGTCGCGAATGGGATAGGCAAGACCGGCCTTGCGGCTGATCAGTTCGCCGGCGGCTGCGTCATACTCCAGCGGTCCGTGCGAGGCCGGGCAGACCAGGATCTCCAGAAGCTTTGGATCGACGCCGGAGCGGCGCGGCGGGGCTTGGTCGGACATGTCCCTAGTGTAGCATGGCCTCGATGGGCGCGCTCAGTTGGCTCTCTGGGGGGTCTCGGAGGGCGAGCCGAAAGCCGCCATCTCCAGGAAGGCGATCAGCAGCTTGGCGCGGGCGGACGTGTCGGCTGCCTCCAGCAGGGCCTGCTTTTCAGCGGGGCCGAAGGGCAGGACCATCGACAGCGAATTGACCAGGTTGAGATTGTCCGCCTTCTTCACGGAGTCCCAGTCGGTCGAGAGGTTCTTGCCCCGGAAGAACGCGCCCAGGGCGGCCATCAGCCGTTCACGGTCGAGGGTCACCATCTCGTCGGCATAGTCGAGGTCGGTGCGATAGGGCGAGAACAGCGCCGAGACCCGGCGGTAGCCGCCTTGGGCCGGGTCGAGTTCGCGGCTGATCTGGAAGCGGCAGACGCCCGAGAGCGCGAGCAGCAGCCGTCCGTCCTCGGTCTCGTTGAAGCTGACGACCCGGCCGGCGCAGCCGACCTGATGGACCTTGGGGGCGCTGCCCCCGGCCGGCATGCCGTCGCCGGCGTAGCCGCCGGGCTGCACCGGCTGGACCATGCCGATCATGCGATGGCCGGCCAGTGAATCGAAGATCATCGACAGGTAGCGCGGCTCGAAGATGTTGAGCGGCAGCTTGCCGCCCGGCAACAGAAGCACGCCCGACAGCGGAAAGATCGGCAGCGTGTCGGGCAGCCGCTCGAAGCTCGGGTCGAACGGGTTTCTTCCGCTCACGAGAACAGGATGGTCGAGAGCCGCTTGCGGCCATCGACCGACAGCGGATCGGTGAAGCCCAGCGCCTCGAAGAACTTCAGCAGCTGCTGCCGCGCGGCGCCTTCGTTCCACGCGCGGTCGAGCTTGATCATGGCGAGCAGCTCGTCGATCGCTTCCTGCTTCTGCCCGCCCGCCCAATAGGCCATCGCGAGATCGAGACGTGACTGGAAGTCCTTCGGATTGGCGGCGGCCTTGGCCTTGAGCTCGTCGACCGGGCCGGCCTCCTTTGCTTTCTCGGCGAGATCGATCGCGGCCTGCGCGACGACCACATCGGCGTGGTTCTTTTCCTTCGCCGGAATCTGCGCGAGCAATTCCTTTGCCTGCTCCATGTCGCCGATCGAGACTTGGTAGCGCGCGAGGCCCGCGAGCGCCGTCACGTTGGCGGGCTCGGCGCCCAGGATCTCGCTGTAGATTTGTGCCGCGGTATCCATGTCGTTCTGCGCGACCGCGGCCTTGGCCTGCTCGAGCAACTCGGCGACCTGCACGGCGCCCGGATCGGCGGTGGCGCCGCCCGAGGCCTGGATGAGACGATCGACGAAGCCCTTCACTTCGCTCTCCGGCACGGCGCCCATGAAGCCGTCGACCGGGCGGCCGCCGAAGAAGGCGTAGACCGCCGGGATCGACTGAATGCGCAGCTGCTGGGCCAGCATCTGGTTCTTGTCGATGTCGATCTTGACCAGCTTGACCTTGCCCTTGGCCTCCTTGACGACCTTTTCGATCATCGGCTGGAGCGTCTTGCAGGGTCCGCACCACGGCGCCCAGAAGTCGACGATCACCGGCACCGTGCGCGAGGCTTCGAGCACGTCCTTGGCGAACTTGGTCTGGTCGCTGTCCTTGATCAGATCGGCGGGCACAGCCTGCGGCGCGGCGCCCTGCAGCATCGTTTCCATGAGTCCTCGGGGAGGGTATTTGCGGTCGCCCCCAATGTGGCTCCCGCCCCCCGAGGGCGCAAGGGGCTACCGATTGTCGACTTTATCGACGATCCGATGCACTTCACCAGGCTCCAAAACCGGCAAGGAACAAGTCCCGTTGGCGCAGGCAAAGGCTGCGGCCTGCGGCATCTCCGGGTACTCGACGTCGGCTGCCGGCAGCGGTCCCTCGCGCTGGTCGAGCCACTCGATGCGCAGGTAGCGCGTCGGATAGGTGCGGGCGGCGGCGTAGAGCGCCTGTGCCTTGGGATCGTCCTTGCGGCCCACGATCGTGACGTGCGCCGGCTCGCGGCCGAGTTCGCGGTCGGCAACCAGGGCGCCCGGCAGGACAAAATCGTTCTCGGCGAGCTGGAGCAGGTAACGCATGCCGTGCTCGGCGTCGGCACGGAAGGCGGCCTTGCCGGTGTTGCGGGCGAGCAGGTTGAACAGGCGGATGGTGGCGACGTTCTCGTCGATCTGTTTCACCGGCTTGGCGAGCACGCCTTTCGCACCCGGCTCGGGCACGCGGACCATGTAGCCGCCGCTCGGGTCCTTGTTCTCGTGTGCGATCACCGTTGCGAACTCTATCGCATCAGCGAGGTAACGCCGCTCGGCCGTGCTGCGGTAGAGCGCCATCGCGGCCTCGGCCATTGCCAGCGTATCGCCGAGATGGGTGTCGTCATCGGCGGCGCGGCTGTGACCGAAGCCGCCGTTCGGTGCGCGGCGATTGGCCAGTACCCAGTCGAAGGCGCGCGTCGCCGCGTCTAGCAGCTTCTTGTCGCCGGACACATCGTAGAGTGTCGTGAGGCTCGCGATCGCCCAGCCGTTCTCGCGCGCGTAGGAGTTCCTGTCGATCGGTGGCTGCGCGCCGGCGCGACGTTCGGCATCGTTCTTGGCGTAGAAGACGTTGCCATGTTCGCCGGCCGCGACGTCGGCATCCTGGCTGGTGTAGAACGCGCCGCTGTCGCTGCGCATGAAGTCCATCAGCCAGCGGCCGATGTCTTGCGCGGCCTTGAGGTCGGCGGGATTGTGGTCGATCTCGTAGGCCAGCACGTAGCTGCGCATCGCGTCGCGCTGGATGTTCAGCAGTTTCTCGAAGTGCGGCCCCGACCAGTCCAGCTTGTCAGAGTACTGGAACATGCCGCCCCACACCGGATCGATGATCTTGCGTGCGCCCGTCAGCGTGCGGGAGGCGACGTCTTTCCAGACATCGGTGTCGGCGTTGCGCTTCAGCGGCCGGCTGCGCTCCAACGCCCATTCCATTGTGTCGGCCTGGATGAAATGCTGCGCGTCACCGAAGCCGCCGTGTTCCTTGTCGTATCCTTGCAGCAGTCCCGCTTCCATCCTGGTGCGGCGGTCGGCGGTCAGGCCCACGGCGTTGGGATCGATCTCTGCGGTCCGGTTGAGCGACGGCAGGGCCGATGGGTCCTCGATTACGGCGACGAGAAGCTTGGAGAACAGTTCGGGCGGAATATAGCCGCGGCGCTTGAAGATCTCGTTGCCGTCCTTGTCGAGCATGATGGTCGCGGGCCAGCCCCAGTCCTCGTAACGGTAGCTGAGCTCGGGATCGGCATCCTGGTCGACGCGCACGGGAATGAACTTGTCGAGGATGGTCTTCTGGATGGCCGGGTCGGCGTAGGTCGTGCCTTCCATGACGTGGCACCAGTGGCACCAGACGGCCGCCATATGCAGCAGGATGTACTTGTTCTCCTTGCCCGCCTGGTCGAACAGCGCGGGATCCCACTTCTTCCACGGAAGCGAAGGGGTCTCGGCGTGAGCCACGCTGGAGACGAACAGGAGCAGGAAAACGAGCAGACGTTTCATGGCCTGTCTACGAGGTCCGCCTATGGGCGGATTTGGTACTTCATCAACTCGTGACCGATGCGTCCGGTCAGGAAAAGGCCGCACATACGGTAGTCGCTGACCAGCGACCATACCGGGGCTTGAAAGGTCGCCGGGCGGTTCTTCTCGATGAAGAAATGGCCAAACCAGGCCGGGCCATAGCCCAGGAACGGAACGGTCAGCAGGAGCCACCAGTCGCGGGTGGCGAGCGCCAGGACCAGCATCGCCACCGAGGCGATTGAGCCCACGTAATGCACCGCGCGGGTCGAGGGTTTCGCGTGCTCGCCGAGATAGAATGGCCAGAATTCTGCATAGGTGCGGAAGCGGGTCGCCATGGCAGGATTGTCCGACGTTTGGCGCTCGCTGTCATCTCGGGGAGGAGTCCGATGAGAAAGCTGGTTGCGTTGCTTGGTCTCGCATTGGCTTTGCTGCCACCGGCAGCACGGGCGGCGGACCCTGTCGACATGCTGCTGGTGCTGGCCGCGGACGTCTCGCGCAGCGTCACCGAACCCAAGTTCAGGCTTCAGCGCGAGGGGGCCGCGGCGGCGCTGGCCAACCCGGACGTGGTGCGCGCCATTACCTCCGGTCCGCGCCGGCGCATCGCCGTGTGCTTCGTCGAATGGGCGACGGTCGGCGTGCAAAACGTCGTCGTCGACTGGATGATGATCGACGGCGAGGCCTCTGCGAAGCGCTTCGGCGACCGGCTGATCGAGACGCCGCGCTCTTCTATCGGTAGCACATCGATCAGCAGCGCCCTCGATTACTCGGTGCGCCAGATCGAGAACGCGCCCTACAGTTCGGACCGCCGCGTCATCGATATTTCCGGCGACGGCAACAACAATTCCGGCAGCTCGGTCATCGACGCCCGCGACCGGGCGTTGGAGAAGGGCATCACGATCAATGCGCTCGTGATCCTGACGCCGGAGGCCGAATCGTTCCGGCCGGAACACACCAACCCGCCGGGCGGTCTCGAGAAATATTTCCGGGACAATGTCATCGGCGGCCCGGGCGCCTTCACCGTCGTTGCCGAAGGGCACGGGTCGTTCGGCCGGTCGCTCACGAAGAAGCTGATCCAGGAGATCGCCGGCAGTCCTAACCCAGGGCGCCGGCCTTCCTGAGGGCCGCGATCTCGGCGTCGCTGTGACCGAGCTCACGCAGGATCTCGTCGTTGTTCTCGCCGACGGCGGCGGGCGGCCCCGAGACGCGCGGCTGGGCGAAGCCCAGGCGAATGGGATTGTTGATGGTGCGCGGCACCTCGGGATTGGTCGTGTCGGCGAAGATGCCGGCGTGGCGCGCCTGCTCGTCGTCGACCACATCGGCCACGCGGCCGATCACGCCGAAAGGGATGCCGGTGGGTGAGAGCGCCGTCACCCATTCGTCGTAGGTCTTGCTGGCGAAGATCGGCGCCAGCACGCCATGCAACTCCTGTGCGCGCGTCTTGCGTTCCTCGCGATCGGTGAAACGCGCATCGGTGGCAAGCTCAGGCTTGCCGATGGCGACGCAAAACTTGTCCCATAGCCGGTCGTCGCGAACCATCAGCAGCTGCAGCCAGCGCTCGTCCTTGGTGGCGTAGAGATTGGTGAGCGCATTGCGCGGCCGGTCGGGCGGCTGGCGCGGCGGCAGCCTGGCGCCGATCGCGGCACCCGCCATGGTCGTGCCGTTGGCCCACGCGCCATTGGCGTAGAGCGACGTGCCGACCCAGCCACCCTTGCCGGTCTGGTCGCGGCGGCGCAGGCCCAGCAGGATCGCGGCGACGAGCGTCATGGCCGTGGCGCGGTCGCCCTGGCCCGGCAACGAGATCGCCGGTGGCGCGCCTTCGTAGCGTCCGGCATCGAGGATGCCGGAGCGGCCGAAGTAGGCGGTGATGTCGAAGCCCGGCCGGTCGCGATCGGGTCCGGTCTCGCCGTAGCCGGTGAGCGAGCAATAGACCAGGCGCGGATTGATCGGCTCGATATCCTCCCAGCGCAGCTTCAGCCGTTCGCGCGCCGGCGGCGGGAAGTTCACGATCATGACGTCGGCGCGCTCGATCAGTTTCTCGAGCACGCTGCGCGCCTCGGCATTCTTGAGATCGAGCGACAGCGAACGCTTCAGCCTGCCGTCGAGCTGCCACGGGAAGTTCACATCGGCGCGCGGGTAGCCCGCGTTCTTCCAGTTCTGCCGGTGCGGATCACCGTCGGGCGGCTCGATCTTGATGACGTCGGCGCCATAGTCCGCCAGCACCACCGCCGCGACGGGCGCGGCGATGAACGAGCTAATGTCGAGGACGCGCAATCCTTCGAGCGGCAGCGGCTCGCTCACTGCGTCGCTCCGCTCGACTTGAGCGTCGCGATCTCCGCCGCCGAGAGTCCGGCCTCGCGCAGGATGTCCTCGCTGTGCTGGCCGAGCGCGGGGGCGGCGTGGGCGATCCGTTGCTCGGCGAAGCCAAGGCGGATCGGATTGGCGAGCGTGCGCGGCATGTCGGGGATCGCGGTCTCGACGATCGCGCCGCAGGCGACGGCCTGCGGGTCGTCGGGCACGTCCTGCGGCCGGCTGATCACGCCGAAGGTGATCTGTGCCTTGGCCAGCGCCGCCAGCCAGTGAGCATAGTCGCGGGCGGCGATGGCCTCGCGCAGGATGGTCGCCAGAGCGGCGGAGTTCTTGCGCCGCTCGGCGGTCGCGGCGAAGCGCGGATCGTCGATCAGATCGGGCCGCTCGATGGCGCGCGCCAGCGGCGGCCACATCTTGTCTTCCTGCACGATGGTGAACTGCAGCCAGCGGTCGTCGGCGGTGCGGTAGATGTTGCCCAGCGCCGAGCGCGGCCGGTCGGGCGGCGGGCGTGGCGCCAGGAACGCGCCGACCAGCGCTGCCTGGGCCACCACGCCGCACGACCACAGGCCGTTGCCCAGCAGCGACGTGCCGACCCACGAGCCTTCGCCGGTCTTCATGCGATGGATCAGCGCCATCAGGATCGAGGACACCAACGCCATCGCCGTCGCGCGATCGCCCTGCGCGGGGCCGGGCACACCGGGCGGCCCGCCTTCGTAGCGCTGTGCGTCGAGCAGGCCCGAGCGCGCGAAGTAGGCGGTTGCGTCGAACCCCGGCCGGTCGCGGTCGGGTCCGGTTTCACCGTAGCCGGTCAGCGAGGCATAGATCAGGCGCGGATTCACCGCCTTCATGTCCTCGTAGGTCAGGCGCAGCTTGTCGCGCACCGGCGGCGGGAAGTTGCAGATCACGATGTCGGCTTTGGCGATGAGCTTGTCGAGGGCGGCGCGCGCGTCGCTCTTCTTCAGGTCGAGCACCAGCGAGCGCTTGTTGCGCGAGTCCATCTGCCACGGATAGTTGACCGAGCCTTTCGGGTAGTTGGCCGAGTCGTTCATGATGCGGCGGTTAGGATCGCCGTCCGGTCCCTCGATCTTGATCACGTCGGCGCCCCAGTCGCCCAGCACGACGGCGGCGGCGGGTGCGGCGATAAACGAACTGATATCCAGAACGCTGAGGCCTGCCAGCGGCAGGGCGGACTCGGTCATGCATTGTCCTCGCACAGAAGAACGTGATTAAACGCGTTACGGCACGCGACGTGCAAGGGACCATACATGCTCAGACGCTCCATACTCGCGGCTTTCCTGGTGCTGGTTTCGAACAGCGCGACGATGTCAGTGGAGGCGCAGGCGTGGCCTACCCGGCCGGTCCGCCTGATCGTGCCGCTGGCGCCGGGCGCCACGGCCGACATCATCACGCGCATCTACGCCGACGAGCTGACCAAGGCGCTGGGCCAGAACTTCGTGGTCGACAACAAGACCGGCGCGGGCGGCACCATCGCCACCGCCGAGGCCTCGCGTGCGGCGCCCGACGGCTACACGATGCTGCTGATCTCGCAGGGCACCGTGGTGTTCAACATCGGGCTCTATCCCAAGCCCGGCTATGACCCGACCAAGGATTTCGACGCGGTGGCCCTGGCGGGTTCCGTCTCGAACGTGCTGATCGTGCATCCCGACAATCCCGCCAAAACGGTTGGCGACGTGATCGCCCAGGCCAGGGAAAAGCCAGGCGAATACACCTATTCGTCGGGCGGCACGGGCACCAGCCACCACATGTCGGCGCTGCTGTTCGAGCGCGATACCGGCGTGAAGATGCAGCACGTGCCCTATCGCACGACGCCCGCCGGCATCAATGCCGTGGTCAACGGCGAGGTGAAGATGGGCTTCTTCAACACGCCCACCGTCGTCAGCCTGATCAAGGGCGGCAAGCTGAAGGCGATCGCCATCACCAGCGAGCAACGATCGGAGCTTCTGCCCGAGGTGCCCACCATGGTCGAACAGGGCGTGAAGGGCCACGTCTTCAACACGTGGATGGGCTTTGCGATGCCCAAGGGGGTGCCGCCCGCGGTGGTGGCCAAGCTCAACGCAGAGCTCCTGCGCATCGCCCAGCTTCCCGCCGTGCGGGAGAAGATGAAGGCGCAGGGCATCGACCTCATGCCGCCGGAGCCTCCAGCCGCCGTCGACAAGCTGGTGAAGGACGAGCTGGCGCTGTGGGTGCCGATCATCAAGGCTTCCGGCGCCACCGCCGAGTAGCCTAGACGCACCCCACAAAGGAGCGTATTGGCTGCCTCCTTCATTTCAGGAGGCCGCTTTGGGCTACAGAGTCGCCGTTGTGGGCGCGACCGGCAATGTCGGGCGCGAAATGCTGCAGATCCTCGCCGAGAGGAATTTCCCGGTCGACGAGGTCGTGGCCCTCGCGTCGCAGCGCTCGGTCGGCCGCCAGATCTCGTTCGGCGAGGACAAGGTCCTCAAGGTCCACGATCTCGCGAAGTTCGACTTCAAGGGCTTCGACATCGTGCTGAGCTCGCCGGGTTCCAAGGTGTCGGCCGAGTACAGCCCGCGTGCGGCCAAGGCCGGCGCCGTGGTGATCGACAACACCTCGCACTGGCGCATGGACCCGGACGTGCCGCTGGTCGTGCCGGAAGTCAATCGCGCCGCCATCAAGGGTTACAAGGCGCGCAACATCATCGCCAATCCGAACTGCTCGACCATCCAGATGGTGGTGGCCCTGAAGCCGATCCACGACGCCGCGACCATCAAGCGCGTCGTCGTGTCGACCTATCAGTCGACGTCGGGCGCGGGCAAGGACGCGATGGACGAGCTGCTCAGCCAGACCAAGAGCTTCTTCGTCAACCAGGAACTCGAGCCCAAGAAGTTCGCCAAGAACATTGCCTTCAACGTCATTCCCCAGATCGACACGTTCATGGAAGACGGGTCGACCAAGGAAGAGTGGAAGATGATGGTCGAGACCAAGAAGATCCTCGATCCCAAGATCAAGGTGCATGCCACCTGCGTGCGCGTGCCCACGCTCGTGGGTCATGCCGAGGCCGTGACCCTCGAACTCGAGCGGCCGCTGGACGAGGTCGAGGCGCGCCGCCTGCTGGCGGCGTCGCCCGGCATTCTCGTGGTCGACCGGCGCGAGCTGGGCGGCTACGTGACGCCCAAGGAAATCGTGGGCCAGGACCCCGTGTTCGTGAGTCGCGTACGCGTCGATCCCACGGTCGAGAACGGGCTGTCGATGTGGATCGTGAGCGACAATCTGCGCAAGGGCGCCGCGCTCAACGCCGTGCAGATCGCGGAAGAGCTGATCAAGGGTTACATCTAGATCCTCATGCTGAGGAGGCCGCGCGAGCGCGGCCGTCTCGAAGCATGGGCACCAGGCATGGTGCTCGTTCCCACCCTTCGAGACGCGGTCCTGCGGACCGCTCCTCAGGGTGAGGTGTTTGTTGGATGCCTACGCACCGGCCGTGATGTAGACTGCGCGGCGTGAACGACACGCCGTCGATCCATCCCCTGCGCTCCGAGTCGGAAGCCTCTTCCGGCGCGACGCCGCTGTTTGGCAGCGAGGCCGACAGCTTCGTCCAGCAGTTGCGCCTGGCGGCACAGGCCCACCGCGCCGGCCGGCTCGACGAAGCCATCGCCTCCTATCTGCGTCTGCTCGCGCTGCGTCCCTATCACGCCGAGTTGCACAACAATCTCGGCGTGGCGCTGCGGCTGGTCGGCAAGCTCGATGCCTCCGTCTCGCATCATCGTCTGTCGCTTTCCGCCGACCCCGCCAATCCGGCGCTGCATTCCAATCTCGGCAACGCCTTGCGTGCGGCCAACCGGCTCGACGAGGCGGTGAAGCATCACTACAGGTCGATCGCTCTCAACCGCGACTACACCGAGGGCTTCTACAATCTGGCGCTCTGCCTGCGCGATCTCGGCCGCCTCGACGAAGCGGTCGGCTGCCTCGGCCGCGCGCTGGCCCTCAATCCCGACAACCGCCGCGCCCGCACCGAGCTTGCGATCGCGCTGCTGATGCGCGGCGACCTCGAACAGGGCTTCACCGCCTACGAAGCACGAAAGCGTCTGCCCGAGACGCCGACGCCGGAATTCTCGCAGCCGCCGTGGGACGGCGGCCCCATCGAGGGCAAGCGCATCCTCCTCTATCCCGAACAGGGGCTGGGTGACGTCCTGCTCTTCGTGCGCTTCGCGCGCGAGCTCAAGCGCCGGGGCGCGACGGTGATCGTGCTCTGCCAGGCGCTGCTGAAGGAATTGCTGTCCGCCGTCGATTTCGTCGACGAGGTGGTGGCCGAGGGCGAAAAGCTGCCGGCATTCGATCTTCATGCGTCGCTGGTATCGCTGCCGCATCTCTGCCGCGCCGACTTTGCCGCCGTGGCGGCCGATGCGCCGTACCTGAAGGCGCCGGCCGAGAGCCGCATCAAGCTCGGACGCATCGAGAAGGCGAAGCTGCGCATCGGCATCTACTGGGCAGCCATGCCGGGCCAGCCGCAGGACCGCCAGCGCTCCGCACCCTTCCCGCACTTCCTGGCCCTGGCCGGCGATCCCGAACTGCTCGTCTTCAGCCTGCAGGGCGGCGCGCACCAGAAGGACATCCAGCAGTTCGGTGCCGGCGGCCTGGTGCACGATGTCGGCCGCGGCATCTTCGACTTCGCCGAAGCGGCGACCGCATTGTCGCAATTGGATCTGTTGATTTCGATCGACGCCCCGATCGCGCACCTGGCGGCGGCGAAGGGCCGGAACGTCTGGGTGCTGCTGCCCAGCGTCGCGGATTGGCGCTGGCAATTGGGCGGTACTTTTGCGCCCTGGTATCCGTCGGCGCGCCTGTTCCGCCAGCCGAAGGCGGGCGATTGGGAGTCGGTATTCGCCCAGGTACGCGACGCGCTCGATACCCTGAAGCGACAGGTTGCCGAACCGTAACTCGCTCACGGCGAAGTCGTCTCGACCGCGTCCTCAAGCTTCGCTACGGTTCGCCCCTGACCTGAAGGGAACCTCATGCTCGACGCCAAGTCACTCGATCTCATCCTGCGCGAAGCTCGCACGCACAACGGCTGGAAGGACAAGCCGGTCACCGATGCGCAGCTGCGCGAGATCTACGACATCATGAAATGGGGCCCGACCTCGGCCAACTCGCAGCCCGCGCGCATCGTTTTCGTGCGCACGAAGGAGGGCAAGGAGAAGCTCCGTCCCGCGCTGAGCTCGGGCAACACCGAGAAGACGATGAGCGCGCCGGTGACGGCGATCATCGCCTACGACACCAAGTTCTACGAGCTGCTGCACAAGACCTTCCCGCACGACAAGACGGCGCCCTACTGGTTCAGCGGCGAGGGCAAGGAGGAGGTCGCGTTCCTGACGGCCTTCCGCAACGGCAGCCTGCAGGGCGCCTACCTGATGATCGCCGCGCGTGCGGTCGGTCTCGACGTCGGCGGCATGAGCGGCTTCGACAATGCCAAGGTCGACGCGGCGTTCTTCCCGGACGGCCGCTTCAAGACCAACTTCCTGTGCAATCTCGGCTACGGAGACTCGGCCAAGCTGTTCAACCGCAGCCCGCGCCTCGCGTTCGAAGAAGCCGTCACGCTCGCTTAAAACCCGAGCGCGCGCTCCATCGGCTGCCACGGCAGCGGCAGGAGCGACACCAGCGCGAGCGCGCCGAAGGCCAGGATCACCGAGCCCGAGATGTAGTTCAGCCAGCGCATGCCCGTGCCGGTGAAATGCTGGCGCAGCGAGACGGCCGTCGTGCACAGGATCGCCCACCAGACGAGCGCGCCGGCGAAGACGCCCGCGACCAGCAGTGACGCATCGGCGAGGCTTGCGCCGACGCCCGCGAGATTGCGGCCGGCGAAGGCCGCGCCGAACGCCATCACCGTCAGCGGATTAAAGACGGTGATGAAGAAGCTCGAGCTGGCGAAGTGGAAATGCGTCGCCACGTTGTGCTCGCGATCGTTCATGACCGGATCACCGACACTGCGCGGCCGGTGACGCATCGTCGTCCAGCCCATTACAACCAGCACCACGCCGCCGATACCGCGCAGCCACGCCTCGTGGGACGCCACGAACTGCTGCACGAAGTTGAGTCCGAACGCCGCAACGGCCCCGAACACGGCGTCGCCCAGGGCCGCGCCGATGCCGGTCAGATAGCCCGCGACCGCCCCCACGCCGATCGAGCGGCGAATGCACAGCGCCGCCGCCGGGCCCACGGGCACCGCGATCAGGAAGCCGATGATGCTGCCTTCGATGGCGAGCGTGAGGGGGTTGAAGATCACAGCGGCTCCGCCGTGAACAGGCGGGCGGGCGCCACCAGCCGCTCCTGCGCCGCGACCAGTTGCAGCTCGCGCTCGCCCATCGCCGAGGTGCGCTCGAGCACGGCATAGATCGAGGATGCAGCCTTGCCGAGCGAGCCGGGGATGTCGCGGCTCTCCAGCCAGTGGGCGGCAAAGATCGCGGCCACGGCATCGCCCGTGCCGTTGGGGGCGATCGGAAAGTCGATCAGCGGCGTGGTGATGCGCCAGGCGGCGTCGTGCGTGACGGCCAGCATCTCGATGCTGTCGGCGGGGCCGTCGGCGCGGCGCAGGCTGGTGACCAGCGCCAGGCGGGGGCCGTTCAGCAGTTCGCGCGTCGCGGCCAGCGCCTGGTCGAGCGTCTCGATCTTGCGGCCGGTGAGATGCTCCAGCTCGAAGTGGTTGGGCGTGATGACGTCGGCCGCCGGCAGCGCGCGTTCCTTGAAGAAGGTATCGATGCCGGGCTTCACGTAGATGCCGGTGTCGATGTCGCCCAGCACTGGGTCGCAGCACCAGATCGCCTTGGGATTGGCCGCACGCACGCGCCGGGCAGTATCGAGCACGACGTCTGCAAGGGCCGCATCGCCGACATAGCCGGTCAGCAGGGCGTCGCACGTCTTGAGCACGCCCAGCGCCTCGATGCCCTGCACGATCTCGGCGACTTGCTCCGCGGGCGCGGCCCGTCCCTTCCAGGCGCCATAGCCGGTGTGATTCGAGAACTCGACGGTGTTCACCGCCCAGACCTCGTGCCCCAATCGTTGCAAGGGAAAGACGGCTGCCCGGTTGCCGACATAGCCGTAGGCAACGTGGCTCTGAAGCGAGAGAAAGCGCATGGCCGCCGGACCTTGCCACAAGGTCGCGCCGCATTATAGTCCGCCCCCGTTTCCCGGGAGTCTCGACATGCCGAGCAAGGTCCGTCCGCGCCGCAGCGTGCTGTATATGCCGGGCGCCAATACGCGGGCGCTCGAGAAGGCGCGCACGCTTCCGGCCGACGCGCTGATCTTCGACCTGGAAGATGCCGTCGCCCCCGATGCCAAGGAAGCAGCCCGCGCCAATGTCGTGGCCGCGGCAAAGAGCAAATCCTATGGCAAGCGGGAGATCGCGATCCGCTGCAACGGCCTCGGCACGCAATGGGGCAAAGCCGACGTCACGGCGGTCGCCGCGTCGGGCGCCGACGCGATCGTGGTGCCGAAGGTCGAGAGCGCGGCCGACGTCGCGGCCATCGTCGATCTGCTCGAGGCGTCGGGCGCGCCCAAATCGATGGCGATCTGGGCGATGATGGAGACACCCAAGGGATTCCTGCGCGCCGAGGAAGTGGCGTCGTCGCACGAGCGTCTGCAGCTTCTCATCATGGGCACCAACGATCTGGTGAAGGACATGCGCGCGCGCCACACGCCGATGCGCCTGCCGATGGTGACGGCGCTTGGACTGGGCATGCTCGCCGCACGTGCCTACGGCCTCACCATTCTCGACGGCGTCTACAACGACATCCAGGACACCGAAGGGTTCAGCGCCGTCTGCCAGCAGGGGCTGGAGATGGGCTTCGACGGCAAGACCCTGATCCATCCCAGCCAGGTCGAGCCTTGCAACGAGGTGTTCGCGCCGTCGTCGGCCGAGCTCGAGATGGCGGGCAAGATCGTGGCGGCGTTCAAGACGGCGCAGGCCGCAGGCAAGGGCGTGGTCACCGTCGATGGTCGCATGATCGAGAACCTGCATGTCGAGCAGGCCGAACGGGCGCTGGCGCTTGCCGCCGCGATCGGGGAACTGCAGGCCGCGTGATGGGCAAGACCAGCGCCGGCAATTTCTTCGAGGACTTCGTCGTCGGCCAGGCGTTCAGGCACGCCACGCCGCGCACACTGACCGAAGCCGATGCGGCCCTGAACATCGGGCTTTTCGGCACGCGCTTCGCGATCAATTCGTCGGACGAATTTGCCCGCAACCTCGGCCTGCCGCGCGCGCCGCTCGACGACCTGCTGGTCTTCCATGTCGTGATCGCCAAGACGGTCCCCGACATCTCGTCGAATGCCGTCGCCAACCTGGGCTACGCGGAGTTCCGCTGGGGCGTGCCGGTCTATCCCGGCGACACCCTGTCGGTGAGCTCGACAGTGCTCGGGCTGCGCGAGACTTCCGACCGCAAGAGCGGCGTCGTCTGGGTACGCTCGACCGGCGTCAATCAACGCGGCGAGATGGTGCTGGATTACGTGCGCTGGGTGATGGTGCACAAGCGCAGTGCCGCCGCAGCGGTGGCGGCGCCGGTCGTGCCGAAGACTGCGCCATCCGTGGCGGCGGCCGATCTGATCGTACCGGCGGGTCTTTCGCTCGAGCGCTACGACGACGGCGCGGCGGGTTCGCCTCATCGGTGGGAGGACTACGCCGTCGGCGAGCGCATCGATCATGTGAGCGGCTATACGCTCGAAGACTCCGACCACATGTTCTCGACGCGGCTCTACCAGAACAACGCCTGGGTCCATTTCGACGCCGTGCGCGGCAAGACCACGCGCTTCGGGCGCCGGCTGGCCTACGGCGGCCACGTCATTTCGCTGGCGCGGTCGCTGTCGTTCAACGGCCTCGCCAACGGCTTCCGGATGGCGGCCTTCAACGCCGGCAGCCACGTCGGGCCAACCTTCGGCGGGGACACGATCTATGCGTGGTCGGAAATCCTCGATACCGCGCAGATACCGGCCCGCAGTGATCTGGGCGCGCTGCGCGTGCGTACCATCGCCGCCAAGAATCGCTGCTGCGGTGACTGGCCGGGCAAGGGCGCGGATGGCAAATACCACCCGTCGGTGGTGCTCGATCTCGATTACTGGCTTCTGATGCCGCGCCGCTCCGTTTCAAGCGGGCCAACGTAATAGCTCCAGTAACGACCGTAATAGGGGATCGAGAGCAAGGCGCTTAGGGTGGCGCCATGCCGATCCCTCTTCGACATGCGTGCGCGGTGTTTTCCGCGTATTTATTAAACACCGGGCGACGGTGCGCCCGTGCATTGGCGGCAACTACCGTGCATGCACCCGCTCGCGAGGGGCTCGCGAGTACTCGCGAGGAATGGCTTTCGATGCAGGCGGACCGGCATTTTGGCGCGATCCTCGCGAGACGGAAACTTTTTCGTCCGGCCTGCGAATCGGTCGCAGTGAAATTTCGCTTCCAAATCCGAGGGTTAACTCCGATGCAAGGCCGACATTCGTTGACTTGGAGACGGCGCGCGCTAAAAACGCTGATGCCACAGGCGAAAGAGGTTTTCACGCGATGAGCGTCGCCAATCGGCCCGAGCGGCCGCTCTCCCCCCATCTGCAGGTCTACCGGCTGCCGATGCTTGCCATCCTGTCGATCCTGCATCGCGCGACGGGGATCGCGCTCTCGGTGGGCGGCCTTTATCTCGCGACCTGGGTGATGTACGCGGCGTCCAATCCGCGGGCCTACGCGCTCTTCCAGAGCTTCAACGTTTCGATCGCGGGCCGGATCGTGCTGGGTGGCTGGCTGTTCAGCGCCTTCTTCCACCTGTTCAACGGCATCCGGCATCTCTTCTGGGACGCGGGCTACGGCTTCGAGATCAAGGACGCCGAGCGCAGCGGCTGGATCGTCGTCGCCGCCGCGCTGGTCGCCACGGCGGCTTCGTGGGCCGTCGGCCTCCGGTTGATGTGAGGAGGACACGATGAGCGATACCCGTACCCCTCTCTCCCGCGCGCGCGGCCTCGGCTCGGCCAAGGAAGGCGTGCACCATTGGTGGATGCAGCGCGTCACCGCGATCGCGCTGATCCCGCTCGTGGTGTGGTTCGCGATCTCGCTGGTGATGTTGTCCGGCGCCGACTATGCCGTGGCGCGTGCCTGGATCGGCTCGCCGCTGGTGATGGTGCTGCTGACGCTGACGATCGTCGTCGGCCTCTATCACGGCCAGCTCGGCCTGCAGGTCGTGTGGGAGGACTACACCGACGGCGCGCTGCGCGTCTTCATGATCGTTTTCACCAAGTTCATCGCCGTCCTGTTCGGCCTCGGGGCCGTCCTGGCGATCATGCGTATCGGTTTCGGAGGCTAGTCATGGCCGAGCAAGGCAAGAGCAACGGCGCAGCGGCCGGCACCGTCAACATCGGCGGCCGCGCGTACACCATCGTCGAGCACGAATACGACGTCGTCGTCGTGGGTGCCGGCGGCGCGGGATTGCGCGCCACCTTCGGCATGGCCAACAACGGCTTCAAGACCGCCTGCATCACCAAGGTGTTCCCGACCCGCAGCCATACCGTGGCGGCGCAAGGCGGCATCTCGGCGGCACTGGGCAACATGGGTCCGGACGACTGGCGCTGGCACATGTACGACACGGTCAAGGGCTCCGACTGGCTGGGCGACCAGGACTCGATCGAATACATGTGCCGCGACGGCATCCCCGCGATCATCGAGCTCGAGCATTTCGGCGTGCCGTTCTCGCGCACGCCCGAGGGCAAGATCTACCAGCGCCCGTTCGGCGGCATGACCACGGAATACGGCAAGGGCATCGCCCAGCGCACCTGCGCCGCCGCCGACCGTACCGGCCACGCCATCCTGCACACGCTCTACCAGCAGTCGCTGCGTAACCACGCCGAGTTCTTCATCGAGTACTTCGCGCTCGACCTGATCATGGACGAAGGCGTGTGCCGCGGCGTCATGGCCTGGAACCTCGACGACGGCACGATCCATCGCTTCCGCGCCCACAAGGTGGTGCTGGCGACCGGCGGCTACGGCCGCGTCTACGCGACCGCCACGTCGGCGCACACCTGCACTGGTGACGGCGGCGCGATGGCGCTGCGCGCCGGCCTGCCGCTGCAGGACATGGAGTTCATTCAGTTCCATCCGACCGGCATTTTCGGCGCGGGCTGCCTGATCACCGAGGGCGTGCGCGGCGAGGGCGGCTACGTCACCAACGGCAGCGGCGAGCGCTTCATGGAGCGCTACGCGCCGTCGGCCAAGGATCTGGCGTCGCGCGACGTGGTCTCGCGCTCGATGACCATGGAAATCCGCGAAGGCCGCGGCTGCGGTCCGAACAAGGATTACATCGAGCTGCACGTCGAGCATCTCGACCCGAAGGTCATCCACGAGCGCCTGCCGGGCATCGCCGAGACGGCGCGCATCTTCGCGGGCGTCGACGTCACGCGCCAGCCGATCCCGATCCTGCCGACCTGCCACTACAACATGGGCGGCATCCCGGCGAACTATCACTGCGAGGTCATGACGGTGAAGGACGGCGATCCGTTCACGCCGGTGCAGGGCCTGATGGCGCTGGGCGAGGCTGCCTCCATCGGCGTGCATGGCGCCAACCGTCTCGGTTCCAACTCGCTGCTCGAACTCGTGGTGTTCGGCCGTTCCGCCGCCGCGCGCGTAGCCGAGCAGATGACGCCCGGTGCGCCGCACAAGCAGATCCCGCACGCTGGCGAGAACGCGATCGCCCGTCTCGACAAGGCGCGCTTCGCAAACGGCAGCACCGGCACGGCGCAGCTGCGCGCCAACATGCAGAAGACCATGCAGAACGACTGCGCGGTGTTCCGCACGACCAAGACGCTGGCCGAAGGCTGCGCCAACATGGACAAGGTGTTCGCCGGCAAGGACGACATCAAGGTCAAGGACCGCTCGATGATCTGGAACTCCGATCTCATGGAGACGCTGGAGTTCGAGAACCTGATCGTACAGGCCCAGGCCACGATCTATTCCGCCGCCAACCGCAAGGAAAGCCGCGGCGCCCACGCGCATGAGGACTTCCCCGAGCGCGACGACAAGAACTGGCTCAAGCACACGGCCGTGTGGGTCGACTGCGACACGGGCAAGACCAGGATCGACTACCGCCCGGTCAACCTGCAGCCGATGAGCAACGACGTTCAGTCGTTCCCGCCCAAAGCGCGCGTCTACTGAGTTCGAGAGGAAGCGATGGCTGAGTTTGCACTGCCCGCCAATTCCAAGATCGGCGTCGGCGAGACCTACGCGGCGGCGGCCGGGACCAAGAACGTCAAGAAGTTCAAGGTCTACCGCTGGTCGCCGGACGACGGCAAGAAGCCCACGGTCGACACCTACGAAGTCGATATGGACGCCTGCGGCCCGATGGTCCTCGACGCGCTGATCAAGATCAAGAACGAGATCGACAGCTCGCTCACCTTCCGTCGCTCGTGCCGCGAGGGCGTTTGCGGCTCGTGCGCGATGAACATCGACGGCACCAATACGCTGGCGTGCACCAAGTACATTTCCGACGTGAAGGGCGACATCAAGATCTACCCGCTGCCGCATATGCCGGTGGTGAAGGACCTGGTGCCCGACCTCAACGTGCCTTACGCGCAGCTCGCCTCGATCGAACCGTGGCTGAAGTCGACGACCGCGCCGCCGACGCGCGAGCGCCTGCAGTCGCCGGCGGAGCGCGCCAAGCTCGACGGCCTGTGGGAGTGCATCCTGTGCTTCTGCTGCTCGACCTCGTGCCCCAGCTACTGGTGGAGCGGCGAGCGCTATCTCGGCCCCGCGATCCTGCTGCAGGCCTATCGCTGGCTGGCCGACAGCCGCGACGAGGCCAAGGGCGAGCGCCTCGACAATCTCGAGGACCCGTTCCGGCTCTATCGCTGCCACACGATCATGAATTGCACCAAGGCGTGCCCCAAGAGCCTCAATCCGGCCAAGGCGATCGCCGAGATCAAGAAGCTCATGGTCGAGCGCACGATCTAGCACCTTCACAGGTGCGGTAGCGTCTTCACAGGTGCGCTTGCGCGCCTGAATCCTGTGTCTGGCTTGATGTAGATCAAGTCATCGGGCGCCGACAGAGCGGTAGTCTCTTTCGCGCAAAGCGGACGCTTTGACGTCGGCCGGGACCGGCCGGCCGCCCGACCGAGTGAAGCTATCATGCGAACCATCGCCGCCATTCTTGCTGCGTGCATCGGCATCGTCGTCACGGCGGCGTTCTCTGCATCTGCAATCGCCGCCGAGCCGACCCTCGCCGTCGTGAAAAAACGCGGCCAGCTCCAGTGCGGGCTGAACGGCCAGCTTCCGGGCTTTTCGGAAGTGAACGCCTCCAACGAGTGGGCGGGTCTCGAAGTCGACTTCTGCCGCGCCGTGGCCGCCGCGGTTCTTGGCGATGCCAAAAAGGTCAAGTTCGTCCCGCTTACCGCGGGGAAGCGGTTCGACGCGCTGCGCGCCGGCCAGGTGGATGTCCTGTTGCGCAACTCGACCGTCACGCTGGAACGTACGGCCAAGCTCGGTGTGCGGGATGCGACGATGATCTATCTCGACGCCCAGGCCGTCGTGGCACCGAGGAGGCTCGGCGCCACGACGCTCGATCAGCTCGCGGGCCGGTCGATCTGTATCCTGAATGGCACGCCGTACGGGCGAAATCTGCGCGATTGGTTTGTCACCCACAAGCTCGACTACAAGGCGATGACGTTCGACACCCAGAAGGACATGTACGAGGCGTTCTTCGCCGGAAAGTGCGAGGCCCTGACACAGGATCGCTCGGCCCTGTCGACGACGATCATCGCGCGCGACAAGGCACAAGACTACTTCGTTTTCCCCGAGCTGCTGGCGTTGGAGCCGCTCGGCGCGTTCGTCCGCGACGGCGACGTTGAATGGCTGGATGTGGTGCGCTGGACGTTCAATGCACTGCTCGATGGCGAGGCGCGCGGTATCACCAGGGCGAATGTGGACAGGGAAAAGCTGTCCGGGGCGCCCGCGGCGAAGCGCCTGCTGGGCGTGCCCTCCGACGATGGAACGCTGCTGGGCCTGCAGGGTGAATGGGCATACGCGGTGCTCAAGCAGGTCGGCAACTACGGCGAAATCTACGAGCGCAATCTCGGCAGCGAGTCGCAGTGGAATTTTCCCCGCGGCGTGAATGCGCTGTGGGAGAAGGGTGGCGTGATGTACGCGCTGCCATTGCGTTAGGGGCAGAACGCCCCATATTGGAAGGGTACTCAAGTCGATGGCCGTTCACAGAAAGATACTCGAGTGGCAGGCGGCAAACCCGATCCTTACCTGGATATTCTGGATCGTCGTCTGGGCGATCGTCTTCTATTTGCTGTTCAGGCCGAGCGTCGTCGGGGGCGCCTAGGCATGCGGACGGGGCTGGCGGTCCTGGCCTGCGTCGGTCTGATGACGATCGAGGCGCAGGCCCAGCCGTCGCACGCCGATAGCGGACGGAGATTTGCCCAGGCCAACTGTGCGTCGTGTCACGCCATCGGACCGGTCGGAGACAGTCCGCTGCAGAACGCGCCGCCGTTCCGGTCGCTCCATCTTCGCTATCCGGTCGAAGATCTCGCCGAAGGCATCACGACCGCGCATGCGGCGATGCCGCAGTTCAAGCTGGACGTGGCCCAGATCGAAGACCTCATCGCCTACCTGAAGTCGCTCGAACGGTGAGGCCACGAACGTGATTGGGCGGCGCTTAGGTCCGTCTTTTGCTAGGTTGCCGGCGGTCAACGAACCGGGGGCTTCCAGATGTCTTTCAGAAAAATTGCTGTTCTTGCGGCCCTTTGCGGGATGGCCGCACTGCCCGCCTGGGCTGGCCAGACCTTCGATGCCGTGAAGGCCAAGGGCTTCGTGCAATGCGCGGTCAACACCGGCCTCGCGGGCTTCTCCTTCGCCGACAGCCAGGGCAAGTGGACCGGCCTCGACGTCGATCTCTGCAAGGCGATCGCGGTCGCCATGTTCGGTGACGCGGAGAAGGTGAAGTTCACGCCGACCACGGCGCAGCAGCGCTTCGTGGCCCTCCAGTCGGGCGAGGTCGACGTCATCACCCGCAACGCCACGCAAACCCTGCTGCGCGACACGCAGCTGGGCTTCAACGGCGCGGGCGTGAATTTTTACGACGGCCAGGGCTTCATGGTGCCGGCCAAGAGCGGCATCACCAGCGCGCTCAAGCTCGACGGCGCCACCGTCTGCGTGCAGCCGGGAACGACCACCGAGCTCAATCTCGCGGACTATTTCCGCCGTCACAAGATGACCTTCAAGCCGGTGCTGATCGACAAGCTCGATGAGCTGCTGCAGGCCTTTGCGTCCGGACGTTGCGACACCTATACGACCGATGCCTCGGGCCTCGCCGGTTCGCGCGCCGGCCAGCTCTCGGGCAAGGGCGACTATGTGATCCTGCCCGAGCGCATCTCGAAGGAGCCGCTGGGACCGATGGTGCGCCATGGCGACGACCAGTGGTTCGACCTCGTGCGCTTCGTGCTCGACGGCATGATCGAGGCCGAGGAGCTGGGCATCAATCAGGCCAACGTCGACGAGATGCTGAAGAGCGACGATCCCGTCATCAAGCGCTTCCTGGGGGTCACGCCGGGCTACGGCAAGGCGGTCGGCGTCGACGAGGCGTGGATGTACAAGATCGTGAAGCAGATCGGCAACTATGGCGACAGCTTTGAGCGCAACGTCGGCAAGAGCACGCCGCTGAAGCTCGAGCGCGGCCTGAACGCGCTGTGGACCAACGGCGGCCTGATGTACGCGATCCCGTTCCGCTGAGTCTTTAGCCGGTGCGTTCGAAGCGCACGTTCTTGAGGCGATGGGTGGAGACGACGAGGGCGGTGACCTTGCCCGCCTTGTCGCGCTCGAGATGCGCCAGCTGCGTCGGCTTGAACCAGCCTCCGGGCGACGTAATCTCGACGGTGTCGGCATCGATGCCGGTCACGGTCCACGCTGCCCCGCCGCTCACCAGGGGGCCGTACACGGCGATCGTGTAGTCCGCGCCGCCGCGGCGGACATGCCAGGTGGCGCCGGTGTCGGGCGAGCTGAAGATGCCGGCGATCGCCGCAGGCACGGCCTTGCGCTTGGTCACCTTCTTGAACGTCATCACGCGGCCGGCGCCGAGGTCGACCCGCAGGCCGCCCTTGACGGGCTTGAGCATCAACTCGGTCAGGCCGTGCTCGGGGCCGAACCAGCCGCCCGGGAGGCGGAAGATCGCGAAGGACTGGCCGTTCTGCGTCACGGTGGCCTCGCCGTTCTTCCAGGCGAGGTCGAACAGCGACGGTTCGGCGGGGTTGAACCAGGTGCCGGCAATCGGCTTGATCTCGTCCTGCGTGATGGGCGCCAGCGCGGGCTTCAACCGCTTGTCGCCGGCCAGCGCTTCGCCCGCGATGGTGTGAGAGAGGCGCTGCGGATCGATGCTGTCGAGATTGGCGATCACCACGACGGTCAGACCGGCCGCCGGCACGCGCAGGAAATGCGTGCGGAAGCCCGGCCACAGGCCGCCATGGCTCACCGTCTCCAGGCCGCGGAAATTGCCGACGGTGACGCCGCGGTGATAGCGATTGTGATGCCCACCCGTGAGCGGCGCGGCGGCGGTGAGCTGCGCCGGCAAGGTCTTGCCCAGCACCGGCTCGTCGTAATGCCTGGACCAGATGAACAGATCCTCGACCGTCGAGGTGAGGCCGCCTTCGCCGCCCTGCGGGTAGCCGTGCGCGGCGCGGCGGAAACCCTGCTCGGCGCTGCCGAGATAGCCGGTGGCGAGATCGGGAATCACCGTGGCGATGTCGGCCGCCAGCATCGTGTTGGTCATGCCCAGCGGCTTGAAGATTCGCTCCGCCAGCACGTCGCCCAACTTCTTCTTCGTGAGGGTCTCGATGATGCGGCCCAGCAGCAGGAAGTTGCTGTTGCTGTAGAGGAAGCGGCTGCCCGGTGTGAAGTTGAGGTCGCGGTTCAGGACGCAGGCGGCATAGAGGTCTTCCGGCCGTGCCGGCTTGTCGAGGCCATGGCCGCCCATGCGCAAGAGCTCGAGGAAGTCGGGCCAGCCGCTGGAATTGCGCATCATCTGGTCGATCGTGACCGGCAGCGGTGCCAGCTCCTTGAGGTACTTGTGCGGCGGGTCGGAGAGCTTGAGCTTGCCTTCCGCCGCCAGCATCAGCGCCGCCGTGACGGTGAACTGCTTGCTGACCGAGGCGATGCGGAACCGCGTCCTGGGGCCGATCGGCACGCCGTGCTCGATGCTGGCCAGGCCGTAGCCCTTGCACAGCTCGATCTCGCCCTGGCGCATGACGCCCACGACGGCGCCGGGCGAGCCGGGCTGGGTGTAGCGGGCGAACAGCGCGTCGACGCGGCGTTCGAGGGCGATGGAGCTGATTGTCTGGGCCATGACGCAGTCAACCCAAGCGGCTCGCGCTTGTAAAGGAGAGGCGCTACGCTCGATTGCACAGGGAGAGACGCGAATGGAACGGCGCTTCGTCAAAGTCGAGAAGGGGCTCGGAGCCGATGGCCGCATCGCCGTCGTGCGCTTCGACCGCGGCGACAACATCAATGCCCTCAGCCAGCAGGCGATGCGCGAGCTGCGCGACGTGCCGCGCGACTTCGAGGACGATCTCGAGACCTCGGTCGTGATCCTGACCGGTTCGGCCAAGGCCTTCTCGGCGGGCTTCGACCTCAAGGATCCAGAGAGCCGCTCGCGCGAGGACCTGCCGATCGGCGAGCGCATCCAGCGCCAGCGGCTCGGCCCCAAGATGTGCAAGGCGTGGCAGGACATGGATCAGGTGACGATCGCCGCGGTGGAGGGCCATTGCGTCGGCGGCGGTGCCGCGCTGGTGGTGGCGCTCGACTTCCGATTTTGCGGGAAGGGCGCGCACTTCCGCATTCCTGAGGTCGAGCTCGGCATGAACATGAGCTGGGGCTCGATCCCGCGCATGCTGGCGCTCATGGGACCGGCGCGCACCAAGCAGGCGGTCATCCTGGCGTCGGACCGCATCGGCGCCGCGGACGCGCTGGATTGGGGCCTGGTCGAGAAGGTCGTCGACGACGGCAAGGTACTGGAAGAGTCGATGGCCTTTGCCGAGCGCATCGCCAAGCAGCCGCCGATCCCCGTGCGCATGAGCAAGGCGTCGGTGAACCGTCTCGCGCACGCGCTCGACGATCTTGCGGCACACATGGATGCCGACCAGAACGTGCTGACCGGACTGACCGAAGACTACAAGGAAGGGACGACGGCTTTCCGCGAGAAGAGGAAGCCGAAGTTCAAGGGGCGCTAGGTCAGCTGAGCTTGCGGACTTTCAGCTCGCCCACGATCATCTGGCGCTCGGACTCTTCCATCATCTGCCAGCGACCGATCTCGTCGATGGTGCGCTTGCAGCCGAGGCAGTAGGGACCGCGCGGGTCCATCATGCAGATGCCCTTGCAGGGGGACATCGTGCGCCGCACCTGCGACGCCGGAGGCGTCGGCGCGGCCACGGCGTCAGCTTTTCTTGCCGAACTGCGCGAGCTGGTTCTGCAACTCGTCGAGCTTGCGCTTGAGGTCGCCGATCGCTTCCTCGCTCGGCGGTCCGGCCGGCGGTGCGGCTTCGGCCTTGGGCGCTTCGGCGCCATTGGCGTGCGCGGGAGCGGCACCCGGAACGCCGCCCTGGCCCGCAGCGAACGGGTTGAACAGGCGCATGGCGTTCTCGAACATCGCCATGTTCTGCTTGCCCATGGACTCGAACTGCTGGAACGGATTGAAGCCGAACGCGTTCTGCATGTACTTGCGCATCTGCTCCTGATTGCGCGCGAACTGCGTCATCGACATCTCGAGATACTGCGGCACCACGCCCTGCAGGCTGTCGCCGTAGAACGAGATGAGCTGGCGCAGGAACGGGATCGGCAACAGCGTCTGGCCGCCCTTGCTCTCTTCCTCGAAGATGATCTGCGTCAGCACCGGACGGGTGATGTCCTCGCCCGACTTGGCGTCGTAGACCACGAAGTCGGTCTTGGCCTTCACCATCGTCGCCAGATGATCGAGCGTCACATAGGAAGAGGTCGCGGTGTTGTAGAGCCGCCGGTTCGCATACTTCTTGATAACCACCGGAGCGGGCTTTGGGCCACCCTCGGGTACTGCCTGATCGGCCATTACGCTTGCGCTCCTCTTCGCCCCCGCGACACGCTAAACGCCCGTTTACACACCGTTCGTCACATTAGACCCGATGCCGCAGTGCGACAAGACACGCTTTGCGCCTGCGAACACCCGTTCCTGCAACGATGGTCTATAGTGGGGACATGGCTTCCGGAAACGACGATTCCTTCGACGGGCTCGCCAAGCGCTATCTCGATCTGTGGCAGAGCCAGCTTTCCGGCCTCGCCTCGGATCCGGCACTGACCGAGCAGATAGCCCGGCTGTTCGCGGCCGCGAATGCGCAGGTTGCGTCTGCAATACAAGCTGCTCAAGGTACCGCGCATGCCGCCAGCTCCCAGAACGGGTCCCAGGACAGGTCCCAGAGTAGGTCCCCGTCCGCTGCCGCTCCATCTGGGAACGGCGCTGATGACGTTGGCGAGCTCCGAAAGCGCGTGGCGGCTCTCGAAGCAAGGCTCGCCGAACTCGAAAGCAAGCTCGCCGCTCGCTGAGCTGCTGACGGAGATCCCGCCCGACGGCGCCGAGAAGTTCGAAGCCGCGCTTCATCGCGAGATCGGCCGCCGCCTCGACCGCCTGGCCGAAGGCGTGCTGGCCTATCGCAATCACCCGGTCCATCGCGACCTCGAGAACCCGCCGGCCGTCTGGTGCGAGGGCGACACGCGGCTGCTCGACTACGGCGCCACGCATCCGGCCGCCCGCAAGCGCCGTGCCCGGGCGGTGCTGGTGGTGCCGTCGTTGATCAATCGCTGGGAAGTGCTCGACCTCACCGCCGAGAAGAGCCTGCTGCGTGCGATGGCGGCCGAGGGCCTGCGGCCGTACCTCGTCGACTGGGGCACGCCGGACGCCGACGAACGCCGCTTCGATACGACGGCCTACGTCCAGCGCCTCGAACGCGCACTCGCCTTCGTGACCAAGCGCGCGCGCCGCGCATCGGCGGTCATGGGCTACTGCATGGGCGGTACACTCAGCGTGGCGCTCGCCGCGCGGCAGCCGCGCAAGGTCGCGGGTCTGGCACTGCTGGCGGCGCCGTGGGATTTCCATGCCGACAAGACCGGCCACGCCTTCCTGCTGTCGGCCGGACCGATGCTGGCCAAGCTCGCCGACACCGCAGGCGAGTTGCCGGTCGATATCCTGCAGACCTTGTTCTGGTCGCTCGATCCATGGCTGGCGGTGAAGAAGTTCAGCCGCTTCCTCGGCATGGACCAGAAAGGCGAACACGCGCGCGAGTTCGTGCTGCTGGAGGATTGGCTGAATGACGGTGCGCCGCTAGCGGGTCCGGTCGCGCGCGAGTGTCTGGTCGGCTGGTACGGCGACAATCTGCCGGGCACGAACAAGTGGGTCGTCGGCGGCAAACGCATCCTGCCCGCGAAGATCAAGCGGCCGGCGCTGGTGATGATCCCGTCCGGCGATCGCATCGTGCCGCCGCTGTCGGCTGCGGCGCTGGTCGATCCCAAGCGCGGCCTGAAGAACGCCACCCGCCTCGACGTGCCGCTCGGCCATATCGGCATGATGATGAGCGGGCGCGCGCGCGAGCTGTGCTGGACGCCGCTGATCGACTGGCTGAAGGCGCGGTGATGACGCCGCAGGACAAAGCGTGGCGGTGGGCCGTGCCGGCCATCTGGGCCACGATCCTGACGGTCTCGTGCGTGACGCAGGCCTACGTCACCGTGGCGGACGATGCGCGCCGTGGCGGCAGCACGCCGTTTGCCGTGTCCTTCGCCATTCAGGCCACCAGCCATCTGGTGATCGCCGCCCTCATTCCAATGATCTACTGGATGCAGCGCCGCTTTCCGCTGACGCGCCCGCGCAACCTCGCGGCCCACGGCGTGGCGATCGTGGCCTTCAGCATCGTCCACACGCTCGGCATGGGCGCACTCCGCCTGTTGTGGTTCGTGGGCATCCTGGGCGACGCGACCTACCGCTTTCCGATCACGCTCGATCGGCTGGGTTACGAATTCACCAAAGACATTTTCTCTTATTGCGTGATGAACCTCGGCGTGATGGCTTTTCGGTATCTGCGGGAGCGCGAGGCAAAAAGCGCTCCCGTTCCTCAACCCGAGCCCACGCCCGAGCGCTTTGCCGTCCGCAAGCGCGGCGGCAGCGAGGTAGTGGTCGAGGTAGCCGACATCGACTGGGTCGAAGCCTCCGGCAACTACGCGATCCTGCATGTCGCCGGCGAGACCTTCGAGATTCGCTCGTCGTTGGCGAAGCTGGAGGCCGAACTCGATCCCAAGCGCTTCGTGCGGGTCCACAAGTCACACCTTGTGAACATCGGCCGCGTAGTCGAGGTCGTGCCATGGGTAAGCGGTGACTGGCGCATCCGGCTCCAGGACGGTGCGGAAGTGAACCTGAGCCGCCGCTATCGTCAGCGCTTCGAGGCTCTGGCGCCCGTGAAGACGTGACCGGTCGTCCCGTGTCGCGCGCCGGTCATCCCACGGTCATCGCCGTTCGTCACAATTCGCGCCGGAATCAAGGGCTTGGACGATAGCTGGAAGGGCGACACACTCCAGCACGGGAGACCTCCATGAACCGCCGTCAGCTTCTCACGACCGCCGCCTGCCTTCCGTTCCTGTCCGTTCCGGCGCATTCCCAGACGCCGGCTTTCAAGCGCGTCCGGCCCGGCGAGCCAGGCTGGCCCTCGGAGGCCAAGTGGCAGGAGCTGAACAAGGCCGTCGGTGGTCAGCTCACCGCCGTCCGCTCGCCGCTCGAGGCCTGCAAGGGAGCCGATGTCGCGACCTGCGACGCGATCTTCAAGCAGTTCAAGAACCCGTACTTCATCCGCGACAATGTCGCGCTGACCCAAACCACCGGCTGGGCCGAAGCCTGGACGTCGTCGCCCAGCGCCTATGCGATCGATGCCCGGAACGCCGCCGACGTGGCCGCGGCCGTCAATTTCGCGCGCGAGAACAAGCTCCGCCTCGTCGTGCGCGGCGGCGGTCACTCCTACCAGGGCACGTCGAACGCACCCGACGCGCTGCTGATCCGTACGCGGCCGATGGACTCCATCGAGATGCACGACGCCTTCGTGGCCAAGGGCTGCTCGGACGCGCCGCAGCCGGCGGTGTCGCTGGGCTCGGGCAACATCTGGCTGAAGGCCTACGCCGCCGTGACCAAGGCCGGACGCTACGTGCAGGGCGGCGGCTGCTGCACGGTGGGCGTGGCGGGGCTGATCCAAAGCGGCGGCTTCGGCAGCTTCTCGAAGAACTTCGGCATGGCGGCGGCGAGCCTGCTCGAGGCGGAGGTCGTGACCGCCGACGGCGAGATCCGCATCGCCAACAACTGCACCAACCGCGATCTCTTTTGGGCGCTTAAAGGGGGCGGTGGCGGCAGCTTCGGGGTCGTGACGCGGGTCACGCTCAAGACGCATACGCTGCCGAACTTCCTGGGCGGCGTGTTTGGGGCGATCAAGGCAAACTCTGACGGAGCCTTCAAACGATTGATCGCCGAGTTCATGCGCTTCTATCGGAGCACGCTCTTCAATCCGACCTGGGGAGAGCAGGTGAGATTCCAGCCCGACAACCTTCTCGAGCTCAAGATGGTCTTCCAGGGCATCGACCAGGCAACCGCACAGGCAACTTGGAAGCCGTTTCTCGACTGGGTCGCGGCGGCGCAGGTGGACTATGCCGTCGTGGCACCGGTGCAGGCGCTCGCCGCACCGGCCCACTTCTTCTGGGATGCAGCCTTCCTGAAGCAGAACTTGCCCAGCGTGATCCGGCAAGACGACCGGCCGGGCGCGCCTGATGATGCGGTGTTCTGGGCCGGCAATCTTGGCGAAGCCGGCTGGTACATCCACAACTACGAATCCGTCTGGCTGTCGCAGAATTTACTCTCGGATGAAAAGCGCGATGGTCTCGCCGAGGCAATATTTGCGGCGTCCCGGCACCGGGCCTTCGACTTCCATTTCAACAAGGGTCTGGCCGGCGCACCGGCCGAAGCAATTGTGGCGGGGCTCGACTGCGCCATCCATCCCGCTGCGTGCGATGCGTTTGCGTTGGCCATCACGGCGGCCGGAGGCGCGCCCGCGTTCGCAGGTTTCGCGGGACACGAGCCTGACGCGGCGCGGGCCAGGCGCGACGCGACTGCCGTCAGCGCGTGTTTGGCCGAACTCGTAAAGGTGGCGCCGGAGGCGCCCGCGTACGTGTCGGAGTCGAGCTATTTCCAGAAAAATTGGCAGGCTGCCTATTGGGGAAGCAACTACGGTCGTTTGCGCGTCGTGAAGCAGAAGTACGATCCCGACGGGCTATTCTTCGTCCACAACGGGGTCGGCAGCGACGACTGGAGCCACGACGGCTTCACGAGGCTCTGAGCGCCATGAAAAGAAGATCGCTCCTCGGGGCGGCCCTCGCGCTCCCCTTCGTCGCGCGCGCGAACGCCGCGCCGTTCACCCGCGTGCGTCCCACCGAACCGGGATGGCCTTCCGACGGGGCCTGGCAGTCACTTGACCGCGCGATCGGCGGACGCCTGATGAAAGGCCGGTCGGCCCTCGATGTCTGCCGCACCGAACCGGCGGGAGCGTCCTGCGCCTCGGTCTTCAAGGGGCTGAAGAACCCGTACTTCATCGGTGACGACCCTGGCCTCAGCCAGACCACGGGTTGGGTCGATGCCTGGACGTCGCAGCCCAGCGCCTATGTCGTGGCGGCGCGCACGGCGGCCGACATCGCCGCCGCCGTCAACTTCGCGCGTGACAACCGGCTGCGCCTTGTCGTCCGGGGCGGCGGGCATTCCTATCTCGGCACGTCCAACTCGCCCGACTCGCTGATGGTGTGGACGCACGCGATGAACGATATCGTGCTGCACGACTCCTTCGTGCCTCGCGGATGCAGGGACGGACAGCCGGCGGTGTCGGTGGGCGCGGGCGCGCTCTGGATGCAGACCTACAACAAGGTGACAACGCAGGGCGGACGCTACGTCCAGGGCGGCGGCTGCGGCACGGTCGGCGTCGCGGGCCTCGTGCAGGGCGGCGGCTTCGGCAGCTACTCGAAGAATTACGGACTTGCCGCGGCGAGCCTGCTGGAAGCAGAGATTGTCACCGCCGACGGCACGGTGCGCATCGCCAATGCGTGCACCCATCCCGATCTTTTCTGGGCGCTGAAGGGCGGAGGCGGCGGGACGTTCGGTGTCGTGACGCGGGTCACGCTCGCCACGCACGAGCTGCCGTCGTTCTTCGGGGGCATCGCCGTCACGATCGAGGCCGGATCGGATGCAGCCTTCCGCGCGCTGGTCGATCGCTTCGTCGCCTTCTACGCGGAGAAGCTCGCGAACCGTCACTGGGGCGAGATCGCCAACGTGCGGCCGGGCCGGCAGCTCGACATCCAGATGTCCTGCCAGGGCCTCAGCCTCGAAGAGATCGGCGCACTCTGGCAACCGTTCCTCGACCGCATCGAGGCCATGCCGGACATCGTCTTTGTCGAGAAGCCCCGGATGCGCGTTGCGCCATCGCGGCATCGCTGGGACCCGGATTTCCTCCGCACCTTTGCCCCGGGCGCGGTCCGCACCGACGACCGTCCTGGCGCCTCGAGCGACAACATCTACTGGACGGCCAACGTGAGCGAGGCGGGTCACTTCATCCATAGTTTCGAATCGGCATGGTTGCCCGCGTCGCTTCTGCTGGAGCAGCGGCGGGCCGATCTCGTCGCTGCGCTGGTGGCCGCCGCGCGTCACTCGACGGTCGAGATTCATTTCCAGAAGGGCCTGTCGGGCGGCGCGCCCGAGGCCATCGCAGCGGCCCGCGAAACCGCCATGAACCCGGCGGTGATCGATGCCTTTGCGCTGGCGATCGTGGCCAGCGAAGGGCCACCGGCCTATCCGGGACTGCGCCGCCACGAGCCCGACCTGGGCGAAGCTCGCCGCAACGCCGCGAAGGTGCGCGACGCCATGGGCGAGCTGCGGAAACTGGTCCCCGACGCCGGCGCCTACGTGGCGGAGTCGAGCTATTTTCAGCCCGACTGGCAGACTGCCTATTGGGGAAGCAACTACGGCCGTCTGCGCGTGGTGAAGCAGAAATACGACCCCGACGGGCTGTTCTTCGTCCATCACGGCATCGGCAGCGACGACTGGAGCCCCGACGGCTTCACCCGCCGTGCCTAGCTTCCTTGCAGGGGATGGCGGCGCGTCTATAACATCCCCATCTTGAGGTTGCAGGGCCTGTTAGGAGAAGTTCAATGGCATCCGATATCGTCAT
>CAIWTJ010000122.1 GCA_903915535.1 Enhydrobacter aerosaccus
CTCGCCTCATGATCATGAGCGAGCCGGAGGCTCGCGGTCCCAAAGAGAATGAACGAGCGCCAGTTGAGGCGCGTGCTTCCAAGATGTCCTTGACAAATCGTGCGTAATACGCAATATCTCCTTGCGGGGACCCGGACCCTGGCAAGCCGCCGAAGCGCGGGGACCACGGGAGACGCCAGACTGTGGGCTGGATCGAGGGTGGCGAGGTCAGCTTCCATTTATCGAATCGGAGCTCTCCGCTAACTCCCTGAATTCATTCAGTTTCAAAAATCAGCGCCATTAAATTCCCATTTGTTTAATGGGACCGGCGGAAACTAAATTCGGCGCAGACGACGATCAGGGAATTCGTACCGATGTGATCCGTGGCTTCTTGCAGCGAACCGCGCACCTCCCGGCGGGCAACCGTCCGGGATGATGCCTGCCGCCGCGCCATAGCCACCCTCTTCACGATTGCATCGGAGTTTTCATGATTCGTCACGCCACTGTGGCCGACCGCGCCCGGATCTCGGAAATTCGCAACGCCGTCCGGGAAAACAAGCTTGGCGCCGCCAACGTCTCCAAGGTCGCCGACACGGCGCGCTGGATCTACGACAACGGCACGTTCTGGGTCTGGGAGGAGGACGGCGCCGTGCAGGGGTTCGCCGTTGCCGATCCCCGCGACGGAACGATTTTCGGCTTGTTCATTCACCCCGACTACGAAGGCCGTGGCATCGGCCGGACGCTGCTACCGCTCGCTTGCGATGATTTGCGCAAGGCAGGCTTCGCTGTCGCGACGCTCACCACCAGCCCCGCCACCCGGGCAGAAGGGTTTTACCGAACCGATGGCTGGATCGAGATCGGCCGCCAGGACGACGGGCAGATCATCTTCGAAAAGAAACTTTAGCCCAGACACGACAAAGCCGGCGATGGTGGGGCCACCGCCGGCTCCGTCGAGAGGGCGAAGTTCAGGTCGCCCGGGGAGATATAGCGACGAACCTCGTCATCCCCTCCCGATAGACTTTCATCAGCACCGGCTTCTTGGAGTCCTTGGCCTCCTTGAGCTGAGCCGACGCCTCCTGCGTCGAGGCAACCGGCGTGCGGCCGACCTGCTGCAGGACGTCGCCGGTGCGCAGGCCCTGCTCCTCGGCCGGGCTGCCGGTTTCGACACCGGCGATCAGCACACCCTTGATCTCGTTCTTGAGACCGAGCTGCTGGCGCGTCTCCGGCGTCAGCGGCGCCAGCGAGACGCCGTAGGACGTCGGCTCCTTGGCCGCCTCGGACTTGGCGGTGTCCGCCTTGGCCTGCTTGGTGGCCTTGGACTCGCTGTCGCCGAGCTTGGCGTTCACCGTCATGTCCTTGCCGTCGCGCACCAGGGCGATCTTCACCGTCGAGCCGGGCTCGGCGCCGCCGATCGTCCGCGTGAGATCGCGCACGGTGTCGATGTTTTTGCCGTCGACGTTCTTGATCACGTCGCCCGACTGGATGCCGGCCTTCATGGCCGAGCTGTCCGGTTCGACCTGGGCAACGAGGGCGCCAGAGGCGGAGCCGAGCGACAGGCTGCTCGCGATCTCATCCGTTACCGGCTGGATCTGTACGCCAAGCAGCCCGCGCTCGACCCGCCCATGTTCCTTGATCTGGGCGACCACCGGCTGGGCGAGGCTCGAGGGAATGGCGAAGCCAAGCCCGATGCTGCCGCCCGTCGGCGAGAAGATCGCGGTGTTAATGCCGATGACCTTGCCGTCGAGATCGAACAGCGGGCCGCCGGAGTTGCCGCGGTTGATCGCGGCGTCGGTCTGGATGTAGTCGTCGAACGGACCGGACTGGATGTCGCGGCCGCGTGCCGACACGATGCCGGTCGTCACGGTGCCGCCCAGGCCGAACGGGTTGCCGACCGCCATCACCGACTGGCCGACGCGGATCTTGCTCGCGTCGCCGAACTCGACGTACGGCAGCGGCTTGTCGGCCTTGACCTGCAGCACCGCCAGATCGGTCTTGGCGTCGGCGCCCAGCAGCTTGGCCGGGAACTTGCGGCCGTCCGCCAGGGTGACGGTGATCTTCTCGGCATTGCCCGCCACGTGGTTGTTCGTGACGATGATGCCGGACGGATCGACGATGAAGCCCGTGCCTACGGCCTGCTGCTTGGGCTGCGGCCGCTTCTGGACCTGGCCCTGCTGGCCGAAGCGCTCGGCGAACTGGCGCATGAACTCTTCCATCTGCGACTGGCCGGGCGACTTCTCGTCGCCGGACATCTTGGTCTCGTCGTCGCCCGCGCCCGCCTTCAAGGTGACGGCCACGTTCACGACAGCCGGCGTCACCTTGGCGGCGAGGTCGGCAAAGTCATGGGTCGCCTCACCCGCGATGGCGGGGGTCGTGATCAGCATGGGGGCAACGAGGGCCGGAGCGGTCAGCGCTGTGGTCAGCGCCAGTGCCGCTAAGAGCTTCTTTGTCTTGGTCATTGGAAACCTCCTGTTTGAACTCGCAGGAGACATATGGGCCCCACCCCATGGCGCCCCCATGGCCGCAACATTGAATGTTTGTATAGTTCAAACCGTCGTCCCGACCGGAGCGAAGCGGAGTGGAGGGACCTGTCATAAAGCCCAAAAACACTGTATTTCTGCCGGCAACGCCATGGGCCAACCCGTCGTCTACATCGTCGCGAGCAGAACCGGCCGCGCGCTCTATATAGGTGTGACAACCGATTTACCCCGCAGACTGGAAGAACATCGGCGGGGCGAGTCGATACACACCGCCAAGTATAAGGTCGACAAGCTCATCTACGTCGAACCCTTCGAAACCGCACCGGGTGCGATCGATCGTGAGAAGCAGCTGAAGAAATGGCGAAGAGACAAGAAGATCACTCTCATCAATCGATCGAATCCAGAGTGGCGAGATTTGAGTGGCGAGATTCATGATCTTGGTTGAAGCAGAAGACAGGTCCCTCCACTCCGCTTCGCTTCGGTCGGGACGACGGAGATGAAAATTCTCCTCGTCGAGGACGACAAGCAGATCGCCGACTACGTGGCCAAGGGGCTGCGCGAGAAAGGCCATGTCGTCGATCGGGCGGACAATGGCCGCGACGGGCTCTACCTCGCGACCGGCGAGCGCTACGATGTGATGATCGTGGATCGCATGCTGCCGCACATGGACGGGCTGTCGCTGGTCAAGGCCGCGCGCGCCGCCGGCATGAAGACGCCAGTGCTGTTCCTCACGACGATGGGCGGCGTCGACGATCGCGTGGCGGGCCTCGAGGCGGGCGCCGACGACTATCTCGTGAAGCCATTCGTGTTCGCGGAGCTGGCCGCCCGCGTGAGTGCGCTGGCCCGCCGGCCGCCGATCGTCGAGACGACGCACCTGACCGTCGGCGACCTCGAGATCGACCTGCTCTCTCGCAACGTCACCCGCGCCGGCAAACGCATCGAGCTGCTGGCGCAGGAGTTCAAGATCCTGGAGTACCTGATGCGGCACGCGGGCGAGGTCGTGACGCGCACGATGCTGCTGGAGAAGGTCTGGGATTTCCATTTCGATCCCAAGACCAACATCGTCGAGACGCACATCAGCCGGCTGCGCGGCAAGATCGACAAGGGCTTCGACAAGCCCCTGCTGCACACCATCCGGGGAGCTGGCTATGTCATCCGCGCGCCGCAGTAGGGGACTCTCGCGCATCCTACGGTCGGCCAGCTTCCGGCTGACGCTGATCTATGCCGGCCTGTTCGTCGTGTCCGCGATCGTGCTGTTCGCCACGGTCTATGTGCAGGCGACCAGCGCGATGCAGAACGACATGCAGGCGGTGCTGCGCACGGAGGCTTTCCAGCTGGCGGAGATCCACCGCCGCGCCGGGCTGTTGGGTGTCGCCGATCAGATCACGCGGCGCATGAATTTCCGCACGCGCGGGCCGATCTACTACCTGCTCGAGGCGCCGACCCAACAGGTCATCGTCGGCAACCTGCCCGGTATGCCTCCGGTCAATGGCGTGGTCGACTTCGTGCATGACGATGCAAGTGGAGAGCTCTCCAGCGCGCGCAGCAAGCTCACCGGCTACGGCATCACCCTCCCCGACGGCTCGTTCATCCTCGTGGCCCAGGACGCGAGCCGGCTGATCGACATGCAGCACGCGATCGAGAGCGCGTTCGCCGTCGGCGCGGCCGTCACGCTGTTGCTTGCAATCGCGGGCGGCGTGCTGCTGAGCGGCGGCTTCCTGCGCCGCATCGACACCATCGGCCGCACCAGCCGCGCCATCATGGCGGGCGATCTCAGCGCGCGCATACCCGTGCGCGGCACCAACGACGAGGTCGACCAGCTCGTCGTCAGCCTCAACGCGATGCTCGACCGCATCCAGCATCTGATGGAGGGATTGCGCCAGGTGTCCAACGACATCGCGCACGACCTGCGCACGCCGCTGGGGCGCCTGCGCCAGCGACTCGAAGAGGCGCGCGAGCACGCAACGACGACCGCGGAGTATGCCGCCGCCGCAGACGCCTCGATCGCCGAAGCCGACGTGCTGCTGGAGACCTTCTCCGCCCTGCTCCGCATCGCCCAGATCGAGGCCGGCGCGCAGAAGAGCGGCTTCGCCGACGTCGATCTCTCGGAGGTTGCGCGCCAGGTCGGCGAAGCCTATGGGCCATCGGCCGAGGATTCGCAGCACAAGCTCGACCTGCGTATCGAGCCCGGCATCACGATCCGCGGCGACCGGCAGCTGCTGGCGCAAATGCTCTCGAACCTTGTCGAGAACGCGCTGGCGCACACGTCCTCCGGCTCGACCGTGTCGCTGGCGCTGATCAAGGGGCCGAAGATCACCGTCGCCGACAACGGCCCCGGCATTCCGGCGGAGGAGCGCGAGCGCGTATTCGACCGCTTCTATCGTCTCGACCGCAGCCGGACGACGACAGGCAGCGGCCTGGGCCTTGCGCTGGTGAAGGCCATCGCCAGCCTGCATGGGCTTTCAATCAAACTCGAGGACCGCAAACCCGGCCTCGCCGTCATCATTGGGGGAAACTGATGTTCGCTTACGTCGGCAGCTACACCACGCCCGGCCGCCAGGGCCACGGCAACGGCATCAACGTCTACCGGGTCGATGCGCGCACCGGCGCCTTCAGGCACGTGCAGACACTGGGCGGTCTGGAGAATCCCTCGTTCCTCGCGATCAACAAGGAGCGTACCCGCCTCTATTCCGTGCACGGCGATCGCAGCGAAGCGACGGCGTACACGATCGATCCGCTGACCGGGCACATCGCCGTGCTGAACCGGCAATCGACCGGCGGCTACAACGTGATCCACCTGGCCCTCGATGCCGGCGGCCGCTTCCTGGTCGTGAGCAACTACGGCACCGACTCGATCGCCGCCCTGCCGATCGCCGAGGACGGTGGGCTCGGCCCCTATTCGACCCTGACCACCGTGGCCGGCACGATCGGGCCGCACCGCCGCGAGCAGGGCAACATCCGCCCGCACCACAATCCGCTCGACCGCGAGGGCAAGCACTTCTTCGTGCCCTGCAAGGGCGGCGACGTCGTGGTGTCGTATCACCTCGACAGCAAGAAAGGCGTCGCGGTCGAAGCAGGCCGGGTCACCTCGCGGCCGGGCGCCGGTCCGCGCCACATCGACTTCCATCCCACGCGGGCGCTGGCCTACGTGATCAACGAACTCGACTCGACGATCACGACGTATCGCAAGAGCGGCGCCAAGCTCACGCCGATCCAGACCGTGCCCTCCTGCCCCGACTCGTTCACCGGCTACAGCACCGGCGCGGAGATTGCCGTCGATCGCGCCGGCCGCAACGTCTACGTCACCAACCGCGGCCACGACAGCGTGGGCGTGTTCGCGATCGACAAGGCCAGGGGCACGCTGTCGCCGCGCCAATGGGTCCCGACCAAGGGCACCGTGCCGCGCTTCTTCGCCTTCGATCCCGACGAGCGATTCCTGTACGTCGCCAACCAGGGCAGCGATACGATCTTCGCCTATCGCAGGAGCGCGGACGGCAAACTGTCGCCGACGCCGATCAAGGTGTCCGTCGGCAGCCCGGCCTGCATTGTCTTCAATGGAGCCCCCTCATGAGCAACAAGACCTACGGCTTCGAGACCCTGTCCGTTCATGCCGGCGCCGCGCCCGATCCCGCGACCGGCGCGCGGGCGCTGCCGATCTACCAGAGCACGGCCTATGTCTTCGACGATGCCGACCATGCCGCCGCTTTGTTCAACCTGCAGACCGTTGGGTTCATCTATTCGCGCCTGACCAATCCCACGAATGCAGCGCTCGAGACGCGCCTGGCCACGCTCGAGGGCGGACGCGGCGGCACGGTGACCTCGTCGGGCCATTCGGCGCAGGTGCTGGCGCTGTTCCCGCTGATGACGCCGGGCGACGATATCGTGGCCTCGTCGCGCCTGTACGGGGGCTCGCTGCAGCAGATGAAGAACACCTATCCGAAGTTCGGATGGAAGGCCGCGATCGTCGATGCCGACACGCCCGACAACTTCAAGCGCGCGGTGACCGACAAGACCAAGGCCTTCTTCATCGAGAGCCTGGCCAATCCGGGCGGCGTGATCAGCGACATCGAGGCGATCGCGCGCATCGCCGAGGACGCGGGTGTGCCTCTGATCGTCGACAACACGCTGGCCACGCCCTTCCTGTGCAAGCCGATCGACTTCGGTGCGACGCTGGTGCTGCACTCGACGACCAAGTTCCTGAGCGGCACGGGCACGTCGATGGGCGGCGCGATCGTCGACTCAGGCAAGTTCGATTGGTCGCGCGGGGCCAGGTTCCCGAGCCTCGCCGGCCCCGAGCCCGCCTATCACGGGCTGAACTTCTACGAGACCTTCGGCGACATGGCCTACACTTTCCACAGCCACGCCGTGGGCCTGCGCGATCTCGGCCCGACGCAGGCGCCGTTCAACGCCTGGCTCACGATGCTCGGAATCGAGACGCTGGGCCTGCGCATGGAGCGGCACTGCGCCAACGCGCTCAAGGTCGCGCAGTATCTCGAGAAGCACGCCGCCGTCGCCTGGGTGAACTACGCTGGACTACCGACGAACAAGTACAACCGGCTGATGAAGAAGTACCTGCCCAAGGGCGCGGGCTCGGTCTTCACTTTCGGCGTCAAGGGTGGCTACGACGTCGGCGTCAAGATCGTCGACTCGGTCGAGCTGTTCAGCCATGTCGCAAACATCGGCGACGCCAAGAGCCTGATCATCCATCCGGCGTCCACGACGCACCGCCAGCTCACGGAGGAACAGCGCGTCGCGGCCGGAGCCGGTCCCGACGTAATTCGCCTGTCGATAGGCCTCGAAACGGCTGACGACATCATCGCCGATCTGGAGCAAGCTTTGGCAAAAGCGGCGGGCTTGTAGCCCGCCGTCCCGAGCGAAGCCGAGGGACCTTTGCAAAAATGCTGAGCAAGGCGGACAACGAATTCCTGACGCAGAGCGACGCCGGCACGCCGATGGGCGCGCTGCTGCGCCGCTTCTGGATGCCGGCGTTGTTGTCGGCGGAGCTGCCGGAACGCGACGGACCGCCGAAGAAGATCAAGGTTCTGGGCGAGGACCTGCTCGCCTTCCGCGACACCAATGGCAAGGTCGGCATCGTCGAGCCGCACTGCCCCCATCGCGGCGCCAATCTCTTTCATGGGCGTAACGAAGACTGCGGCCTTCGCTGTGTCTATCACGGCTGGAAGTTCGACGTGGACGGCAACTGCGTCGACCTGCCGACCGCACCGCCCGAGTCCACGTACAGGGATACGATCAAGCTGCTCGCCTATCCGGCGCGCGAGTGGGCGGACCTGATCTGGGTCTACATGGGGCCGAAAGACAACGTGCCGGAGCTGCCGCAGATCGAGCTCGGTCTCGTGCCGGCAGCAAATCGCTATGTCACCAAGAAATGGCAGGACTGCAACTGGGTGCAGAGCCTCGAAGGCGGCATCGACACGTCGCACTTCTCCTTCCTTCACAAGGTGATCGCCACCGGCGCCGACGAACTGCGCGCGGCAATGAGCAAGGCCGCCCTCGCCGACCAGTCGACGCCCGACGATCGCATCCGCTGGGTGCAGAACGATCCGCGGCCGCGCTTCCAGGTCCTGGGCCACGACGTCGGGCTGGTGATCGGCGGCGGCCGCAAGACCGACGGGCCCGAACTGTACTGGCGCATCGCGCAGTTCCTGATGCCCAACATCGCCTACACGCCGGCGGCGCTGCCGGGCGAGATCTACTACGGGCAGTGCTGGGTGCCGGTCGACGACGAGTCGTGCTGGATCTATTCCTACTGCTGGCAGCCCGAGCGGCCGCTCAGCAACGCCGAGCGCACCAAGTTCGACGGCGGCTTCAACGTGCACTCCGAGGTCGACGCCGACTACATGCCGCTGCGCAACAGGCGCAACGGCTACCTGATCGACCGCGCGACGCAGAAGCACTCGACGTTCACCGGCATCACCGGCGTATCGGAACAGGACGCCGCGATCCAGGACAGCCAGGGCCCGATCCAGGACCGCACCAAGGAACATCTCGGGCCGACCGATATCGGCATCGTCGAGTTCCGCAAACTGATCGTCGGCGCGGCGCGGGCGCTGGCGCGGGGCGAGGAGCCCAAAGCGCCCAGGCTGCCGAAACGATATGCCGTGCGCTCGGGCGGCTGCATCACCTCGCCGGACAAGGACCTCGCGGCTGTCATGACCGAACGCTTCGGCCATCCGCAGGGCTACATCGGCGACAAGTATGGTCTTGGTCCCACCACTATGGACTCAGACAATCCGCGTGCTTAACGTCGCCACGACCGTTCGGGGAGAGCTTCAGTGACCGTCAAGATCTATGGACCCGCCGCTTCGCGCGCCGCCCGCGCCCTCTGGATCGTGCACGAGCTCGGCATCCCGTTCGAGCATGTGCCGATGGAGATGAAGGAGCTGAAAAGCGCCGACTATCTCAAGATCAATCCCAACGGCAAGGTGCCGACGCTGGTCGAGGGCGACTTCAAGCTGTTCGAGTCGATGGCGATCAACCTCTACCTCGCCGCCAAGCACAACAAGGACGGCTTCCTGCCCGCGTCGCTCGAGGATCAGGCGCTCTGCCACCAGTGGAGCTTCTGGGGCATGACCGAGGTCGAGAAGCCGCTGCTCACGGTGCTGATCGACATGTTCATGACCGCGCCCGACAAGCGCAAACCCGATGTCGTGGCCGATGCGCTCAAGGCGCTGCCCAAGCCGTTCGGCGTCCTGAATGGCGCGCTGCAGGGCCGCGAATACCTGCTCGGATCGAAGTTCACCGTGGCCGATCTCAACCTCGCCTCGATCTGCAGCTGGTCGCGGCCGATCAAGTACGACTTCACGCCGTTCCCCAATGTCGGCGCCTGGCTCGAGCGCTGCCTGTCGCGGCCGGCCTACAAAGCTGCGCGCGGCACCAAGTAAGGCGGTTGCGGCAGCCTTGCCGAAGCGCTAAACGCGCTTCTCCGGTCGGGGCGTAGCGCAGCCTGGTAGCGCATCAGTCTGGGGGACTGGGGGTCGCAGGTTCAAATCCTGTCGCCCCGACCAACTTCTTTTTCCCCCGCAAAACGCAGAACAATGAATCAAAAGCGGGCCCTCACCTTCATTTTCTGCACGGCCGCGCTCGATATCCTGGCGCTTGGCATGATGATCCCGGTCCTGCCGCGCCTGATCCTCGACTTCCAGGGCGGCGACGCCGCGACCGCCTCAAAGACGATTGGCGTCTTCATGACGGTCTGGGGCCTCATGCAGTTCCTGTTCTCGCCCCTGCTCGGCGCGCTGTCCGACCATGCCGGCCGCCGGCCGATCATCCTGATCTCGTGCCTGGGGCTCGGTCTCGACTATGTCTTCATGGCGCTGGCCCCCTCGCTCGGCTGGCTGTTCGTCGGCCGCGTGATCTCGGGCATTACCTCGGCCACGCTGGGCACCTGCTTCGCGTATATCGCCGACGTGACGCCGCCGGACGACCGGGCCAAGGCCTTCGGCCTCATTGGAGGCGCCTTTGGCCTTGGCTTCGTGGTCGGCCCGGCGCTGGGCGGCCTGATGGGCAGCCTCGATCCGCGCCTGCCCTTCTGGGCCTCCGCCGCGGCCTGCCTCGTGAACGCGGGCTTCGGCTGGTTCATCCTGCCGGAGTCGCTGCCGCCCGAACGCCGCATGGCCTTCGCCTGGAAGCGCGCCAATCCCCTGGGCTCGCTCAGGCTGCTGGGGCGCCACGTCGAACTCTGGGGACTGGCGACGGTGGGCTTCCTGGGCAACTTCGCCCATCAGGTACTGCCGTCGGTCTTCGTGATCTACGCCGGTTACCGCTACGGCTGGGGCCCCGGCATGGTCGGCCTGACGCTTGCCATGGTCGGCGTTGCCTCCGCGATCGCCCAGGGGCTGCTGGTGGGTCGCATCATCGCTTGGCTGGGGGAGCGCTGGACCCTGATCGGCGGCATGTCTGCCGGCTGCGTCGGCATGCTGATCTATGGTCTCGCGCCGACCGGGTATCTGTTCTGGATCGGCGTGCCGATCATGGGCCTGTGGGGGCTCGCCAGCCCCGCCTCGCAGTCGCTGATGAGCCGCCGGGTGGGCCACGACGAGCAGGGCCAGCTCCAGGGGGCAAACAGCTCGCTCATGAGCATCGCCAACATCATCGGCCCCGGCGTCTTCGCCTGGACCTTCGCCTACTTCCTCAAAGACACGCCCAGCGCGGCCTGGCTCCTGGCGGCCGTCTTCCTGGCAGCGTCCGCGATCGTGGCGTGGCTGGCTACGAGGCCTCGGCCAGACGACGTCCCGCAGGCGTGAGCTTGCAGACGAGCCAGTCGGGCTTCAGCGGGTTGTTGAACCAGGGCTCGGCCCAGCCGCGCGCGAGGCAACGGCGGACGATGTCCTCGGCCACGTCCTGCCCGTCCATGTCGAACAACGGCAGCTTGCCGCCGGCCTGGGACAGGCCACGGCGCAGGTAAAGCACTTCGACCATGGTTGGAAGATCACCCTCCAACTCATTATCATTCAACGCATAATTATCAGTCAGATGCGCGTGTTGGCGCACTGTCTCGCGATCAGCAAACACGGTCACGTCCCCCTATGACGATTCCGGTGCACAAAGCCCCTCGCGTGAGAGGATACGCTGATTAAACAAAAAACCAAGAAAAATCAGGTGGTTACTGCCATTTCCTGCAGCAACCACCTGATTTGGTGGGCGAATACCCGGAAGCCGACCAACCCTTGGGCCAGCCGCTTCTTGACGCTGTCTAGTTCTGCGCCTTCAGCGTGCTCCGCAGCTGGGTGAGCGCCTGCTCGAGGTCCTCGAGCACGGTTTCGATCTCCCGGCGCTTGTGCAGGTCCAACATCGCCGCGCGCGGCGTCGTGGTCGACGGCTGCGGGCCGGTGCGGGGCAGCGGCTGATGGTTCCCCGACGTCATCGCCTCGGCGCGGGCCGAGACGATGCGCAGGTTCTCGAGCACGCTCTCGGCGGCCAGATCGGCGCGCTGGGCCGGAAGCCGGCCGCGGCCTTCCTTGAGGAGGCGCTGGACGCCCTTGATGGTGTAGCCGTCGTCGTAGAGCAGCGTGCGGATGCGGCGCAGGAGGTCGATGTCCTCCGGCCGGTAATACCGCCGGCCCCCGCCGCGCTTGAGCGGACGGACCTGCGTGAACTTGCTTTCCCAGAACCGCAGCACGTGCTGCGGAACATCCAGCTCGGTCGCTACTTCGCTGATCGTGCGAAACGCCTGCGCCGACTTCTCGACCCGTCTTTCAACGGTCTGAACAGATGATACGGCCATGACTGACCCCCCAGTCTAGACTTCCCCAATTACCCCTTAGCAACGTCGATCGGTGCCCCATTGATCAGTGATTTGAGGACGTTCGACGCCCGAAAGACGAGCACCCGGCGCGGCAGGATTGGAACCTCCTGTCCCGTCTTCGGATTTCGGCCGACACGCTGGCCCTTGTCGCGAACCGTGAAGCTCCCGAACGAGGAGATCTTCACCGACTCGCCACGAGCCAATGCCTCGACGACTTCGGCGAGAATGGTCTCGACGAGGTCGCTCGATTCGTTGCGAGACAGTCCCACTTCCTGGAACACGGACTCGCTCAGATCGGCACGCGTGATAGTCCGGCCTTCCATCCGGTAGTACCCTTCCTTTCCCCAGTTGATCTTTAACGTAAGGTCGGAAACCGGTCAATATCAGGAGGATAGCGGCAACACTTGAATCGGCGTCTGTTCTTGGCCCGTTCAGGGCAATTTTGTATCAGCCGGCCTGTTCTACCAACGGATGAGCGAGGCGCCCCAGGCCAGGCCACCGCCAATGCCCTCCAGCAGCGTCAGATCGCCCTTTTTGATGCGTCCGTCCTTGACCGCCGTGTCGAGGGCCAGCGGAATGGAGGCCGCCGACGTGTTGGCATGCTTATCCACAGTCACCACGACCTTCTCGGGCGCGAGGCCGAGCTTGCGGCCGGTGCTGTCGATGATCCGCTTGTTGGCCTGGTGAGGCACCAGCCAGTCGATGTCCTTGGCTTCGAGGCCCGCCTTCCCCAGCACCTCGCCCACGACGGCCGCCATGTTGACGACGGCATGCTTGAAGACTTCCTTGCCTTCCATGCGCAGGAAGCCGGTCGTGCGGGTCGAGGATGGGCCTCCATCGACGTAGAGGATGTCGTGCTGGCGGCCATCGGAATGGAGCGCGTTGGCCAGGATGCCACGATCCGCCGAGGTTCCGGCGCCCTGCTCCCCCTTGAGAACGATCGCACCGGCGCCGTCGCCGAACAGCACGCAGGTGCCGCGATCGTTCCAGTCGAGGATGCGCGAGAAGGTCTCCGCGCCGATCACCATCGCGGTGCCTGCAAGCCCGTTCTTGATCATGCTGTCGGCCACAGACACGCCATAGACAAAGCCCGCGCACACGGCCTGCAGGTCGAAGGCTGCCCCCTTGTGCATGCCGAGGGCCTTCTGCACGACCGTCGCGGTCGCCGGAAAGGTCTCGTCCGGCGTTGCGGTCGCCAGAACGATCAGGTCGAGGTCGGCACCGTCGAGGCCGGCATGGGCGAGCGCCCGCTCGGCCGCCTTCAGGGCGAGATGCGAGGTGAACTCACCATCGGCCGCAATGTGGCGCTGCTTGATGCCGGTGCGCTGCTGGATCCACTCGTCCGAGGTCTCCATTTTCTTGGCCAGTTCGTCGTTGGTGACGATTCTCTCCGGCAGATAGGCACCGCATCCCTGAACGACTGACCTGATCACGTAGCTCCTCCGGTTGCCTGAAGCGCCGCACCTGCTTCGGCAGCCGAGGTGACTTCGCGCAGCTTGGCGAGTCCCTCGACAAGCTTGGATTTGTACTCGTAACGCACCATGTCGACGGCCACCCCGATAGCGTAGGCAAAGCCCACATCGTCGGCACCGCCGTGGCTCTTCACGCACACACCGTCGAGGCCCAGGAACACGCCGCCGTTGTAGCGGCGCGGATCGACCCGCTTGCGCATCTTCACCAGCGCACCCGACGCGAACAGATAGCCAATCTTGGCGAAGGTCGAGGTGCGGAAGGCATCGCGCACAAAGCCGGTATAGAGCTTGGCGGTGCCTTCGATCGACTTCAGCGCGATGTTGCCGGTGAAACCGTCGGTAACCACGACATCGACCGCGCCGGAGGTAATGTCGTTGCCTTCGATGAACCCCTGGAAGGAGAGCGGCACACCCTCCCGGCGCAGCCAGGCGGCTGCCTGCCGCAATTCCTCGTGGCCTTTCAGCTCTTCGGAGCCGACGTTCAGCAGGCCGACACGCGGGGCGTCGAGGCCCATCAGTACCTGGGCAAAAACACTGCCCATCACCGCGAACTGGGCGAGATTGTCGGCATCGCATTCAATGTTCGCACCGAGATCGAGCATCACCGACTCGCCGCGGGCGGTCGGCACGAACGAGGCAAGTGCTGGCCGGTCCGTGCCTTCGATCATGCGCATGGCGAACATCGACATGGCGAGCAAGGCGCCGGTATTTCCGGCGGAAACGACGGAGTCGGCTCGCCCTTGTCCTGCCGTTTCGCAAGCCAGCCACATGCTGGATTTGCGCCGGCGGCGAAGCGCAAAGGACGGCTTGTCCTCGGCCAGGACCGCGTCTTCGGCCGCTACGATCTCGAGCACCTGAGCCAGGCCCTTGCGCTTGTCGACCAGCGGCTTCAGCTTCGCGGGATCACCGAACAGAAGGAAGGTCGTGCCGGGATAGCGCTCGCGCGCGATATCCGCACCGTTGACGACGATGCCGGGCGCCCGGTCACCGCCCATGCCGTCGAGCGCGAGAATAACCTTGCCCGCGCTCACGGACGCGCTCCGTTGACTACTTTTCGGCCGACGCGCCGTCGGCCAGGACGGGCATGTCCTCGCGGTAGTAACCGCAGTGCGAGCAGACCATATGAGGCCGCTTCAATTCACCGCAATTCTTGCACTCCATGAACGCCATCGGCGAGATGGCGTGGTGCGAGCGACGCATGTTGCGGCGCGACTTGGAAACTTTCTTCTTAGGAACAGCCATGACACGATCTCCACGACGGAACGACGCCTGCTCTCGAAAGCCGGCTTTCGCCCCATAAAAGCTACGGCCGCGCTTTCAGGCGCGGCGGGCCGACTTCTCTAGCCAAAACGTCCCGTCCCCGCAACAATTTAGCGTCCGCGCCGGGGTTTGTCTCTGAGCGTCGCCAAACCGGCGAAAGGATGCCTCCGCTGGTCGGATTTGGGCGGCCGGCCGCCTCTTTCACCCTGCCGGGGCTTGGGAAGCACGTCCTCGAGCTTTACGCCGGGGCGCCTGGGATAGGGATCGGCGGCCAGCGAGAGCTGTTCGGCAACGATTTCACCGACATCGAGCATATTTCCGGACAGAGGCTCCGGCGCATCGGCCTGGGCGCTGAGGACCGCCTCCCCGCTCTCCGGATCCAGTTCCTCGGTCAGGTCCTGCCGGAACACGATGCGGAACGTCTCGTCCAAGTCCTGCGTCACCGGATCGAGGCTCAGGATACAGGCCTGGACGATCTTGCCGCGCAGACGGCCCTCGACGACCACCTGGCCGCCCGGCCGGCGATCGACGGTCACCCGGGCCGAAAAGGCCGGCAGGCCCAGGAAGCCAAAGCGCTTGGTCAGCGCCGCGCGCTCGCTGTCGCTGGCGCTGATGTCCAGCGCCGTCGAGCCGCTTGCGCCCATCTTCTCGAGGTCGACCATCCGCTCGATCTCGGACTTGGGTTGCTGTGCTGCCGGTTGAACCATTTCACCAGTCTACTTCGCCAATTCGTTTCGCGACATGCCCGCGAGCTGGCCCGCAAGCTGCCGGACCCGGGCTTCGAGCCGGTCCACGCAGGCTGCGTCGGCGGGCGGCCTACCGCCGTAGGCGTTGCGACGCAAGACCTCGGTAAGCGGCGCGGGTCCACCCGCCAGCGCCTCGCGATAGGCCAGCGCGCGGCCGTGGAAGCCCTCGGCCATGATCTTGATGCGGCGGCCGACGCCCAGGTCCTGTACCCCGATCTCGCGCAGGGTGAGGTCGAGATGCTTGAACATCACGTCGAAGAAATCCTGGGCCAGCGCCTCGCCATCCGGTTCGCGACGCAGCCGCTCGATGACCAACGCCGCATGCAGGGCGAGCGCGTCGAAACGCCCATCGAGCGTGTCGGGAATGCCGCAAATCTCGAACAATTCCGGGGCACGCGCCCATTCGCCCGTGCGCTTGTACACGGCGGCGGCATATTCCTCTTCGGGCTTCCTGCGGCCAAACACTGTTATTCTCCTCCTGGCCAGGGGCCTCGGTTGACCCCGAGACCACGCCACGACATGTTGTGCACCCTCTTTCGCCAGAACCCAAGAACCCGTCCATGCGTCGCACCGTCCCGCTTTTCCTTGCCGGAGCTTTCCTGGCTCCCCTCGCGCTCGCCGGCTGCGAAAACATCGTCGATCAGCGCGGCTTTGCGGCGACGCCCGGCTCGGTCGACAAGATCGAGATCGGCGCCCAGAGCCGCGAGGACGTCGTACGCCTGGTGGGGTCACCGTCGGCGATCGCCACCTTCAATCCGAACGTCTGGTACTACATCAGCCAGAAGCAGGAGACCTTCGCCTTCCTGAAGTCGAAGATCACCGAGCAGAAGGTGATGCAGCTCACCTTCAACGACACAGGCCGCCTTCAGGCGATCAAGAAGTACGATCTCGAGGATGCCGAGCATATCACCATGGTCTCGCGCATCACCCCGACCGCGGGCAAGGAGCTGACCGTGCTCGAACAGATCATGGGCAACGTCGGCCGCTTCGCAGCGCCCAACGGCGCCACCCAGGGCACCGTCGGCGCGCCGACCACCGGTGGCAGCGGCCCGACCCAGTAGAGCGTCGACGGCCTTCAGCGCCGCCGCTCTTGCGGCGGCCAATGTAAACGTCGCCGGCCATTCGCGTATGTCGTCGCCATCACGCGGCCAACGCCCAGTGCGAAGACGGTATGGCGATCGGCGGGCCTGTACCCCGCCTGCCGCGCGGCCTCGAAGGCTTCGCGGCGGCCGGCGTCATCGATGATCTCGGCGGCGCGCCCGGTGACGGCGAATTCCCCGCCCCCTCCACTGTCGTCCTCGACGCCGCAATGCAATGCATAGCGTGCGTCACGGCGAAGATCGGCCGCCTTGGGCGAGGTCGGCTCCATGTAGACCAACAGGCGCCTTCCGCCGAAGTACGGCGATACCGGATGAAGACGCGGCGCGCCGCTTGGCCGCGCGGTTGCGAGATAGGCCACTCGCCGTTCGAGCCGCTGACGGCCCAACGCTGCAAGATTCGGGTCTGCCGTCTCGAACTCAGCCCAGTCTACCGTCACTTCTGGAATGGCCCTCTCCACCAAGGCAAAAAAAGCCCCGGTGTTTCCACCGGGGCTTTTCGTTTCTCTCAGGCAAGGCCGCTTAGTGTGCGAGCACGGCGAGGAGCAGCAGCGCCACGATGTTCGTGATCTTGATCATCGGGTTGACGGCCGGGCCCGACGTATCCTTGTACGGGTCACCCACGGTGTCGCCGGTTACCGCCGCCTTGTGGGCATCGGATCCCTTGCCGCCGTAGTTGCCTTCCTCGATGTACTTCTTGGCGTTGTCCCAGGCACCGCCGCCCGCGGTCATCGAGATGGCGACGAAGATGCCGGTGACGATCACGCCGAGCAGCATGGCTCCGACCGCCGCGAAGGCGTCCGACTTGCCCGCGATCCAGGAGATCACGAAGTACAGCACGATCGGCGACAGCACCGGGAGCAGCGACGGGATCATCATTTCCTTGATCGCGGCCTTGGTGAGCATGTCGACGGCGCGGCCGTAATCCGGACGATCCGTGCCCGCCATGATGCCGGGCTTCTCCTTGAACTGGCGGCGCACTTCCTCGACCACCGCCTGTGCGGCCCGGCCGACGGCCAGCATGGACATGCCGCCGAACAGGTACGGCAGACCGCCGCCGATCAGCAGACCGACCACGATGTACGGGTTCTCGAGGGAGAAGTTCACGGACTTGATGCCGAGCTTGCCCTGCGAGATGAAGTACGTGAGGTCCGAGGTGTAGGCCGCGAACAGCACCAGCGCACCGAGGCCGGCCGAGGCGATGGCGTAGCCCTTGGTGACCGCCTTGGTGGTGTTGCCGACCGCGTCGAGCGCGTCGGTGTTCTTGCGCACTTCCTTCGGCAGGCCCGCCATTTCGGCGATGCCGCCGGCGTTGTCGGTGACCGGACCGTAGGCATCGAGCGCCACCACCATGCCCGCGAGCGCCAGCATGGCGGTCGTGGCAATGGCGATGCCGAACAGGCCCGCGAGCACGTAGCAGATCACGATGCCGGCGCAGATCAGCAGCGCGGGCATGGCGGTCGCTTCCATCGACATCGCGAGACCCGCGATGACGTTGGTGCCGTGGCCGGTGACCGAGGCCGCCGCGACGGCTTTCACCGGACGGTAGTCGGTGCCGGTGTAGTACTCGGTGATCCAGACGATCAGGCCGGTGATGGCGAGACCGACCAGCGAGCACCAGAACAGCGACATGCCGGTGAACGACTTGTCGCCCACGGTCATGACGGTGCCCATGCCGACCAGACGGTCGGTGACCAGCCAGATGGCCGGGATCGACAGCACTGCGGCCACGATCACGCCCTTGTACATCGCCCACATGATCCCGCCGTCGGAACCCAGCTTCACGAAGTAGGTACCGATGATGGACGTGATGATGCAGGCGCCGCCGATGGCGAGCGGATAGAGCATCAGCGTCATGACGAGCGCGGGGTTGGCGGCGAAGAAGATCGACGCCAGGACCATCGTGGCGACGGTCGTCACCGCATAGGTCTCGAACAGGTCGGCGGCCATGCCGGCGCAGTCGCCGACGTTGTCGCCCACGTTGTCGGCGATGGTGGCCGGGTTGCGGGGGTCATCTTCCGGGATACCGGCTTCGACCTTGCCGACCATGTCGCCACCGACGTCCGCACCCTTGGTGAAGATGCCGCCGCCGAGACGGGCGAAGATCGAGATCAGCGAGGCGCCGAAGCCCAGCGACACGAGCGCGTCGATCATTTCGCGGCTGCCGGGCTTGATGCCCATGTTCAGCAGCACGGCGAAGTAACCGGTAACGCCCAGCAGTGCGAGGCCCGCCACCAGCATGCCGGTGATGGCGCCCGCCTTGAAGGCGAGGTCGAGGCCCTGCCCCAGGCTCTTCTGCGCGGCGACGGCCGTGCGCACGTTGGCGCGTACCGACACGTTCATGCCGATGAAGCCGGTGGCGCCCGAGAGCACCGCACCGATCAGGAAGCCGACCGCGGAGAGCTTGCCCAGCAGGATGAACAGAAGCACGAGGACGACGACGCCCACGATGCCGATGGTGGTGTACTGCCGACGCAGGTATGCGGCGGCGCCTTCCTGGATCGCCTGAGCGATCTCTTGCATGCGCGGCGTGCCGGCATCCGCGGCCATGACCCGCGAGGCGGTGATCACGCCATAGAGAACGGCGATAACGCCGCAGCCCATGACGGCCCAAAGAACGGTAGACATATTTGGCTAACCTATTGTTTTTATGCCGTTTTCAGCCTGTCGCGCGCAGAGCCTTGTTTCCCCCAACGCGAGGCGGGCGGAAAATGACAGAACCCATGGCTCTCCGCAACACCGGCTCGGGGGCGGAATCCCCATCCCCTTCAAGGGCTTGGGCTCAAACTCGGGCCGGCGCCCTCAGGCGATAGACGCCAATCACCAGCATGGCGATGCAGACCAGGGCGAAGGCCAGGTAGTTGAGCTGGGCCCAGCCGCCCAGTTCGAGGACGACGCTCGCCATCAGGCTGCC
>CAIWTJ010000123.1 GCA_903915535.1 Enhydrobacter aerosaccus
ACCAGCAGCCAGACGAGGGAGGCGATCCTCATCAGATCGATAGCCTGTTGAACACGATGCGCGGAATGTGGCGCACGATCAGCATGATGAGCTGCCAGACCGGCGGCGCATATACGACGGACTTCTTGCGGTCGATGCCGCGCACGATGACGCGCGCCACGTCCTCCGCCGAGGCGAGGCGTCTTCCCCGTGCCTTATGATCGGCTGCCATCGGCGTGTCCGTCGGGCCGGGCTTCAGCAGCACGATCGAGACGCCGCTGCCGGCCAGGCGATGCTCGAGGCCCTCGGCATAGCGGGACAGCAGGCCTTTGGAGGCGCCGTAGGTGTAATTGGCCTTGCGTCCGCGATCGCCGGCGACGGACCCGATGAGCGCGACCGTGCCGCGACCGGCCTTGGCGAACTTGTTGGCGAACGCCTCGGCGAACAGGGCCGGGGAGACCGCATTGACGACCAGCACGTCGTGCGCGACCTGGATGTCCTCGCACAGTTCCTGTGACGGCATCCAGCCATGGGCGATCAGCACGATGTCGACCGGGCCGGCGGCCGTCGCGGCATCCGCCACGCGCACGATTTCCCCGGGGTCGAGGAAATCGGCGGTCATCACGGATACGGTCGAGCCGGGCCCTCGCACGCGCAGATCGGTGGCGATGCGCTCGGTGCGGGCCGCATCCCGCGCGACCAGCAGAAGCTCGACCGGCCCGCGCTGCACCCAGAGGCGACAGCAGTGCTCGGCGATGCCCGACGTGGCGCCGATGACGACGATGCGTGTCTTCTCTGTCATGTCAGCTTCCCATCAATCGCCGCGACATGCCGGAGCTTATGCCCGGGTCGCGATAGGTCAGAAACTCGGCGAGGCGCGGGTAGGTCGCCTCGAACATCTCGCGCGGCATGCGCGCATCCTTGGCGGGATAGAGCCGCCCGCCGGCGGTGCGCACGATGGCATCGAGCTGCGCGAACAGCTCGAGCACGCCCGGTCGATTCTGGAAGTCGAGCGCCAGCGTGACCCCGGGCGCCACGAAACTCAGCAGGCCGGGCGGCGCGCGGTCGCCGAAGGTCTTGAGCACGGCCAGGATCGAGCCTTCGTTCGCGCGCGCGATGGCGTCGAGCATGTCCGCGACCGCGTGCCTGCCGGCCGCGGGAGGAACGACACATTGATATTGATAGAAGCCCTTGGGACCGTAGAGCCGGTTCCACTGTCCGATGCCGTCGAGCGGGTAGAGGAACGGCTCGTAATGCACGATGCGCCGCCCGAGGTGACGCTTGTTCAAGGCATAGTAAGCCTCGTTGAGCGCGCGCAAGGTGAGGCGATTGACCAGCGAGACTGGTGGGGTGAAGGGGAAAGTCTTCTGCCGCGCGCGCCGCGGGGGGTAGCTCCCGGCGGTCGGGTTGGCGCGCATGAACAGGCCGCGCACGTCGGCGCCCGAGGTGCAGTCGATCCACGAGACCGTGTGCTCCCAGGCCGGCTCGGAGTCCGACGAGAGCTGAAAGAAGGCATCCAGCCCCTTGAACGGCAGGGTTTCGCCCTCGAGCCAGGGGCCGGGCGAGCGTCGCAATTGCAGCTCGGCCTGGGCGATCACGCCGGTCAGGCCGAGGCCGCCCACGGTCGCGGCGAACCAGTCGGGCCTCAGGCCGGGGCCGCAGTCGATCGTCTCCCCGTCCGTGCGCACCAGCTTCAGCCGAGTGACGTGATCGCCGAACGTGCCGGCGCCGTGGTGATTCTTGCCGTGCACGTCGTTGGCGATCGCGCCGCCCACCGTCACGAGCTGGGTGCCCGGCACGACCGGCAGGCTCCAGCCGCGCGGGATCATGAGGCGCTGGATATCGAGCAGCAGCACGCCCGCCTCGCAGGTGAGCCGGCCCGTCGTCTCGTCGAAGGCAATGAGGCGGTCGAGACCGGCCGTGCTCCACAGCACGCCGTTGGGGTTGAGGCACGCGTCGCCGTAGCTGCGCCCCAGACCATAGGCGATGCCGGGCTTGTGGGCTGCCAGGGCGGTGCCGATCCGGTCGCGGTCGCCCAGCTCGATCACCTGGTGCGGCAGGGCCGAGAGGCGGCCCCATGACGAGACCGGCCTCATGCCGTGCCGCCGAACACGTAACGCTTGTCGAGCCGGTACTTGGTCCAGTAGCCGATCGCCAGGCCGATCAGGCCGCCCAGGTAGCGCATGTCCTTGCTCTCGAAGAGCCTGTCGAAGCCGAACTCGAAGCCCCAGAAGATCGCCGTAGTGGCGACGCCGGTCACGGTGTAGAGCACGAAGGTCTGGGCATCGTGCAATTTGTCGCGCGGGCGGAAGCGGAAGATGAAGCTCTTGTCGAGCATGTACTTCACGACCAGCCCGACGCCGGTGCCGACGAACACCGAGAGCGCCACCTGGAACGGCCCCTGATAGGCGCGGACCGTGAGCTCCTGGGCGCCGATATTGGTGGCCATCGCGATGAGCGCCAAGACCGCGTAGATGATCGCCAGCCGCATTGATTGCCAGTATAAGCGAGATAGCGGAATGAAACTTCCTTTTAATATCCGGTTGCCCGAGCTGCTGCGGCTCGCGCGCCCCAAGCAGTGGGTCAAGAACGGCTTCGTCCTGGCGCCGCTGATCTTCGCCCGGGAGTTCCGCGACATGGTCGCGGTCGCCCAGGCTTTCGGCGCCTTCGGCCTGTTCTGCGTGGCCTCGTCGGCGACCTACATCCTGAACGACCTGCGCGACATCGAACGCGACCGCAGCCATCCCGTGAAGAGCTGGAGCCGGCCGCTCGCCGCCGGCACCGTCAAGCCCGCGACGGCGATTGCGTTGCTGGTCGCGCTCTACGCGGTGCTGGTTGCAGGCGTGGTCTGGTCGCCCAAGACGATGGCGGTGATCGGGGCATACCTGGTGCTGAACTACGCCTATTCTTTCTGGCTGAAGCACCAGCCGGTGCTCGACATCTTCTCCGTCGCGAGCGGCTTCGTGCTGCGCATCTATGCGGGCGCGGTGGCGATTGCGGTGCCAGTCTCCAACTGGATGGCGATCACCACGCTCTGCCTCGCGCTTTATCTGGCGGCGATCAAGCGGCGGCAGGAACTCGCGACGGCGGGCAGCGGCAGCCGCGAAGTGCTGCAGCGGTACTCGGTCGCACTGGTCGACCGCTACGCCGAGATTTCGGCGGTGGGAGCGCTGATCTTCTACAGCCTGTTCGTGATGTCGGCGAACAACGACCGTCTCGGATTCACCATCCCCTTGGTGATTTTCGGCCTGTTCCGCTACTGGTACGTGGTCGAGACGCTGGAAGGCGGCGAGTCGCCGACCGACGTCGCCGTCACCGACAAGCCCCTGATCGCCGCCGTCGGGCTGTGGCTCGGCGTCTGCCTCTACGCTCTCGCCTGATTGTCCCCGGGAGCGTCTTGATTCCGTAACCTAACCGTCGCGTTTGTGCAGCGTGCGGCCGCTACGGCTTCACCCATGTTGCGACTGGACAGCGTTATCAAGAGTTTCGGCGCCAAGCGCGCGGTCGACGGCATTTCGCTGGTCGTGCCGTCGGGGCAGCTGGTGGGTGTGATCGGCCAGTCGGGGTCGGGCAAATCGACCCTGCTGCGTATGATCAACCGCCTGAGCGATCCGACCTCGGGAAGCATCCACTACGGCGACGTCGACGTGACGGCGCTGAAGGGCCGCGATCTGCGGGCGTGGCGGGCGCGCTGCGCGATGATCTTCCAGCAGTTCAATCTCTCCGGCCGCCTCGACGTGCTGACCAACGTGATGATGGGCCGCGCCTTCCACGCACCCCTCAGCCGCTCGCTGTTCAAGCTCTGGAATGACGAGGAAAAAGCGCTGGGCCTGTCGGCGCTCGAAGGCCTCGACATCGGCCGCCTCGCCGCGCAACGCGCCGACACTTTGTCGGGCGGCCAGCAGCAGCGGGTCGCGATCGCGCGCGCGCTGGTGCAGGAGCCCGAAATCATCCTGGCCGATGAGCCGATCGCCTCGCTCGATCCGCGCAACACGCAGGTCGTGATGGACGCGCTCCAGCACATCAACCGGCACATGGGCATCACCGTGATATGCAACCTCCACAGCCTCGACCTGGCGCGCAAGTACTGCGACCGGCTGGTCGGCCTCGCGGGCGGTCGCCTCGTGTTCGACGGCGTGCCGGCGGAGCTCACCGACCGTGTCGCGCGCGACCTCTACGGCCTCGAGTCGGGCGAAGTGCTCTCTCCTGAAACGCAGCCCGGCCTTCTTCCCGTCGGCGCCGAGACGGGCCTCGCGCTCGCCAATCACTGATCGTCCTCAACAAGGAGATTCGCAATGTTCAATCGTCGACAGATCCTGGGCTCGGCGCTCGCCGCCAGCTCGCTCGCCGTCACCCGCAGCGGCTGGGCCGCCGGCTGGCAGGCGAAGTATCCCGAATTGGTCCTCGGAATCATTCCCGCCGAGAACGCCTCGGGCGTCGCCGACCGCTATGCGCCGTTCGTCGAGTATCTGTCGAAGGAACTGGGCACCAAAGTGACGCTGCGCGTCGCCAACGACTATGCTGCGGTGATCGAAGGCCAGCGCAACGGCTCGATCCACATCGCGGGCTACGGTCCGGCCTCCTACGCGCGCGCGGTCGTGACCGGCGTCAAGGTCGAGCCGTTCTGCACGACGGTGAACGACGATGGCACCGTGGGCTATTACTCGGTTTTCTACGTGCGCACCGACAGCCCCTACAAGACGATCGAGGATCTCAAGGGCAAGAACCTCGGCCTCGTCGATCCGAACTCGACCTCGGGCAACAACGTGCCGCGCTTTATCCTGAACAAGGAGAAGATCGTGCCGGAGAGCTACTTCTCGCACGTGACCTACACCGGCAGCCACGAGAACGCGGTGATCGCGCTGCAGCAGAAGACGGTGGATGTCGCCGCCAACTGGTGGAACTCGGAGGACGACTCCAACCTGACGCGCATGGTCAAGAAGGGCCTGGCGAAGAAAGAAGACTTCCGCATCATCTCCAAGTCGGACCTCATCCCGAATTCGCCCTTCGCCTATCTGGCCGACATGCCGGCCGACGCGAAGGCCGACATCTGGAAGGCCTTCCAGGCTGCGCCCACCAAGGCGAAGGCCGCGTTCGACAAGCTCTCGGACGGCAAGGACAAGGAATACAAGGCGGTCGACGCCAAGTACTACGAAACGGTCGTCGAACTGATCAAGTTCATCGACAGCCTGCGCAAGCAGAAGAGCTAGGCAGCCAGCCTGGGAGGCGATCGACCCCTCCGGTCGCCTCCCGTCTCCTGCCCCGCGTAATGTATCCCGCGTGATCTCTCCGATCGCCCAGTTGCCCGAGGCCCAGGTCCGGCCACTGCTCGCCGCCTACGCGGCGGCGGTACGGGCGCGGCGCCTTCACACATTGCTCACCATGGCCGTCGTGCTGGCGGCCGCGGCACTTTCCTGCGTCGCGGCCGAAGTCTCGCCGTCGCTGTTCTTCGCCAAGATCGGCAATTTCACGGGCTATATCGGGCGCCTGTTCCATCTCGACAGCGGGGCGCTGGTCGTCACCGATCCCGTCGAATGGTACTGGGGCCTCGCCCGCTGGGCACGCCTGTTGGGCGAGACCATCGTGATGGCTTATGTGGGCACGGCGCTCGGCGCGATCGGCGCCTTCTTTCTGGCCTTTCTCGCCGCAGCCAACGTGACGCCGGCCCGCTGGCTGAGTTTCACGGTGCGCCGCTTCTGCGAGTTCTGCCGCACCGTGCCCGGCCTGGTCTTCGCCCTGATGTTCGTGATTGCCTTCGGTCTCGGTCCGATGGCGGGCGTGCTGGCGATCGCGATCCATTCGCTGGGCGCGCTGGGCAAACTCTTTGCCGAGGTCGTCGAGAACATCGACATGAAGCCGGTTGAAGGCGTGCAGGCGACGGGGGCGCCGTGGCACGTCTCGATGCGCTTCGGCGCGTTGCCGCAGGTCATGTCGAATTTCGTCAGCTACGTCTTGCTGCGCTTCGAGGTCAACGTGCGCGAGAGCGCCGTGCTGGGCTTCGTGGGCGCCGGCGGCATCGGCATGGACCTGTTCGAGGCGATCCGCAAATTCTACTACTCCGACGTCTCGGCCATCCTGGTGATGATCGTGGTCACCGTGGCGGTGATCGACATCTTCACAGGCAAGATCCGGCATCGCCTGATCGGCTTGGTGGAAGGCCGTTGATGCTGGATCGAAGCCGAATAGACCTCGCCGCGCTGCGTGCGCGCCATCCCGGACATTTCGGCGGCGCGGGCCGCAATCGATCGGTGGCGATCGTCTTCGGCGGTGCGCTCTTGCTGCTGCTGCTCGGCATGGCCGATCTTGGCTTCTTCGGGCTCAACACTCTCACGGGCATCGGCAAGCTCTGGGACGTCACCGTGCTGATGCTGCCGCCGGAGCCGGGAAGCTGGGCGATGTTCCGACTCTATCTGTGGGGCCTGATCGAGACGATCGCGATCGCCCTGCTGGGCACGCTGGTCGCGGCCGTGCTGGCGGTGCCGCTCGGCCTGCTTGCGGCGCGCAACGTCACCACCGCCAGGATCGTGACCTTCCTGACCCGGCGCTCGCTCGACACCATCCGCAGCGTCGACATCCTGATCTGGGCGCTGATCTGGATCGGCGTGGTGGGCCTGGGTCCGTTCGCCGGCGTGCTTGCCTTCGCGACCTCCGACATCGGCAGCTTCGGCAAGCTCTTCTCAGAGGCGATCGAGGCGGCCGACCGCAAGCCGGTCGAGGGCATCGTGTCCACAGGCGGCGGACGCGTGCTGGGCGTACGCTTCGGCCTCTTGCCGGAAGTCTTTCCCGTGCTGGCAAGCCAGGTGCTTTATTTCTTCGAATCGAACGTTCGCTGGGCCAGCATCCTGGGCGTGGTGGGCGCGGGCGGCATCGGCCTGCAACTGTCCGAGGCGATCCGGACATTGGAGCTGCGGCAGGCGTCGTTCATCATCCTGATGATCCTGGTGACGGTGGCCGCCATCGATCTCGTTTCCAATCAGTTGCGCTTCGCCCTGATCGGCAAGCGAGGGCAGGCAAGGACGTGACGGAACGCTACGCGGTCTACTACGCACCGAGAGCAGAGGAAGGTCTCGCGATTGCGGCCGGGCAGTGGCTTGGCATCAGCCCTGAGGGCGGTCGGCTCCGCCGCCAGCCGCTGCTGTCGGGTATGTCATCGGAGAGACTTGCGGAAATCACCGCTGATCCGCGCCTCTACGGCTTTCACGGCACGTTGAAGGCGCCGATCGCGCTGGTCGACGGCGCGACCGAGCGCGATTTCGTCGAGGCCGTCGGCCGCTTTGCCGCGACGCTGCGCGAAGTGGCGGTGCCGTCGATGGTGCTTGCCGAGCTCGGCGACTTCCTTGCAATGGTGCCGCAGGAGCGCTGCCCGGCGCTGCAGGATCTGGCCGATTGTTGCGTCGTGGAGTTCGACGAATACCGGCGACCGGCCGACGAGGCAGAACTGGCGCGCCGGCGCGCGCCGGGGCTGTCGGCGCGCCAGGACGCGCTGCTGCTGCGCTGGGGCTATCCCTATGTGCTGGAAGAGTGGCGTTTCCATCTGACGCTCACCGGCCGCATCGAGAATACGGCCGAACGGGCGGCGGTGATGGCGATCCTGCGCAAGCGCTTCGGCGGTTTCCTCGACCGCCCCCTGCAGGTCCGCGATCTCTGCGTCTTCAGGCAAGCCGCGCCGGGGCGGCCGTTCACCGTGCTCGCGCGTTTCAGGCTCGGCGGCGGACGTCTGGTGAGAACCGAAGTGTGGCGAGCAAGCTGACGAACCGGGCGGCCGCGTCGTCGAGCGCGCCGTCATTGACGATCGTCACCAGCCGCCGGTCCGTCACGTCGTAGGCCTCGCTGCGCTGCAGCCGCTCGGCCGCGGCCTCGGCATCCTCGCGCGCCCTGTCGGCCAGGCGTTGCGCCAGCCGCTCTGGCGGCGCGGTGATAAGCACCGGGTGGGTGTTGTCATCGACACCGCCCACTTGCTGGAAGTGCTCGCGCGAGCCGCTCACCACCACCGTCAGGCCGGCGCGGCGCCAGGAATAGACCTCGCGGCCGATGCCGTACTCGTTGCCGTGCGCCCGCCAGTGGAAGGCGAACAGCCCGTGCGTGCGGCGCAGGCCGAACTCGGTGGGACTGAGCTCGATGTGGTTTTCGCCCCCGGCCTCGGCAGGCCGCGTGATGTAGCGATGCGCGAAGATCACTGGTGCCTTGTCCGCCAGCAGCATGCGGGCGCGGCCGAGCACCGAGTCCTTGCCCGCGCCCGAGGGGCCCATGACGTAGACGAGGGGACCGTTCAGCTCAGACAACACGTTCACCTTCGCGCCAGACGGAACGCACGATCGGCGCATCTTCCACGACGCGGACCCGCACCAGATCGGCGCGCCGGTCGGGCGCGATCTCGCCACGGTCGTCGAGGCCCACGGCGCGGGCCGGATTGAACGAAGCGAAGCGCACGGCCTGGGAGAGCGAGATGCCGGCGCCGGACTGCGGCAGCCTGAAGATGCCTTCCATCAGGCTGGCCGGAACATAGTCCGACGACAGGATCTCCGCGTTGCCGCCGCGCACGAGGTCGATCGCGGCGATGTTGCCCGAGTGCGAGCCGCCCAGCACGATGTTGGGGGCGCCCACCAGCACGGAGAGACCCGCCTCGCGCGAGGCTTCGGCGGCTTCCAGGGTGGTCGGGAATTCCGCGATGGTCATGCCGTTCTGCACCGCCTCGCGCACATGCTCGCGCGTCGCATCGTCGTGGCTCGCGATCGGCAGCGCGCGCGCCTGGGCCCGCGAGACGATCTCGCTCCTGTGCTTGACGGCGTTCTTGGCATGCAGCGCCATCGTGAGGTCGCGAAAGACGTCGAACTCCTCGTTGGTCATGCCGTATTTCTTGGTGTGGTAGTGGCGCAGCTTTTCCGGATCGACGAACTGGCGCTGGCCGGGCGTATGGTCGTTGATCGAGATCAGGCCCACGATCGGCAGGTCGATCCAGCGGTCGACCGTGCTGACGGCGTCCTCGGCCACGATCTCGCAACGCAAGTGCAGACGATGCTCGACGCGCGTCAGGCCGCGTTCGCCAGCGGCGCAGATTGCCTCGATCATGCGCTCCTTGTTCTTCACCCGGTCGGTCTCCCCGCGCACGTCGCCCAAGGCCAGCGAGTCGAAGACGGTGGTGATGCCTGCCGCGGCGACTTGGGTGTCGTGCGCCATCAGCGCCGGCATGCTCGGCCACTTGACGCCGGGGCGCGGCGCGAAGTGCTTCTCGAGATTGTCGGTGTGCAGCTCGACCAGGCCGGGCACCAGATAGTCGCCGTCGAGATCGACGGCGCCCGGGGCGTTGGACCGGCCTTCGTCGACCGAGACGATGCGGCCGTCGCGCACCACCACCGTGCCGTCGAACTCCGCGTCGATCGTGACGACGCGGGCATTGGTGAGGATGGTCTCGGTGTTCATGCTTGGGCTCCCGGAAGGGCGACGTTGTGCAAGCGGGTCGCCAGCGCATCGCGCACGGCCGTGTCGTGGAAAATGCCGACGATGGCGGCCCCCGCCTCGCGGCGTTGGCGGATGAGGTCGATCACGCCGTCGCGATTGGCGACGTCGAGCGAGGCGGTGGGCTCGTCGAGCAGCAGCACGGGATAGTCGGCGATCAGCGAGCGCGCGATGTTGACCCGCTGCTGCTCACCGCCGGAGAACGTCGCGGGCGGCAGCTGCCACAGCCGCTCGGGGATGCCGAGCAGGCTCAGCAGGAACTGCGCGCGATCGCGGGCCTGCTCGGGCGTCGCGCCCAGCCGCAGCATCGGCTCGGCCACGACGTCGACGGTGGCCACCCGCGGGATCACGCGCAGGAACTGGCTGACGAAGCCCAGGGTGTGGCGGCGCACGTCGAGCGTCGTGCGCGGCTCGGCATTCGCCAGTTCGACCCACGCCTCGCGATGGCGGATGCGGATCGATCCGGTCTGCGGGCGGTAGTTGCCGTAGAGCGAGCGCAGCAGGGTGCTTTTGCCGGCGCCCGAGGGGCCGACCAGCGCCAGGCATTCGCCCGGCGCCACGCTCAGCGCGACGTCCTCGAGGACACGCAACGCCAGGCCGCCCTGGGCGTGCATGACGAAGGACTTGTTGAGACCCGAGACACGCAGGACTGGAAGCATCGGCTACACCGGCAAAATGGAAGCGACGAGCATCTGCGTGTAGGCGTGCTGCGGATCGTCGAGCACCTGGTCGGTGAGACCCTGCTCGATCACCGCGCCGCCCTGCATGACCATCAGGCGATGGGTCAGGAGACGGGCGACGCCGAGATCGTGAGTCACAAGCACCGCCGACAGGTGGAAGCGGTCGACCAGTCCGCGCAAGAGGTCGAGGATGCGCGCCTGCACCGACACGTCGAGCCCGCCGGTCGGCTCGTCCATGAAGACGAGGCGCGGATTGCTCACGAGATTGCGCGCGATCTGCAGGCGCTGGCGCATGCCACCAGAGAAAGTTGTCGGCCGATCGTCCAGGCGATCGAGATCGATTTCGACCCGGCCCAGCCACTCCGACGCACTGCCGCGGATCTCGCCGTAGTGGCGCGCGCCGATCGCCATCAGCCGCTCGCCGATGTTCGCGCCGGCGCTCACGCCCATGCGCAGGCCGTCGCGCGCGTCCTGGTTCACGAAACCCCACTCGGTGCGCGCGAGCAGCCGTCGCCGCGCCTCGGAGAGGCGGTGCACGTCAACCGTGCCCATGGAGGCGGTTTCGTAGGAGACCGACCCTGCATCGGGCTCGAGACGACCGGCCAGGCAGTTGAGAAGCGTGGTCTTGCCGGATCCCGATTCGCCCACGATTCCCAGTACCTCGCCGGGCCACAGGTCGAAGCTCACATCATGGCAGGCAACCCGGCCACCAAAGCGCTTGGTGAGCGCACGGACGGAGAGGAGCGGTGTGTCGCTCATGTCTTCTCCGGCCGATGTTGCTGTTGGCGTTCCTGGCAATAGTCGGTGTCGGAGCAGACGAACATCCGCTTGCCCGCGTCGTCGACGATCATCTCGTCGAGGAAACTTTCCTTCGAGTCACACAGCGCACAGCACTCGGTCCAGGTCTCGATCTCGAAAGGATGATCCTCGAAGTCGAGGCTCTTCACCGACGTGTAGGGCGGCACCGCATAGATACGCTTCTCGCGGCCGGCGCCGTAGAGCTGCAGCGCCGGATTGTTGTCGAGCTTGGGATTGTCGAACTTCGGAATCGGCGAGGGGCTCATCATGTAGCGGCCGTTCACCAGCACCGGATAATTGTACGTCTTGGCGATGCGGCCGTGGCGCGCGATGCTTTCGTAGAGGCTGACCTGCATCACGCCGTACTCGGTGAGGGCGTGCAGCGTACGGGTCTCGGTCTCGCGCGGCTCCAGCATGCGCAGCGGTTCGGGGATCGGCACCTGGAAAACCAGGATCTGGCCGTCCTTCAACGGCGTCTCGGGCACGCGATGACGCGTCTGGATGACGGTTGCTTCCTCCGTGCGAGTCGTCGTGGCGACATCGGCCACCCGGGCGAAGAAGCGGCGGATCGAGACGGCGTTGGTCGTATCGTCGGCGCCCTGGTCGATCACCTTCAGCGTGTCATCCTGGCCGATGATGGCGGCCGTCACCTGGATGCCGCCGGTGCCCCAGCCGTAAGGCAACGGCATCTCGCGCCCGCCGAACGGCACCTGATAGCCAGGCACGGCCACGGCCTTCAGGATGGCGCGGCGGATCATCCGCTTGGTCTGCTCGTCGAGGTAGGCGTAGTTGTAGGCGCCATCGGGCATGGTTCACTCCGCCGCCTGATCGAGGACGGTCTGCCGATTCCGCTCCTCGACCTCGGCGCGCAAGGTACGCACGACGACGAGTTCGGACTGGAAATCGACGTAATGCGGCAGTTTCAGGTGCTGCACGAAGCCCGAGGCCTCGACGCTGTCGGAATGCGACAGCACGAACTCCTCGTCCTGTGCAGGCGAGGTCGCATTCTCGGAAAGCTCGCCGGCCCGCAAGGCGCGATCGACCAACGCCATGGCCATCGCCTTGCGCTCGGCGTGACCGAAGGCGAGACCGTAGCCGCGCGTGAACTGCGGCGGAATGTTGTGGGCGCCCGCGAACTGGTTGACCATGTCGCACTCGGTGACGTCGATCTCCGCGATCTCGATCTCGAAGCCCAGCTCTTCGGGCGCGAAGGCCACCGGCACCTGGCCGTAGCGGATCTCGCCCACGAACGGATGGTTGTTGCCGTAGCCGCGCTGAGTCGAATAGCCGAGGGCCAGCAGGAAGCCCTCGTCGCCGCGCGCCAGATTCTGCAGCCGCACCGGGCGGTCGGCCGGCAGGACCAGCGGCGTGCGCGTGATGTCCTGCGACGCGTCACCGTCCTGCGCCGGCGGCGGTTCGAGCATGCCCTCGCGTTCGAGGATGTCGCCGACCCGCGGCAAGGCCTGGCCGGCATCGACCGGTGCCGTCGGCGCTTCGGGACGCTCGCCGGCCGCGGCCAGTGAGAAGTCGAGCAGGCGATGCGTGTAGTCGTAGGTCGGGCCCAGCACCTGTCCGCCCGGCACGTCCTTGAAGGTCGACGAGATTCGCCGCTCGGCGACCATCTGCGTCGTGTCGAGCGGCTGGGTGTCGCCGAAGCGCGGCAAGGTCGTGCGATAGGCCCGCAGCAGGAAGATCGCCTCGACCAGGTCGCCGCGCGCCTGCTTGATCGCGAGTGCGGCCAGCGCGCGGTCGTAGCAGGAGCCTTCGGTCATCACGCGATCGACCGCGAGACCGAGCTGCTGGTCAATCTGCTCGAGCGTCAGCTCCGCCAGGTCGCGCGAACCACGCCGCTTGTCGGCCACCAGGTCGAGCGAGTTGGCGATGGCCGTCTCTCCGCCTTTCACTGCGACGTACATGTCAGCTCTCCCCCATCAACACTGGACGGCGATGCTGCGCGGCAGTGCCAGCAGCTCTGAACCGGCGGCGAACACGACGTCGACGCCGCAGGGAAAAAGCGCGCGATTGGCGGCCCACTCCGACCAGAAGGAGTCCGCGAGCCCTGCGATGCCGGCGATTATGCTGCCGTCGATGCCGGGACCGCGCAGGGTCCGGTTGGGGCCGCCGCGCAGAGCCGGGACCTCGATCACGAGCGTGGCGGAGCGGTCGGGATAGGGATCGCTGCCGATCGCGAAGCCGTCGAGCATCGGCTGGCGCGCCGGGGTGATGAGGGCAAAGGCCGCCGCCGCGGTGACCGGCGCGATCGGCGCACCGGTATGGAACCGCACAAAGTCGCGCACCTCCGCGGAATCGAGGTCGGGTGCCAGCCAGAGCGGCGTCTCGCGATCGACCAGAGTCAGGAGGAAGGCGGTCGCGGCTATCGAGAGCGCGCCGGGCGCTTCGACTTTCGCCGGGATGGCCAGGATCCGCCCCGGGTGGGAAAAAGCATCGAGAACGGCGCGGAAGACACGCTGCGAGTCATGCGAGGAGTCGTCGAACCCGGCGGCAAGTGCGGTCATGTCCCCGCCTCGCGCGCGACCGTGAAGAAGTCGACCTTGGTGGCGGCGGCGCGCGCCCTCACGAGCTGCCGGCGCCCCTCCGCCTCGTGCGCGAGAGGGGCCACGATCTTGTCCTCGAGAGGCTTTCGCCAGTCGGGTTTTTGGCCCAGGGCGTCGATGGCGGCCACGATCTCCGCCTGGCGCGGATGGCGGCCACCGACATAGCCGTGGCCGATCTCGCCGCTCTCCAGGCGCACGGCAGCGCGGGTCACGGTCATCTCGCCGGCGCAGAAAGGCGCGCCGCTGCCGGAGATCCGCCCCTTGACCATCACGAGGCCGATCTCGGGGCGCCTCAATAAAGTGTAGGCCGGGACCGCGCCCACCTCAGCCCACAGCGCCTCCAGCCTTCCGGCGGGCGCTTTCGCCAATAGCGAAAGCCACCGTTGGCGCCGTTTCTGTGCGTCGGTGTCGGGAACGATCGATGCTGCCATGGGTACGCTCTTTGAGGAGCGCACCATCGGGAGAGGACGTTACCGATCCGAGGGAATGGCGTGAACTTCTTATGACAGCGCGTTCGCCAGTCGGGAAAACTCGGCTTCGTTTCCGGGCAATCCGAAACGCACCCACGAAGGCTCGCGCGAGAAGCTGCGGACATGAATGCCGCTTCGACCCAGGGCGTCGACGATCTTCGGCGCGTCGGGGTGACGGCCCAGCCGGAAAAGCAACGTGCCGCCCAGAATCGTGAAGCCTGCCCGCATCAGCAACCCGTCGAGCCGCTTGCCGTCGGTGGTGAGGCGCCCCGTGGTCTGCGCGAGCCAGGCGTCGTCCGCCAGCGCCCGTCGTCCGATCTCGATGGCCGGGCCAGGGACGGCCCACGGTCCCAGCTCCTCGCGCAGCCGGTTCGCGAACGCGCGTTCGGCTATCGCGAAGCCCAGGCGCAGTCCGGCCAGCCCGTAGGTCTTGCCGAAGGAACGCAGGACGATGGCGTTCCCGCCCACGAAGCTCGCGGAGCGCGGATGGAAGTCGATGAAGGCTTCGTCGACGACCAGCAAGCCGGCCACCGCCTGAAGATCGGAGATCGGCGCGAGCCGTCCCGTCGGATTGTTGGGATTCACCAGCACCGTCACTTCGGCGCTCGCCGGCAGCCTGTCCACGACCGTCACTTCGTGGCCCTGGCGTCGCCACGAGACTTCGTGCTCCTCGTAGGTCGGCCCGAGGATGGCGACACGGGACGTCGGGACGAGACGCGGCAAAATCTGGATCAGCGCCTGGGTGCCGGGCGCCGCGACGATCGTCTCGGGATCGGCGACGCCGTAACGACTCGCGGCGGCGTCGATCAGCGCCCGCATATCTTCATGCGAGGGAAGCCGCGTCCAGCTTTCGGGCGGCAGCGGCGGCACCGGATACGGCACCGGGTTGATGCCGGTCGATAGATCGATCCAGGGCAACGGCGCGCCGGGGAACCGTCGGCGCGCGCTTCCCAGGTCACCGCCGTGTGCGACCGAGTGAGCGACCGGTTTCACGCCTTTGCTCGCCGTGTTAGGCAACGCCACATGCCGGTTGAACTCGCCCTCATTGCCGTTGTGCTCGAAGCGATCGTGGGATACCCGGACACGGTCTATCGCGCGATCGGCCACCCCGTGACCTGGCTCGGGCGGCTCATAGCATGGTGCGATGCCATGTGGAATTCGCCCGACCAGTCGGCGGAGGAACGTCGCCTGTGGGGCGTGGTCACCCTCGCGTTGCTGGTCGTGCTGTCGTTTCTTGTGGGCCGCATCCTCGAACAGCTGCTGCCGATGGTCCTGTGTGCTGTCCTCGCCAGCAGCCTGCTCGCGCAACGTAGTCTTTATCGTCATGTCGCCGATGTGGCTGACGCACTTGAAACGGGCGGGCTGGGCGCTGGCCGTCGCGCCGTCTCGATGATCGTCGGTCGCGATCCGGAGCAGCTCGACGAGGCGGGGGTCGGGCGCGCGGCGATCGAAAGCCTCGCCGAGAATTTTTCCGACGGCATCGTGGCGCCCCTGTTCTGGCTCGCCGTCCTCGGTCTGCCGGGCGGCATCGCCTACAAGGCCGTCAACACCGCCGACAGCATGATCGGCCACAAGTCGGACAAGTATCTCGCCTTCGGCTGGGCCTCCGCGCGTTTCGACGATCTGGTGAATCTCCCGGCGTCGCGTCTTGCTGCCCTGTGGTTGATCTCGGCCGCGGGCTTCGTTCCTGGCGGCTCGCCGCAGCGTGCGTGGGACACGGTGCGCCGCGATGCACGATTCCATCGCTCCCCCAACGCGGGGTGGCCGGAAGCCGCGATGGCTGGTGCGCTCGGCCTCAAGCTCAACGGACCGCGCATCTACGATGGCGAGATCGTGGACGATCCTTACATGGGCAATGGCCGCAGCGAGGCGACGGTTGCCGACATCCGGTCGGCGCTGAAGCTCTATCGTATCGCGTGCGGCCTGCAGATGGCGATGCTGGCGATCTTCGTGGTGCTCAGCCTGCCGACGTGATCGAAGGCGCGCGCGCGAGCGCCAGCAGCGCGTCGCAATCGATATGCTCTTCTAGATGGTCGGCCAGCAGATCGAGGGTTGCTTCGACTTCGGTTTCATAAGAAAGCGTCGAGGTTGGTGCCCCGATCTTCTCCAGCCAATGGCGGCGCTGGCGATCGTCGGTCAGCAGGCCGTGGATGTAGCAGCCGGCGATACGGCCGGAGTGGCTCACCATGCCGTCGGGCTTGCCTGTAGCGAGTCGCAACAGGGGCCGCGTGGCGCCCGTCGTGCGGCCAATGTGGATCTCGTAGCCCTTGAACGGCACGTTGCCGGCAATCGTCTCGCCCATGGCTTCGACGAGGACCTTGTCGCCGCCCAGCGTCGTCTCGATCTCGAGCAGGCCCAGGCCTTCGACCGACGAAGGCGGCCCCTCGATGCCGTCGAAGTCCGCGACCTTGCGGCCGAGCATCTGGTAGCCGCCGCAGATGCCCAGCACATGGCCGCCACGCCGAACATGGGCCTGCAGGTCGATGTCCCAGCCGGCGTCGCGCAGCGAGGCTAAATCGGCGATCGTGGCCTTGGAGCCGGGCAGGATGACGAGCGCACAATCGCCGGGGATGGGCTCGCCCGGGCGGACGAAGATCAAATCCACGCCGGGTTCGAGCTTCAGCGGGTCGAAGTCGTCGAAGTTGGCGATGCGCGGATAGGCCAGCACGGCGATCTTCACGGTTCCGCCGGTGCGCGCCGTCGGCAGTCCCAGCGCATCCTCGGGCGGCAGCTTGTAGGCCGCGTCGAAGAAGGGCACGAGGCCGAGCGATTTCCAGCCGGTCTGGTGGGCGATCATCTTCATGCCGTCGTCGAATAATGACGGATCGCCACGAAAGCGATTGACGATGAAGCCTGCGATCATCTTGGCGTCTTCGGGCTCGATGACGGCTTTCGTGCCGACCAGGCTTGCGATCACGCCGCCGCGGTCGATGTCGCCCAGCAGGACGACAGGCACATCGGCGGCGCGCGCAAACCCCATGTTGGCGATGTCCGACGCGCGCAGGTTCACTTCGGAGGCGGAGCCCGCACCTTCGACCAGGACGAGGTCTGCCTGCGCGACGAGCTTTCCAAAACTCTCCAACACGGCGTCCAGCAGCCTGGGCTTCATCGACTGGTACTCGCGCGCCTTGGCGGTACCCACGACCTTGCCTTGCACGATAACCTGCGAGCCGGTCTCGCTCTGGGGTTTCAACAGCACCGGATTCATGTGAACGCTGGGCAAGGTCTTCGCTGCGCGCGCCTGCAGTGCCTGCGCCCGGCCGATTTCGCCGCCGTCGGCGGTGACGGCCGCGTTGTTCGACATGTTCTGTGGCTTGAAGGGGCGCACCTTGAGGCCGCGCCGCGTGAAGGCCCGCGCGAGGCCCGCCACGATCAACGACTTGCCGACATCCGAACCCGTGCCCTGGATCATGATCGCTCGCGCCATGATCAGAACTCGATTCCCTCCTGCGCCTTCACGCCCGCCGCGAAGTGATGCTTCACCGGCGTCATCTCGGTCACGAGATCGGCCGCGTCGAGCATTTCCTGCTTGGCGTTGCGACCGGTGACCACGATGTGCTGATCGTGCCGCCGCGCCTTCAACGCGGCGACGATCTTGCCGATGTCGAGATGATCGTAACGGAGCGCGATGTTGAGTTCGTCGAGCACGATGAAGCGGATCGCGGGATCGGCCATCAGCCGCTCGGTCGCCGCCCACGCCTTCTCGGCGGCGGCGACATCGCGCGCGCGATCCTGCGTCTCCCAGGTGAAGCCTTCACCCAGCGTGTGCCACTGGACCTGATCGCCAAATTTCTGGGCCGCCGTGCGTTCGCCGGATTGCCAGGCGCCTTTGCCGAACTGCACGACGCCACAGCGGAAGCCGCGACCCAGCGCCCGCATCATCAGCCCGAAGGCCGCCGTCGACTTGCCCTTGCCCTTGCCGGTGTGGACGATCAGCAGGCCTTTTTCGATGGTCTTGGCCGCGACCTCCTTGTCCTGGATGGCCTTGCGGTTGGCCATTTTGGCCTTGTGCCGTGCGTCGTCGTCGCTTGCCGTGGTCATGCCGGCACAATGGTCGGCAAAGCCCTTGTCATCAAGCCGCCCGGCCCCTATCAAGCGGACGACGGTGCCCCTCACGGGGATCAAAAGGGAACGCGGTTCATTCCGCGGCTGCCCCCGCAACTGTAGTCGGCGAGCTGACGGCCACGAGCCACTGGGAGTACCGAAAGGGAAGCCGGGAAGGCGGTCGGAGGCGGTGACCCGAGAGCCAGGAAACCTGCCGTCACGAGGATTGAACCGATGGCGCGGGGTGGCGCCAAGTGAGGGATGACGTGTCGACGCTCTTTGTTTGTGTGACCTGTCGCCGTGAAGGCGATCCGCCGGCAGAGGTGCGCCCGGGCGCGCGCTTCTATGCGGCGCTGAAGGAGCGCGCGACGGACATCGATGTCGTGCCGGTCGAGTGCCTCTCCAACTGCACGCGCTCCTGCAGTACAGCCGTCACGGGACCAGGCAAGTGGACCTATGTCGTGGGCGATCTCGATCCCGAACGGAATGTCGACGACATCCTGAATTTCGCGCGTGCGCACAAGGCTGCGCCCGACGGACTGCCGCCGTGGCGCGAGCGTCCGCTCCATGTCCGCCAACACACGATCGCGCGCGTGCCGCCGATGCGTCTTCCGGAGGAACCGAAATGAGCGCCCTTGCCAAGGTACCCTGCACCATCATCACCGGTTTCCTGGGCGCGGGAAAGACGACGCTCGTACGCCATGTGCTGGAGAATGCCGAAGGCCGCCGGCTCGCCGTCATCGTCAATGAATTCGGCGACGTCGGCATCGACGGCGACATCCTGAAAAGCTGCGGCATCGAGAGCTGTCCGGAAGACGCGATCGTCGAACTGGCGAACGGCTGCATCTGCTGCACCGTCGCCGACGACTTCGTGCCGGCGCTCGAGGCCCTGCTCAATCGGCCCAACCCGCCCGAGCATATCGTGATCGAGACTTCGGGCCTCGCGCTGCCCAAGCCGCTGGTCCAGGCTTTCAACTGGCCCGCAATCGCCTCGCGTGTGACGGTCGATGGCGTGATCGCCGTGGTCGATGGCGCCGCGGTCTTCGATGGCCGCTTCGCCGACGATCCCGTGGCGCTGGCCAAGCAGCGCGCCGAGGACTCCTCTGTCGATCACGACAATCCCCTCGAGGAAGTGTTCGAGGACCAGCTCCTCTGCGCCGACCTCGTGGTGATGAACAAGGCCGACCTCATGTCGATTGCCGAGCGCAAGGACGTGGTGGGCCAGATCGGCAAGACGCTTTCTCGCGCGGTGAAGATCGTCGAGGTCGAGAACGGCAAGGTGCCGACGTCGGTGCTGCTGGGATTGGGTGCCGCGGCCGAGACCGATCTGGCCGCGCGCCCGTCGCATCACGATGCCGAGGGCGAGCACGACCATGAGGACTTCGAGACGTTCATCGTCGACCTCCCCGTGTTCGATACGCCGCAGCAACTGGTCGACCGCATCAAGAAGATCGCGGAACTGCACGACGTGCTGCGCGCCAAGGGGTTTGCCGACGTGAAGGGCAAGCCGATGCGCCTGCTCGTGCAGGGCGTGGGCAATCGCATCCAGCACCAGTTCGACCGCCCGTGGAAGCCGGGCGAGCCCCGCGTGGGCCGTCTGGTGGTGATCGGTGAGAAGGGCCTCGACCAGTCCGCCATCCGCGCGCTGATCGCCGGCTGAGACTTCATGCATATCCTGGCGACCGAGATTGCGAGTCTCGACGAGGCCGAGACGGCCGTCGATCTAGCGCAGTCGCCGGCCGATATCGTCGTGCTGTCGTTTTCCGACAGCGATCTCTCGGCGCTGGCCGCGGCCTGGCAGCGCGACGCCGACACGTTGCCGTCGCTGCGGCTTGCCAGCCTGAAGAAGCTGCGCCACCCGATGTCGGTGGACCTCTATGTCGATACAGTCGTCGCCAAGGCGAAAGTGGTGATCGTGCGATGCCTCGGCGGTCTCGACTATTGGCGCTACGGGTTGGAGCGCATTGCCGACGCCGCGCGTGACAACGACATCCTGTTTGCGGCCCTGCCCGGCGACGATCGGCCCGATCCGCGCCTGGCCTCGGCCTCGACGATGCCGCGCGAAAAGCTCGATTTGCTCGACCGCTTCTTTCGCGAGGGTGGCGCCGACAATCTCGGCAACGCTCTGCGCCTGGTCGCCAACCTGCCGTGGCAGCCGCCGGCCGCTGTTGGGCCGTTCACGGTCCTCGGGAACATGGAGGAAAGCCGGCCTGCCGCGCTGATTGTCTTCTATCGCTCCAATCTGACGTCGGCGGACATGGCGCCGATCGAAGCGCTGATGACGGCACTCGATCGCGCAGGGCTGGCTCCGCTGGCCGTTGCCGTGGGCAGTCTCAAGGATCCTGCGATCGACGCCCCGCTCGGCGCGCTTCTGCAGAGGCGCAAGCCGGCGATCATTCTGAACACCACGGCCTTCTCGGCGATGCGCCAGGACGACAAGACGATCCTCGACCAGGCCGACGTGCCGGTGCTGCAGGTCGTGCTGTCCGGCAGCGCACGCGCGGCATGGTCGGAGTCGGCACGTGGTCTGTCGCCGTCGGATCTTGCGATGAACGTCGTGTTGCCGGAACTCGACGGCCGCCTTCTGACCCGTGCGATCTCCTTCAAGGAAGAGATGCCGGTCGACCCGCGCCTCGAATTCGCCAGCGTCCAGCACGCTCCCATTCCTGACCGCGTCGACTATGTGGCGCGGTTAGCCGCCAACTGGGCGCGGCTCAGCGCCAAAGCGTCGAGCGAACGCAGGGTCGCTCTGGTGCTGTCGAATTATCCGGCCCGTGGCGGCCGCGCCGGCTACGCCGTGGGCCTCGACACCACGGAAAGTGCGCTCGAAATCCTGCGGCTGCTGCGGTCGGAAGGCTACGATGTCGGCGCCACCGACTGGCAGGCTGCAGATATTGCGCCTTTGCTGACGGGCGAGGCGCCCCATCTGCGATGCGGCAAGGTCATCGTCCTGCTGCAGCCCGATCGCGGCTCCGACTATCACGACCTGTCGGCGGCGCCGCATGCCGACTACGTCGCAGTCTACGCCTGGCTGCGCGACGATGAGAAAATCGACGCGCTGATCCATCTCGGCACACACGGCACGCTCGAGTGGCTGCCGGGCAAGGCGCTCGCATTGTCGAGCGATTGCTGGCCCGAGAAGGTCTTGGGCCCGATCCCCGTCATCTATCCCTTCATCGTCAACAATCCGGGAGAAGCGGTGCAGGCCAAGCGCCGCCTCGCTGCTGTCACCATCGGTCACCTTACCCCGCCGCTCAGCGCGGCCGGTCTGCATGGGCCGCTCGCCGAGTTGGAAGGTCTTGTCGAGGAATACGCTTCGGCCGATGGACTCGATCGGCGGCGGCTGGGATTCCTCGAGGACGAGATTGTCGAGCGGGCCTGGTCGTCGGGTCTGGCGTTGGACTGCGGTCTTGTGAAAGGCGAAAGCAACCGCGAGGCGGTGGCCAAGCTGGATGCGCAGCTGTGCGACATCAAGGACCTCAGCATCCGTGACGGCTTGCATGTCTTTGGCCGAACGCCCGACGAGGCGAGGTTGAAAATGCTCGCTGCGGCAACCAACGCTGACGCCGGCGTGCGCGCGTCTGCGGCTTGCGAGCGCAGTGCATTGCTTGCGGCACTCTCCGGCCGTCGAGTGGCCCCTGGGCCTGCGGGGGCGCCGACGCGCGGTCGCGCCGACGTGCTGCCGACGGGTCGCAATCTCACCTCGATCGATCCGCGCTCCATTCCGACCCGCACCGCGGCCACGATCGGTGCGCGCGCCGCCGCCGAAGTGGTGCGTCGCTACCTGCAGGATCAAGGTGAGTATCCGCGCGAGCTGGTCATCGACCTCTGGGCATCCGCGTCCCTGCGTACCGGCGGCGACGATTTGGCCCAGGCCTTCGCCTATCTCGGCGTGCAGCCGCTGTGGGACAAGAATTCGAGTCGCGTCACCGGAATCGAGGTGATGCCGCTCGCGACGCTCGACCGGCCGCGCATCGACGTGACATTGCGAATCTCCGGTCTGTTCCGCGACATCTTCGAGACGCAGATCGCGCTGTTCGATCTCGCCGTGCGGCGAATCGCGGCGCTCGACGAGGAAGGCGCCGACAATCCGTTGACCGAGGCTGCACGTCGAGGCGCCGATCTGGCGCGCGTGTTCGGCGGCGCTCCCGGCAGTTACGGCGCCCGCGCCGGCGACCTCGCGCTCGACGGCGAATGGAAAACGCGCGCCGATCTGGGCGAGGCGTATCTCGCGGCGGTGACCCACAGCTACGGCAGTGGCGACACGCCGGCGGGCGACGGCTTCCGCATCCGCGTCTCCGGCGCCGACGTCCTGGTTCACCCGCAGGACGATCGCGAGCGCGATCTGCTCGATGGCGACGGCGTCGCCGATTTTGCCGGCGGCTTCGCGGCCGCCGCGGCGCTGCTGGGCAACGTACCCGAGCTCTATCACCTCGACACAAGCCGGCCGGAGGCGCCTAAGGCACGCCTGCTGACCGAGGAGATTGCACGGGTCGTGCGGGGCCGGCTCACCAATCCGCGCTGGCTGGCCGGAATGCTGGAGCACGGGTATCGCGGCGTGGCGGAAATTGCCCAGGGAGTCGATGCTCTCTATGCCTTTTCGGCCACGGCGGAGGCCGTTTCGGCCGCCCTTTTCGACGCAACCCACGCTGCCCTGATCGCTGATGAAGCGGTATTGTCGGCCATGATCCACAGCAATCCCGCCGCGACCGCCGCCATCGCGCAACGCCTGCGCGACGCCTTGGCGCGCGGGCTCTGGGTGAGCCGCCGCAACTCGACCGACCGGGAGCTCGAGCGGGCGCTTCAGCGGGCCGGATCATGAGCGTGGCCGCGGCCTTCGAGGTGAAGGGCTGGTGCCCGGGCGTCCTGACGCCGATGCCGAGCGGCGACGGGCTGCTGGTGCGCGTCAAGCCGTGGTGCGGCGCCTTCACGCTGGCGCAGGCCGCGGGCATCGCCGATATCGCGGAGCGTCTCGGCAACGGGCACATCGATCTCACGCGCCGGGCCAACCTGCAGATCCGCGGCCTGCGCGAGCCGTCGCTCGGCGAATTGCGCCAGTCATTGGACCGCCTGGGGCTGCTCGATCTCGACGCTGCGACCGAAGCTGCGCGCAACGTGATGGTCGGGCCTCTGGCCGGCGATGACGTGCGGTCGCTGGCCCATGCGTTGACTCGCGCAATCGTCTCCGACCGTCGCCTTGCAGCATTGCCTGCCAAGTTCGGTTGGCTGGTTGATGGTGGCGGGCCGCTGTCGATCGTCGGCGAGCGCGCGGATGTGGCGTTGTTCGTCATGCCGGCGGGTGTGGCATTGCGCTTTCGCGGTGAATGGCTCGGCATCGTATCGCGCGATCACGCGGTGAAGGCCGCGATCGGACTCGCCTTGGGTGAACGGCCGTTGCTGTCGGCAATGGGTGACGTGCCGACTGCGGGAGCTCGGCATCTCGGCTCGATCTCCGGGTTCTTTGGAATCGCAGCGCCGTTCGGACGCCTCGAAGCCGTACAGCTCCGCGACCTGGCTGCCACGCCCGGTGGGTCCGTGCTGCGCCTCTCGCCCTGGCGGGCCCTCTATCTCGATGTGGCGCCCGCCGATGTCGCCGGATTGATCGTCCATGAGAACGATCCGCTGTTGCGCATCGAAGCTTGTCCCGGCGCGCCGGCCTGCAAGTCGAGCAGCGTCGATACGCGGCGCGATGCCAATCGTCTCGCGATGCGCGGCTTCAAGGGCACGATCCATCTTTCCGGCTGCGCCAAGGGGTGCGCGCGGTCGACGCCGGCCGATCTCACGCTGGTGGGGGAGGGCGGCCGCTACGGCGTCGTTCACAACGGCACGACCCGCGATCCGTTCGAGAAGATCGTCGAGCCGGACGCGCTATGAGCACCCGGACCTATATCCGCGATGGCGCAGAAATCTATCGCCGTTCGTTCGCGATCATTCGCGCCGAAGCCGATCTCAAGCGCTTCAGCAAGGCCGAGGAGCGGATCGCCGTCCGAATCATCCATGCCTGCGGCATGGTCGAGGTGGCGAAGGACATCAGGATGTCGCCGGGTTTCGCCGACAACGCACGCTGGGCGCTGATCGGCGGCGCGCCGATCTTGTGCGATTCCAAGATGGTGGCCAACGGCATCACGCGCGCTCGACTGCCTGCCGGCAACGAGATCGTGTGCACGCTCGACGATCCGAAGGTTGCGACGCTTGCGCGCGACATGGGCAACACCCGCAGCGCCGCGGCTATGGAGCTGTGGCGCGACAAGCTGGGCGGCGCGGTCGTGGCGATCGGCAATGCGCCGACGTCGCTGTTCCACCTGCTCGATATGCTCGACGGGGGGGCACCGATGCCGGCCGCGGTCATTGGCCTGCCGGTCGGCTTCGTGGGCGCTGCGGAGTCGAAGGACGCCCTGGCGTCGGACGGTCGCGTGCCGTTCCTGATCGTGAAGGGCCGCAAGGGCGGCAGCGCGATGGCGGTCGCCACCGTCAACGCGCTGGCGAGCGAGGCCGAATGACCAGTCTCGACGCCCTGGCCGGCACTGCAAGCGCGGGCACGCTCTATGGAATCGGCGTCGGTCCCGGCGACGTGCGCTATCTCACCTTGCGCGCGGCAGGACTCGTGCGTGCCGTCGATGTCGTGGCGTTCTTCGCCAAGAAGGGCATGCAGGGCAACGCGCGGCGCATCGTCTCGCCGCTGCTGACCTCGACGCAAGCCGAGGCCCGCCTCGAATATCCGATGACCGAAGAAGCGCCTGCCGACGGCGCGGAGTACCAGGGCGCGATCGGCGCTTTTTATCGCGAGGCATCGGATCGATTGGCCACCTTGCTGAAGGCGGGCAAGTCGGTCGGTCTGCTGGCCGAGGGCGACCCGTTCTTCTACGGCTCCTTCATGCACATGTGGCGGAGGCTTGCGACGGATTTCCCGGTCGAGGTCGTGCCCGGAGTCACCGGCATGTCGGGCTGCTGGACGCGTGCCCTGACACCGATCACCTGGGGCGACGATATGCTGGCGGTGTTGCCCGGCACCCTGAGCGAGGAGCAACTCGTGCAGCGCCTGCGTCTCACAGATGCCGCGGTCATCATGAAAGTGGGTCGCAATCTCGCGAAGGTGCGGCGCGCCGTCGAGCAGGCGGGCCTGTTGTCGCGCGCGGTCTATGTCGAACGCGGCACGATGGAGGACGAGCGCATCCTGCCGCTGGCGGAGTGCGGCGACGGACGCGGCGCCTATTTCGGCATGGTGCTGATTCCGGGCGAAGGACGGCGCATATGACGGGCTCGCTCGTTGTCGTGGGCACGGGGCCCGGCAAGGCGGAGCTGATGACGCCAGCCACGTCGGCGGCGTTGGCGCGGGCCACCGATCTCGTGGGCTATGGCCCCTATCTCGATCGCATTCCCGCGACCGCAGGCCAATGCCGCCATGCTTCGGACAATCGCGTCGAACTGGACCGCGCCCGCCATGCCCTGTCGCTCGCGGCATCGGGCAAGCAGGTCGCCGTCGTCTCGGGTGGCGATCCCGGCGTGTTCGCCATGGCGGCGGCGGTGTTCGAGGCGGTCGAGGCGGGCGATCCGGCGTGGCGTATGCTCGACATCAAGGTCGAGCCCGGCGTGACGGCAATGCTGGCGGCGGCCGCGGAGGTAGGTGCGCCGCTGGGCGGCGACTTCTGCGCGATTTCCCTTTCCGACAATCTCAAGGCCTGGACGACGATCGAGCGGCGGCTCTCGGCGGCGGCAGAAGCGGATTTCGTGATCGCGCTCTACAATCCCGCATCGAAGGCGCGGCCGCGCCAGCTCGGCGAAGCGCTCGCATTGCTGCGGGCGAAGAAGAAGCCCGAGACGCCGGTGCTGTTCATTCGGGCGGCAGGCACGTCCGAAGCAAAGGTCGTCAGCACGACGCTGGGCGCCGCCGATGCCTCGACGGCCGACATGCGTACCCTTGTCATCATTGGCGCCAGCACGACGCGCCAGGTCGGCCGCTGGATCTACACGCCGCGCGGCGAACGGGGCATCTCGTGAACCAGCCACGCCATCGCCTCTTCGGCACTCGTCACGGGCTGGCCGGCCTGTTTGTCGGGCCGCTCGATCATCACGACAGGCAGGCCGAGCGTTCGGGCCGCCGCGATCTTGGCGTAGATTGCGTCGCCGCCGGAGTTCTTGGAAACGATGACGTCGATGTTCTCGTCGGCGAGCAGCCTCTCTTCGGCGGCCTGCTCGAACGGACCGCGCGCCAGGATGAATCGAATGTCCGGCGGCAAAGCGATGCCCTGCGGCATGTCGACAGAGCGGGCGAGATAGTTGTGTTGCGGAGCCGCTGTGAACGCCGAGAGCTCTTGCCGGCCGAGACTGAGGAACACGCGCCGTTGCACCGAGCCCAGGGCGGCCGCGGCGGCTTCGGTGCTCGGCACGCCGTGCCATTTGTCGCCGGGCACGGGCTGCCATGGCGGCCGCACGATCGACGCGAGCGGCACACGGGCCTGCCGGCACGCAGACACGGCGTTGGCCGAAATCCGGTCGGCGTAAGGATGCGTGGCGTCGATCACCGCGTCGATCTTCTGATCGCGCAGCCATTGCGCGAGGGCATCGGCGCCGCCGAAGCCGCCGGTGCGTGTCGCAATCGGCTGTGCGCGCGGCGAAAGCGTGCGGCCGGCCAGCGACAGGGTGGCGTCGAAGCGCGCGTCGCCGGCGATCAGTTTCGCAAGCGCCGAGGCCTCCGTGGTGCCGCCGAGAATGAGAACGCGCATGGCTGAGGGCGCAAACTGCACGGGCAACCGCTGGCTGTCCATCGTCGGCATCGGCGAGGACGGGATCGCGGGCCTCTCGCCGATGGCACAGCGGCTGGTCTCGTCGGCCGAGCTGGTCGTGGGCGGCAAGCGTCATCTCGGTCTCGCCGCCAGCCTGATCAACGGCCGCCAGCTCTCCTGGCCCAGTCCGATCGGCGATGCATTGCCGGAGATCGCGAAGTACCGCGGCCGGCCGGTGACGGTGCTGGCTTCAGGCGATCCGTTTCACTTCGGCGTCGGTGACCTGATGATGCGGTCGGTGCCGGCGGAGGAGATGATCTGCCTGCCGCAGCCCTCGGCCTTCAGCCTCGCGGCGTCGCGCCTTGGGTGGTCGCTGCAGCACACGTCGTTGGTCAGCGTGCACGGCCGCGCACTCGAGAACATCGTGCGCTATCTCCAGCCGGGCGCGCGCATCCTCGTGCTGACATGGGACGGCGAGACGCCCGCCCAGCTCGCCAGGATGCTGGTCGGGCGCGGCATGGGCCAGTCCGAGATGATCGTCTGCGAAGCGCTGGGCGGCGAGCGGGAAAGCCTCCGTCGCACGACGGCCGCGGATTTCGACCTCAAGGGCGTGGCGGCACTCAACACCATCGGCCTCGAAATCGTCGCGTCGCCGTCTTCCACAGTGCTGAGCCTCGCGCCCGGCCTCGACGACACGCTGTTCGAGAACGACGGCCAGCTCACCAAGCGCGAAGTGCGCGCCGCCACGATCTCGGCGCTGTCGCCACGGCAGGGCGAGTTGCTGTGGGATATCGGTCTCGGCAGCGGCTCCATCGCCATCGAATGGCTGCTGCGCCATCCGTCTTTGCGGGCGATCGGCTTCGAAGCCGACGCAACGCGCGCGGGTCATGCGACGCGCAATGCGGCGGCTCTCGGTGCGCCCGACCTTCAGATCGTGCAAGGCCGTGCGCCCGCGACATTTGCCGGCCAACCCGCGCCCGACGTCGTCTTCATCGGCGGCGGTCTCTCCAATCCCGGCCTGTTCGAAGCCGCATGGGAGGCGTTGAAGCCGGGCGGCAGGATTGTGGCCAATGGCGTGTCGCTGGCGACGGAAGCGCGCCTGATCGAGTATTTCGGCCGTCACGGTGGCGAGCTCGTGCGGCTCGAAGTCTCGCGTGCGGGCAAGGCGGGCAGCGGCACTGTCTTCGTCTGGCGTCCGGCCGCGCCGATCGTGCAATGGCGCGCGAGGAAGCCATGATCGTGGCAGGCGTGGGAAGCCGTCGGGACACAGAAGCCGACGAACTCGAGCGCGTGATCCGCATGGCGCTCGACATGTTTCGCGTGCCGGCGGAGCGGCTGGAGGCCATCGCCACCGAATCGCAGAAGGCGACGGCGCCGGCGTTTCTCGAGGCGGCCCAGCGTCTGTCGGTGAAGCTGATCGCCTGCACCCTGGAGGATCTCGATCGCGTGGCGGGCCAGGTGCTGACACCTTCCAAGCTCGTCCTCGAAACCAAGGGCGTGCCGTCCATCGCCGAAGCGTCCGCGCTGGTCGCCGCCGGCCGCAATGCGCGCCTACTGGGGACGCGGGTGGCAACGGCGGGCGCCACCTGCGCGATCGCCATCGGAGAGGGCCGATGACCGTCCATTTCATCGGCGCGGGCCCGGGGGCGGCCGACCTGATCACGGTGCGCGGCCGCGATCTCATCGCGCGATGCCCGGTGTGTCTCTATGCGGGCTCTCTGGTGCCGAAGGCGCTGCTCGACCATTGCCCGCCGGGCGCGCGCATCGTCGATACCGCGCCGATGTCGCTCGGCGAGATCGTCGCGGAATGCAAACGAGCGACCGAGGTGGACCAGGACGTGGCGCGGCTTCACTCCGGCGATCTCTCGATCTGGAGTGCGCTCGGCGAACAATTACGGAAACTCGACGCGGAGGGCATCCCTTATACAGTGACACCGGGCGTGCCGTCGTTCGCGGCGGCGGCGGCGGTGCTGGGCCAGGAGCTGACCCTGCCGGAACTGGCGCAGTCGGTCGTACTCACGCGCACGTCGGGTCGTGCCTCGGCGATGCCACCGGCCGAGGACTTAAAGGCCTTCGCCGCCACCGGCGCGACCTTGGCGGTGCATTTATCGATCCACGTCCTCGACAAGGTCGTGGCCGATCTCACGCCATTCTATGGTGCCGACTGTCCGGTCGCGATCGTCTATCGCGCGACATGGCCCGAACAGAAGATCCTGCGCGGCACGCTGGCCACGATCGCGGCGGATGTCGCCAAGGCGCCGATCGAGCGGACGGCGTTGATCCTGGTCGGCAAGGTTCTGGCCGCGACAGATTTCCGCGACAGTGCTCTTTACGACGCAGGCTATCAGCGGCGGTTCCGGGGGCGAGCGTGAGCCTTCCCGGCTTTCCGCCAATGCCTGAGTTTCCGCCGGGCGAAGTCTGGCTTGCCGGCGCCGGCCCGGGTGATCCTCGGCTGCTGACCTTGCTTGCGTTGCATGCGGTCGCTGCGGCCGATGACATCGTGCACGACGCCTTGGTCGATGCGCGCGTGCTGGGCTTGAAGCGCGAGGATGCCGTGCTGATCCCCGCCGGCAAGCGCGGCGGGCGACCGTCGCCGCACCAGAACGAAATCAACGAGATGCTGATCGAACGCGCGCGGCGTGGCCGTCGCGTGTTGCGGCTGAAGGGCGGCGATCCTTTCGTGTTCGGTCGCGGCTGGGACGAGGCTATCGCCCTCTGTGCCGCTGGAATTCGCTTTCGCGTGATTCCGGGCATCACCTCCGGACTGGCCGCCACGGCGCTTGCGGGTATTCCCGCGACTACGCGCGAGACCAACCACGCGGTCGTGCTGGCGGCCGGCCATCGCGCCGAGGACGGCCAGTCGGCCGCCGATTGGGCAGCCCTCGCCAAGCTCGGTCAACCGATCGTCCTCTATATGCCGATGGCGCAACTCGCGGAGATCGCAAGAGCGCTCGAGGAAGGTGGCCTTGCCGCCGACACGCCTGCGGCAATGATCCAGTCCGCGACGACTGGCCAGGAGCGAGTCGTCGAGAGCCGGCTGGGCGCGCTGGCGGCGGATGCGGCCAAGGCAGGTGTCGGCTCGCCGTGCGTCGTCGTGATCGGCGCCGTTGCAGGCCTGCGCAAGCAGCTGCTGGCGTCGATGGTGGGCTGGCAATGACGCGCGGCGTCGTGATCGCGGCAACGCGCTCGGGCGCCGGCAAGACGACGGTCGCGCTCGGCCTGATGCGCGCCTTTGCGCGGCGCGGCGCGGCCGTGCAGCCCTTCAAGTGCGGGCCCGACTATATCGATCCCGCCTTTCATCATGCCGCGACCGGCCGACCGAGCTTCAATCTCGACGGCTGGGCGATGGATGCCGGTACCTTGAGCGGGCTGGTCGGCGGTCATCCGGCCGATCTCGCGATCGCCGAAGGCGTCATGGGACTGTTCGACGGGGTCGGCGGACGCGGCGCTACCGCCGATGTGGCGGCCGCGTTGGGATGGCCGGTCGTTCTGGTGCTCGACGTGAAGGGACAGACCGAGACCGCCGCCGCGATCGCCGCGGGTTGCGCCGCCTATCGCGCCGATGTTGCGATCGCCGGTGTGATCCTGAACCGGGTTGCGAGCGCGCGGCATCTGTCGCTGATTGCGCCGGCCTTCGACCGCATCGGCATCGCGCTGTTCGGCGCGATCACGAACGATCCGCGCCTGTCCTTGCCGGAACGTCATCTCGGTCTGGTGCAGGCCGGCGAAACCGCCGATGTCGAACAACGGCTCGACCTGCTCGCCGACGTGCTGGGCGAGTGCGTCGATCTCGATGCCGTCGCCGCGAATGCGCGTCTGTCGACGGCCGTTGCCGCCGGTGGCGCGGGCTTCATCGATCCACCAGGGCAGCGTGTGGCGCTCGCCGGCGATCAGGCTTTTTCATTCATGTATCCGCATCTCGTCGAGCATTGGCGCGCGTGCGGCGCGGAGATCCTTCCGTTCTCGCCGCTTCGGGACGAAGCGCCGGCCGCGGACGCGGACGCGGTGTGGCTGCCGGGAGGCTATCCCGAGCTGCACGCCGCAACGATCGCGGCCGCGGGGCGTTTCCATCAGGGGCTGCGCGAACTGGCCGGCAAAGGCGTGCCGATCCACGGCGAGTGTGGAGGCTACATGGTGTTGGGCCAGGGACTGGAAGATGGCGATGGGATGCGGCACGCCATGACCGGGCTGCTGGCCGTCGAGACGTCTTTTGCCCGGCGCAGCCTGCATCTAGGCTATCGCGCGGCACGGCTTGGCGCCGACTGCGCGCTGGGAAAATCGGGTGCGGAAATCCTGGGCCATGAATTTCACTATGCCCGCGTGCTCAACATCGGTGACGACAAACTCGTGGACTGCCGCGATGCCTCCAACGCTGTCGTGGCCGAAGCCGGTGCACGGCGCGGGTCGGTCAGCGGTACGTTCTTTCACGCGATCAGCCGGGGATAGTCATGGCGAACGATAGGCCGGTACCGCCGGTTCATCTGCCGTTCGACGCGACGTTCCAAGCGACGTTCCGCGATCTTGTCCTATGGCGGCGCGACGTCCGCCGCTTTCGCGCCGATCCGGTCGACGAGAAGCTGCTCGACGACCTGATCGAGGTCGCCACGCATGCGCCGTCGGTCGGGTTGAGCCAGCCGTGGCGTTTCGTGAAGGTGAAGTCGGCGGAGCGCCGTCGCGCGGTCTGGGAGAGCTTCGCCAAGGCCAATGAAAAAGCGCTGCAGGGCTACGAAGGCGACCAGAAGAAAAACTACATGGGCCTGAAGCTCGCGGGGCTGAAGGAAGCGCCGATTCATCTCGCGGTCTTCTCAGACGAATCGACGCTGACCGGCAGCGGCCTCGGCCGCCAGACGATGCCCGAGACGCTGCGCTATTCGGTGGTCGCGGCCGTGCAGACGATGTGGCTGGCAGCGCGCGCCCAAGGCCTGGGCATGGGCTGGGTGTCGATCTTCGACCCGGCCGAGGTCACGCGCGCCCTCGACGTGCCCGCAGGCTGGACGCTGGTAGCCTATCTCGATCTCGGCTGGCCGGCGGAAGAGCATCTGGATCCAGAACTCGAGCGCCATCACTGGGAGACGCGGCACTACACCGGCGATCTGGTGTACGAGCGTTGATGCGCGCTTGACGATTTGCATAGGCACTGCCACAAATTTGCCAGTGGTTCCCGCAAGGGATCAAAAGGGAACGCGGACAATCCGCGGCTGCCCCCGCAACTGTGAGCGGCGAGCTTTCGACCGTTAAACCACTGGAGCCGCATGGTTCTGGGAAGGTGGTCGAGAGTGATGACCCGCAAGCCAGGAGACCTGCCACTCACCGCGGTCACGCGCGAACGCATTGGGCGGGGTGTCCTGGTGTAAATCTTGGCCACGTTGCCTGCGCAAGCAGGGAGCGCTGCCAGCTATAGTTCGCGGTGACGGATGTTGTGCCGCGAGTCCGTCGTTGTCGATTTCATCTGTTCCTGCCTCGCAAGGGCAAAGCGTCGATCCGCTGGAGCTCTATGCCGCGGCCATCGACACGTCCGACTACGTCGCACGTGTCGTTCCGCTCGTGCGCCGGCTCGCGCCCGAGATCGGCGAGCTGCTCGATGTCGGCGCGGGGGGCGGTCAGCTTGGGTTGGCGCTGCAGGATATCGGGCGTGGTTGGAGCGCCATCGAACCTTCGCCCACCATGCGGGCGCGGCTGGAGCGGTTGCATCCTCCGCCGCGCATCGTGCCGTGCGGGTGGGAGGCGGCCGACGTCGCCATGGCCGCGCACGACACCGTGCTGGGCGCGACCATGCCGGCGCTGCTCGAGCAGCCTGAGGCCTTTCTCTCACGTTGCCTGACGTGGGCCCGGCGCACGGTCGTCTGGATCGTTCCGGCGCACCGGGGACCGCGCGGCCTCTGCTTCGCGGGCTGCCTGCCGTCCAGGTGGCATGGCGAGGACGAGACACCGGGCATCGAGATCGTCCTGCGCGGCCTCTCGCCGGAAAGGTGGCCACAGGCCATCGCCTTCACCGACTGGACATTCTCCGGCGTCGTAAAAGATCTGGGCGCGCTGTCGGCCTATCTCGGCGACCGGTTGGGCTGGCCCAAGGCCGACGGGCGCCGCATCGAACTCGCCGCTCACCTTGCCGCGCAGGCGCAGCCCGACGCTGCCGGCCTGCGGCTCAACATTCCAAGAAAATCTGCCGTACTTGTGTGGGAGAAGTCATGACCAAGTCGTATCTGCACGTCGGCACAAGTGCGGTTCTGCTCTCCATCTTCACGCTGTCACCGGTGATGGCGCAGCAGACCCCGGCGCCCACCGCGCAACAACCCGGCCTCCTGCCCGAGATCGTCGTGACGGCGACGGGCCGGCCCGAAGAAGTCACCAAGATCGCAGGCACCGTCCAGGTGATCGATGGCGACAGGATCAGCAAGTCGTCGGCGAAGTCGGTGACCGATCTTCTGGCCGAGAACGCCGTCGGATTCATGAGCGAATGGACGGCGGGCCAGACGCTGCTCAACATCCGCGGCGGCGCGACCGAAGGTCAGGGACGCGACTTCAAGAGCGAGGTGCTGATCCTCGTCAACGGCCGTCGCGCCGGCACCGCCAACATTTCCAAGCTCTCGACCGCCGATGTCGAACGCATCGAGATCGTGCGCGGCCCCTCGTCGGTGATCTACGGCAGCGCCAACATGGGCGGCGTGGTCAACATCATCCTCAAGACCGGCCGCACCGCGCCTGGCACCTTGATCGAGGCCAGCGTGGGCTCGTGGAACCTGATTCAAGGCAAGGCTCAGACCGGCGGAGAATACTCCGGATTCGACTGGTACCTGGGTGCGGCAGGCGGTTACCGCGGGAACTACCAGGTGGGTGGCGGTGCCTACGAAGCCAACACGGCGTACACCCGTGAGGGCGGCACCGCCGCGCTCGGCTGGCAAATCGACGCCGACAACAGGGTCGATGTTATGGTCCGCACAGACGGCGTCTACGACACGGGCTTCCGCGGCTCGAGCTCGAACATCTTTGCCTTCGACACGCGCTACAACAATTCCATCGACGTCAGCTACACCGGCAAGACACCGGATGACAAAGGGCATCTCTTCATCCAGGGCTACGTCATCGAGGACGTCGATGCGCTCAACAATCCCTCGCCGTTCAGCAATCTGAACACCGTTCCCAACCGGACGACGCTCGACTACAACCGGCGCCAGATCAACATCGAGGGCGTCCGCGTCCAGCCGCGCTACAAGTTCATTCCGAGCAACGAATTGCTGATCGGCGTCGACTGGGAGCGCAGCTGGATCACCTCGACCCGCGCGCGTGCCGGCAGTACGGCGGTCGTCCAGACCTCGCCGCAGGACAACAACGAGACCGACAGGGTCTGGGCGTTCTACGCGGAAGATGCACAAACCCTGTTCGACCGATGGACGATCCGCGGCGGCATCCGCCAGACCTACGGCACGACGACCCTGCTCCAGACGCCGTATGCACCCACGCTTCTCCTGGGAGACACCAGCTACCAGGTAACCACTTACTCGGCAGGCACCACCCTGAAAGTCACCGAATGGCTGTCCGCCCGGGCCGGTGCTTCGACCGGCTTCCGTGCACCGACGGCGACGGAGCTCGGTGCCAATTTCACCATCACCCCGATCGGCACGACGATTAGGGGCAATCCCAACCTCAGCCCCGAGACCAGCCAGCAGTTCGAGATCGGCGGCACGATCATGACCGGGGACGCGCGTCTCGACCTGGCCCTGTTCCAGAACACCATCAGCAACCGCATCGCCGCTCAGACGATCTCGTCCGCAGGCGGCGTGGTGGTGCAACAATACCAGAATAATCCGTCGAACATCTTCGTGCAGGGCGTGGAAATGCAGGCCGAAGCCGACGTGCACCGCACCTTGGGCCTGTCGGTCGCGCCCGGCACGCGCTGGAGCGTCTTCAGCAACGCAAGCTACAATTTCCAGATGACCGACTTCGGCGCCAACGTCATCACTGCCCAGAGCAACATGGCGACCCGCATGTACCAATATGAGGCCTCGATCGGCACGCGCTACGCCGAGCTCGACGCCGCGATGCCATGGAATGTGCAGTTGATCGGCCTGCTGCGTGGGCCGATGTGGTACAACACCGAAGAGTCGCTGAACCCGCAACTCTTTCCAGGCCAGGCGCGCACCCAGACCGTTTACCGCAAGGACCCGTTCTGGGTATGGAACACCCGTGGCGAGGTCGAGGTCCACAAGGGTGTGAAGTTCTTCGCCGCCCTGAACAACATCTTCGACATCAACAACAGCCCGCAGTTCATCGGTCTGGATCAGGTGCCCTGCGGCGACAATCAGCTGGCGCAGAACGGCTCGTGCGGCAACTCGATGCCGGGCCGAGAGTTCATCATCGGCGCGCAAGTCAGGTTCTGATGAGGCGCCTGTGGGTCCTCCTCGCCTGCATGCTCGGCGTCGTGCCTTCGGCGCAGGCCGAACCGCTCGTCGTCCGTGACGCTCTCGACCGGACGGTGACGTTCGCGGCACCGCCGCAGCGGATCGTCCCGATCTTTGCGTCGAACACGGAGATCGTGACGGCGCTTGGCCTCGCCAGCCGGGTTGTCGGCATCGAGGCCTACACGCGCTATCCGAAGGAGATTCTCGACCGTCCCCTGGTCGGCGGCCGGCTGGGATTTTCGGTCGATGCCGTCGTCGATCTTCACCCGGACCTTCTGATTGTCACGCCGTCGCGGCAGGCGGCGAATCAGCTCATTGATCCGATGGAGCGCCTCGGCATCCCGATCGTCGTCGTGCTCACAAGGAGCGTCGCGGAAATCCTGTCGAATATCCGGCTCGTGGCGAAGATCGCCGCCATCGTGCCTCGCGGCGAGGAAGTGGTGAGTGCCCTCGAAACCCGCATGGCGAGGGTACAGGAGAAGGTGGCAGGACGTCCGAAGCCCAGCGTCATCATGATCACAGGCCAGCTCGGCAACGGCCTGATGCTGGTCGCGCGCGAGGGCACCTATACGGGCGATGCGATTGCGCGCGCCGGCGGCCGCTTCGGGCTGCCCGGCACGATCGCGCTGGCGCAGGTCTCGCCGGAGGCGATCCTCAAGGCCGATCCCGACGTATTGTTGTTCGCGGGCACGGCACAGGGACTGGCGGATCTGATCGGCCGTCCGGGCTGGTCCCAGATGCGCGCGGTCCAGGACAAGCGAGCCCATGCCGTCTCGCGCGTGGAGCTGTTGATCCCAGGGCCGCGGACCTTCGATGGCATCGAGCATCTGGCGGCGCTGTTCCATCCCGAGGCCTTCGCGAAATGAGAGCGTGGGTGCTCCTCGGTCTCGCCCTGGCCGCCGCCATCGTCGTGGCCGCCTCTGCCGGACATGATTGGGCGAGCCCGGCCGATCTGTGGCGCGCGATCGAGGGCGATCGCGATCTGCGCAGCCGCCTGTTGTTCGACTGGCGTCTGCCGCGCGTGCTGGCGGCGGCCCTGGTCGGCGCGCTGCTGGGGCTGGGCGGCGCGATCTACCAGGGTGTGTTCCGCAATCCTCTCGCCGAGCCTTATCTCCTGGGCTCCGCGGGCGGCGCGGCGCTGGGCGCCACGGTAGCGCTGCTGGTGCCCCTGGCCCTGCCGCAATCGGTGCTGCTGCCGGTCCTGGCCTTTGCCGGCGCCTGGGGCGCCACGGTGCTGGTACTGGGCATCGCGCGTATTGCCGGCGCGATCGACGCGGCGGGATTGCTGTTGGCCGGCGTGGCCGTCGCTGCAATCCTGGGCGCGTTGCGCTCCTTCACGATGCTCGCCTTGTCAGATGAGACCGTCAGCCTGCAGGTCGTGTTGAGCTGGGTGCTGGGCGGCGTGCAAACACCGTCATGGGGCGTGCTTGGCTGGGCGGCGCTGATGTCGCTGGGCTGCCTTGGCCTTGCTTCGCTGCTGGCAACGCGGCTCGACGTGCTGGGATTGGGCGAGACGATGGCGGCTTCTTTCGGCCTCGACGTCCGGCGGTTCGTGGCGCTGGCGGTGCTGGCCGGATCCGTGGTGGTGGCGGCGGCCGTGGCGTTCGGCGGACTCGTGGCGTTCGTGGGCCTCGCGGCGCCGCACATTGCGCGCTGGTTGGTGGGGCCGCTGCACCGGCCACTGTTGCCCGCGTCGGCGCTGGTGGGGGCCGTCGTGGTGACGCTGGCCGATGCAATCGCGCGGGCGCTGTTGCCGCCGGCCGAGATCCCGCTCGGGCTCGTGACCGCGGCGGCGGGCGGGCCGTTCTTCATTCTGCTGCTGGCGCGTAGGCTCCGGGGATGACCGCAATATCGGCCGACCATCTGCGCGTGACGCGCGGCGCCGCGACGCTGATCGACGATCTGTCGCTTTCCTTCGGTGAACGGGGATCGGTCGCGTTGGTCGGTCCCAATGGTGCAGGCAAGTCGACATTGCTGAAGGTGCTCGCGGGTCTCGACCTGCCGCAAGCGGGCCGCGTGCGCATCGGGACAGGCGATCTCGCGAGCCTGCCCGGAGCCGTGCGTGCGCGCATGATCGGCTTCCTGCCGCAGCATTTCGAACCGCACTGGGATCTCCTGGTCGGCGATCTGGTGCGGCTGGGCGCGGCGCGCAACCCGGAGCTGGGCGTGGAGGCCGTGGCGAAGACGATCGCCAGGTTCGAACTGGGCGGACTCGAGCGGCGGCGCTGGTCGACCCTCTCGGGCGGCGAATGCGCGCGCGTGTTGCTGGCCATGGTGCTGGTCGCCGATCCGCCGATGCTCCTGGCCGACGAGCCGGCAGCGGCGCTCGACATCCGCCACCGTCTCGGTGTGATCGAGGCCCTGGCCGAGCGTGGCCGCGATCGCCTGTCGGTCGTGGTGGTGCACGACCTCGATCTTGCGTTCCGCTTCTTCGAGCGCGTGGTCATCCTGGTGCAGGGAAGGATCGTGGCCGATGCCCCGGCGGCGGAGCTGATTGCCGACCAGCGCCTCGATGAGGCGTTCGGCGTGCGCTTCGAACGAATCAGGACGGCGGAAGGCTGGTCCCTGCAGGCGTCGAAGGCGAAGACGTAGCGTTCGCGGCGCGCGAGATCCGAACGGCGATGGCCAGTGCGCGGCAGCCGAGATAGCCCGCGAGGAACGCAGCGCCCGCCGCCACGAAATCGGTCGCCACGATGGGTTCCTCGAAGCTGGCCGAGGTGAAATCGATCGCCGCCAGAACGACGAGACCGAGCGCGGCAAGGTGAATGTCGATCGACGGCTGAACCTTGATCAGGGCGCGCGCGCGATCGAGGTCGAACGACAACGCCCAGCCGCGCATCCGGCCGAGCAGTGCGCCAACCACTCCACCAGCGAGCCACTCCGCATCGTGTACGAACGTGGCATCGAACACACCGGCGAGGAGCACGAGCGCTTGCGCGGTGGCGAAGCCCGGCGGCACGGCCACGCGCCACATCTTCACGCCGTCGCCGCGCGCTTGCGGCGCGATGCTCCACAGGCACGCGACGGCCATGAATACGGTGAGAACGTTCGACAGGCTGAGAGGAGCGATCATGTGAAGGTCATTCTACGACAAAGTCCGGCGAGCGTGGATGCCACGCCTTCACTTCGGCGCGAGCAACCGCTGCAGGTCGTGTGCAAGGCTGGGTCGCCTGTCAATATATTTGCATTCCGAATATGTTAAATCCGTCGTGGCAGTCGGCGAAACGAATAAATACGCTGGAATTGCATGAGCTCTGAACAAGTCGACAGCCGCACGTCGTGGAAGGCCGCGTGGATGACGCTCGCCATCCTCTCCGTGACCTACGGCTCGCCGCTGGTGATCGTCGTCGGCATGAAGACGATGCAGGCCGAGCTCGGCACCGGACGCTCGCTGCTGGCGCTCGCGGGCGCGCTGGTCTGGGTGGGCACCGGCGCGGGCGGCATCTTTATGGGCTGGCTCGCCGATCGCATCGGCGTGCGCGCGACGGTGGCGATCGGCACCGTCATGATCGCGGGCGGATTGGCACTTTCCTCGCTCGGGACGATCTGGGCGCTCTATATCGGTCACGGCCTGATGCTCGGACTGTTCGGCAACGGCGGCGTCTACCCGCCGCTGCTGGTCTATGTCAGCCGATGGTTCGAGCGCCGGCGCGGAGCCGCGATCGCGCTCATCTCCTCCGGACAATACGTGGCCGGCGTCGTCTGGCCGTCGATCTTCGAGCGCGGCATCGCGTCGGTCGGCTGGCAGGCCGTGATGCTGGGCTACGCCGCTGTCGTCCTGGTCCTGGTTCTGCCGCTCACGCTTTTGCTGAAGCCCGCGCCCGCCGCGCCGGTCGTGGCTGCAGCGTCGCGAAATGCGTCGGATGCGCCTACCGTCAACCGCGTCGCGGGCCTTCATCCCAATCTCGTCCAGGCGCTGATCTGCATCGCGGGCTTCTGCTGCTGCATCCCCATGGCGGTGCCGGCCGCGCACATCGTGGCGTTCTGCGGCGACATCGGCATCAGCGCGACTCATGGTGCCGCGATGCTCTCGGTGATGCTGGGCTGCGCCTTCCTCGCGCGCCAGATGTGGGGCGCGCTGGCCGATCGCATCGGCGGCCTGCGCACCGTGATGGTGGGCTCAGCCTGCCAGGCAACGGCGATCGCCTGCTTCCTGCTCACGCAGGACGAGGTCGGCCTGTTCGCGATCTCCGCGGCCTTCGGGCTGGGCTTCAGTGGCATCATTCCCTCCTATGCCGTGGCGATCCGCGAGCTGTTTCCCGCCAGCGAAGCGTCGTGGCGCATCCCGCTCACCCTGTTCACGGCGATGAGCGGGATGGCCTTCGGCAGCTGGTTCGCCGGCAAGCTCTACGATCACTTCGCCTATTACGCGCCGGCCTTCGGCATCAGCGCGGGCTTCAACGTGCTCAACCTCATCGTCATCGGCTTCCTGGTGTTGCGCATCACCGGGACACGCCGGACTTCCCTCTGGTCGGCCGTTACCTGAGCACCAGAAAGCTGCGTCGGTTGTCCACCGTCCAGGACGAGAAGCGCCCGAGGAAGCTCATGCCGAGGAGCGGCGGACCGGCGAGCGTCGAGACGCTGGCGCGTACGTTGGTCAGCACCGTCGAGCCCACCTTGAGCGACCTGATCGTGAACAGCGTCGCCTTGTTGCTGGCACCGTTGGCCATCAGGTAGTTTTCCGTACCGATGATATCCTCGGGACGGATCGTGCCCGCGCGCTTCAGCGCCTCGAAGGTGGCGACCGGCACGCTCACGTCGGCGGCGCCGCTATCGAGATAGAAGTCGAGCGACACTGACTCGTTGAGCAGCGCGGGCACCAGGAACGTGCCGCCGCGCCGCTCGAGCGCCACTTCGCCCGAGGCCGCCGCGGTCTGCACGACCGCCTGAGCACCGAGATAATCACCGTTGCGAAAGGCGCCCGTCTTCTGCCGCCCGTCGGCCAGCATCATCGTGCCGTGGCCGTCGGGCAGGTCGTCGCGCACTTCGCCGATGTATTTGCGTCCGTCCGGCCAGGTGTAGGTGCCGTTTCCATTGGCGCGGCCGTCGCGGTAGTCGCCGACGTATTTCTTTCCGTCGGGCCAGGTGTAGGTGCCGACGCCGTTCGGCTTGTTGTCGCGGAACGGCCCGGCATAGCGGCGCCCATCGCGCCAGGTGTAAGTGCCCTCGACCCAGAGATTGTCGCGGAATTCGCCCGCGTAGGTATCGCCGTTGGCCAGCGTGTAGGTGCCGCGCCCGTTCGGCAGGCCGTTGCGGAAGGTGCCGACATACTTGCGGCCATCGGCCCAGGTGTAGACGCCTTCGCCGCTGCGCAGGCCGTTCTCGTAGGGGCCCACGTATTGCTCGACGGCGGAGGACGCAACCGTCGTCGAGGGCGGCGCCGTGGCGCACGCCCCGAGCGCCAGCAGCGCAAGGACGGCGAGTGCGCGCAGCAAGGTCAGGCCCGCACGACCTTCAGTTCTTCGCTACGGTCCGTGGCGGGCGGCGGCGTGCGGCTGAGATCGGCGATCTCGGCGCGCAGCTCCGGCGTCATCTTGACGTCGACGGAGGCGAGCGAATCCTTCAACTGCTCGACGTTGCGCGCGCCGATGATCGGCGCGGTGACCGCCGGATGCGTGCCCACCCAGGCGATCGCGGTGCTCACCGGATGCAGGCCCTTCTCCCTGCAGAAGGCGGTGTATTTCTCCGCGACTTCGAACATCCACGCATCGCCGTAGCGCGCCTCGTACATCTTGTTGGTCTTGAGCCGCCCCGTTGCCTGGCCGAAATACTTGCCCGACAGAAGACCGGCGGCGGCCGGACTGTAGGGAATGCAGCCGATGCCGTTGGCCGCCGCCATCGGCAGCAGCTCGACCTCGGCCTGGCGCTTCACCAGGTTGTACATCGGCTGGATGACCTGCAGGCGCGACCAGGTGTTGTGCTCCTGGATGTCGACGGCGCGCTGGGTCTGCCACGCCGACCAGTTGCTGACGGCCGGATAGATCACCTTGCCGGCGCGCACGAGGTCCTCGAGCGCGCGCATCGTCTCCTCGATCGGGGTCGCCACGTCGTAGCGATGCATGAACAGCACGTCGATGCGGTCGGTCTGCAGGCGCTTCAGGCTCGCCTCGACGGCCTGCACGATGTGGCGCCGCGAGCCGCCGCGCGCGTTCACGTCCTCGCGGATCGGGTTGAAGCACTTGGTCGTGAGGACGAGATCGTCGCGATGTCCCTTCGCCAGGCGGCCCAGGATCTCCTCCGACTTGCCCTTGTTGTACTCGTTGGCGCTGTCGAAGAAGTTGATGCCGGCGTCGCGCACGGCCTTGTACATGGCGGCCGAGGTCGCCTCGTCGGCATCGCCGCCGAAGGACATGGTGCCGAAGCAGAGTTCGGAGACGGAGACGCCGGTGCGGCCGAGGAGCTTGGTTTTCATGGGCAAACCCTAACAGGCGTCTTGCGAAATTCGGAGCAGTTTTACACTCGTGACGCCGCACATCGGTTGCACTACGCTCCGGCAAAATCGAAAGCTGGAGGAAACAAAATGTCCAAATTGTCGATCACGCGTCGCCGCGCGCTGCAGGGTGCTGCCATGCTGGGCGGCCTCGGCGCGCCGATGCTCAACACCGTCACGGCCCATGCCCAGGGCGGCTTCGACTGGAAGCGCTTCAAGGGCCAGACGGTCGAGGTGCTGATGGAGACCGGCCCGCGCGCCGATCTCATGAAGAAGTATCAGAAGGAGTTCCTCGACCAGACCGGCATCACGCTGGGCATCGAGGTCATCCCCGAGCAGCAGGCGCGCCAGAAGGTGGCGATCGAACTGAACTCGGGCAAGCCGTCGTTCGACGTCTTCAACTTCGCCATGCACGTCCAGAAGCGGCAATTCGAGAAGGCGGGCTGGCTGCTCGACCTCACGCCGTGGCTCAAGGATCCGCAGATGATGCCGGCCGAATACGAGCTGGGCGACATCTCCAAGACCGGCATGGCGATGGCCACCACCTCGGACGGCAAGGTCAACGCGCTGCCGATCCTGTGCGACTACTTCATGGTCTACTACAACAAGGAACTCTTCGCGAAGAAGGGCGTGACGTTCCCCAAGACGCTCGACGAGATGATGGTTGCCGCCGGCAAACTGCACGATCCGGCTGCCGGCATCGCGGGCTTCGTCGGCCGCGGCGTGCGCAACGCCAATGTCGTGCTGTGGACCCAGCTGCTCTCGGGCTGGGGCCAGGAGACGATCAAGGGCACCAAGCTGATCACCGACACGCCCGACGCCATCGCTTCGGCCGAGTACTACAAGAAACTGCTGTCGTCCTACGGGCCGCAGGGGGTCGTGGGCTTCAACTGGAACGAGGCGCAGGGCCTGTTCATGCAGGGCAAGGCCGCGATGTGGATCGACGCCACGGGCTTTGCCGCCCCCGTCGAGGACAAGCAGAAGAGCCGCGTCGTCGGCAAGGTAGGTTACGGCGTGCCGCCGGCGGGCCCCAAGGGCCACGGCTCGGTCACGTTCGGCACCGCCATGGCGATCCCGAAGGAGGCCAAGCACAAGGAAGCCGCCTTCTTCACCATGCTGTGGATGACAGGCCGCACCATGGCCGGCCGCATGCTGCAGACCGGCGGCGGCGTGCCATTCCGCTCGGCGCCGCTCAAGGATCCGGCGATTCTTTCCACGCTCAGCATTCCCAAGGAATGGGCGGATTGCGCAGCCGGCTGCGCACCGCTCAGCATGTCGGGCCTGCCGGTGATCGTGCCCGTCACGGAGTTCCGCGACACCATCGGTGCCGCGCTCACCAACATGCTGACCGGCGCCGATCCCGGTGCCGAATTGAAGCGCGCGACCGCCGAGTTCCAGCCGGTCATCGACAAGAGCGAAGCCTGAGCTAGAGCAAAAGCGAGGGCGTAGCGTATGGCGGGCGGAGACATCGCCGCGGGAGCACGGATAACGGCCACGAAGGCGTCGGGAGAACGGCGCCTTCGTCCCTATCTCCTGTTCATCTGGCCGGCGCTGATCGTGAGCTCGGCGCTGATCGTGTTCCCGTGGATCTTCACGATCTGGATGAGCCTGCAGGACTGGCACATCGGCAGCGCGTCGAAGTTCGTGTGGTTCGACAACTACACGAGCCTCGCCACCAACCGGCGCTTCCTCGAGGCGGTGGGCCACACGCTCTACTTCGCCGTGCTCGCGGTCTTCCTGCCGATGCTGCTCGGCACCTGGGCCGCGCTGGTGTTCCACAAGAAATTCCGCGGCCGCGGCTTCTACCGCACGCTCTTCATCATGCCGATGATGGCGACACCGGTGGCGGTGTCGCTGATCTGGACCATGATGTTCCATCCGCAGCTGGGCGTGCTCAACTATCTCCTGAGCCTGGTCGGCCTGCCACCCTCGCAATGGGTGTTCTCGCCGGGCACGGTGATCCCGAGCCTGATCCTGGTCGAGATCTGGCTGTGGACTCCGTTCTGCATGATCATCGTGCTGGGCGGTCTCGCGTCGCTGCCGACCGAGCCCTACGAGGCGGCCCTGATCGACGGCGCCAGCCAGTGGCAGATGTTCTGGAAGATCACCTATCCGCTGGTGCTGCCGTTCCTCGTGGTGGCGCTGATCATGCGCACCATCGACGCGCTCAAGGCCTTCGAGACCATCTGGGTCATCTGCAACGGCGGGCCGGGCACTTCGTCCGAGACGATCAACGTCTATCTCTATGCGCAGGCCTTTGCCTACAACCAGGTCGGCACCGCGTCTGCCGTGGTCGTGGTGTTCTTCGCCATCATCGTGGCGCTGTCGCTGGTGCTCCTGTGGGCGCGCCAGAAAGCCAAGTGGAACTGATCGATGGCGCTCAGCTACCGCACCAGGCGCAAACTGCAGAAGGCCTTCGACAAGGCGGCGCTCGCCGTGTCGGTCGCGGTGCTGCTGGCACCGTGCCTGTTCGTCTTCTTCTGGATGGTCTCGCTGTCGCTCAAGTACGACATCGACAATACCGCCTGGCCGCCGGTGTTCTGGCCGGAAGAGCCGACGTGGGACAATTTCATCAAGGTCTTCGACGAGAGCCCGATGTTCCTCTACTTCTGGAACTCGGTACAGGTCACGGGCTCCGCGACTCTCGTGGCGTTGCTGCTGGGTGTTCCGGCGGGCTACGGCATCGCCAAGGCGAAAGCCAATCGCATGGCCGGCATCCTGCTGCTCAGCCGCATGACGCCCGGCCTTTCGTACCTCATCCCGCTGTTCACCATGTTCCAGGTGTTGGGCCTGATCGGGACGGTGTGGCCGATCGCGCTCACCCACATGGTGATCACGCTGCCGATCATCGTGTGGATCATGATCGGCTTCTTCGAGACCCAGCCGCACGAACTGGAAGAGGCCGCGCGCATCGACGGCGCCACCCTGTGGCAGGCGTTCCGGTACGTGGCGCTGCCGCTCGCGCGTCCCGGCATCGTGGTCGGCGCGATCCTGGCCTTCATCTCGTCGTGGAACAATTTCATCTTCGGCGCCGTGTTCGCCGGCCGCACCACGCGCACCATGCCGGTCGCGGTCTACAACATGCTGACCTTCGA
>CAIWTJ010000124.1 GCA_903915535.1 Enhydrobacter aerosaccus
CACCACGGGCAGATCGTGTCGGAAACGATATCGACATAAATCATGGCGCGACTTTACGCCTTTCGCGCCAGTGCAGGAAGGTGCCGGCTGCCGCCACGATGCCGAGCGCAACGCTGGTCAGCCATGCAGCGGCGGGCCATCCGCCCGACGAGACGAGCGCAGCCGTGATCGGCGGTCCAAGCAGGCCGCCGATATTGGATCCCTGCATTAGCAGCCCGGTGGCGGCGCCGACCAGCTGCGGACGCGGCGCGTGCACAGGAACGGCGGCGAACAACGCACCCGGCACCACGCCGATCACGGCGGAATAAAGCGCGGCCAGGATCAGCCGCAGCAGGTCGGGGAGTCCTTCGACGAATATCCCCGCAGCGCAGAAGGCCATGGGCACGGTCGCGCCGACGATCAGCGTGACCCGGGCAACCCCCTGGCGCAGCAGCCAACCCGACGCAAGATTGCCGCTCACGTTCACGATGGTCACGAGCGCCGTCACGATTGCCGCCGTCGAGGTCGACAGATGCAGCCGCTCGATCTGCAATGTCGGCAGAAAGCCCACGACAGCGAACCAGCAGCAGGCATAGGCACCGAAGCACAGGGCGATGGCCAGCGAACCGCTGCTGCCCACGACCTCTGCCATCTCGCGCACAACAGGACGACGCGACGCGACCTGCGGTGCGAGTTCACGGCGAGGCAGCGCACCCGGGAGGAGGGCGCCCAGCATGACGGCTGACACGCCAGCGGCTACGAGCCAGGCGATCCTCCACGACGTGCCGGGGAGAACCAGGGCGGAGATCAGCATCATCGTACCCGCGCCGGCCGGCATGTAGGTCGTCCACATCGCCATGACCAATCGTTGGTCGTCCGGACGCGCAATGCGGAGCAACAGGGTCGGAATCGCCACGACGACGGCGATGAATCCCAGACCCTCGAAGACACGCGTAACCAGCAATCCATCGACGCCCATGCAGAGAGCTCCGCACAGGCTGGCCACGAGGCTGAGTGTCGTCCCGAGGATGACCAGGCGCAGGTGACCGACCCGGTCGGCGGTCAACGCGATTGCCATGCCGCCGGCAGCCGAGATCAGGTTCACCGTCGACAGCAGCCAACCGGCTTGGCGCAAGGTGGCGCCAAGCTCGGCACGGATCGACGGCAGGGCTGGCGGCACCTTACCGACATGGAATGCCGCCACGATTCCGGCTGCCACCAGCAGGCCGATCAACGCCCAGGGTGTGCGGCGCATGAAAGTCTCAGTACTGGACCCGCGTGGTGATCGCGCCGTCGACGATGAAGTTGTCGCCGCTCACGAACGAGGCCGGCGTGCCGGCGAGAAAGGCGACGCAGGCCGCGACTTCCTGGGGCTTGCCCATGCGACCCATCGGATTGCGGGCCAGCGTCTTCTGGTAGCGCTCGGTGTTGGCGTCGCGCTGGCGACCCCAGGTGTTGCCGTCCTCGAGGATGGAGCCCGGAGAAACCATGTTCACCCGCACGCCCTTGGGCGCCATGTCGATGGCGAGCGACTTCACGAATGGAACGAGAGCCGCCTTCACCGAACGGTAGGGCAGGACGGGGCCGGGGCCAGCTTCGTTCAAAGAGACCGTGCCGATGATCGTGCAGGTGGCGCCGCCGCTCGCGGTACCGCTCTTCACAAGATGCGGCATGACGTGCCGCACCGATTCGACCGTGGCGACGATGTCGATGTCGATGGCTTTGCGCCAGCCCTCCGGCGAATCGTCGGTGCCGAGCGCGCTTACATTGGCGACGAAATGATCGATGCCGCCTTGTGCCGCGAAGCCGTCGATCCATTTCTTCAGCGCCGGGTCGTCGGTCACGTCGAGCGCGGTGCCCGAGACGCGCCCCTGCTGGGCCTGCCATTCCTTCTCGCGCTCCGCCACCAACTTGGCGTCGCGCGCGCAGAAGCCCACCACGGCGCCTTCCGCCAGGAAAGCGTCGACGATCGCGCGACCGATGCTCTTCGTGCCGCCGGTGATCAGCACGCGCTTGTTTTTGAGTCCCAGGTCCATGGTTCCTCCGAAGGAGTGGCTCGCCTATAAGGCGGAGCATCAAATAGCGGAGCGGCAGTCATGTCCAAGCGATTCGACTTGAGCGGCAAGGTGGCTTTGGTAACGGGCGCCTCGTCCGGTCTTGGCAGTCACTTTGCGCACTGCCTCGGCGAGGCCGGAGCGTCTGTCGTTCTCGCCGCGCGCCGTGCGGATCGGCTGCAGTCCCTGCAGGCGGAACTTTCGGCGAAAAGCGTCACCGCAAAGTCGGTAGAGCTGGACGTTCAATCGGCGGAGTCGGTGGCGGCCGCACTCGAGGCTGCCGGCCCACTCGACATCGTCGTCAACAATGCCGGCATTTCGATCGTGAAACCCGCGCTCGAGATGCCTGAAAAGGATTGGGACGCGGTGGTCGACACCAATTTGCGCGGTGCCTGGCTGGTGGCGCAGGGCGCGGCGAGGCGCTGGGCGGCGGACAAGCGGCCGGGGAGCATCGTCAACATCGCCTCGATCCTGGGTCTGCGCACGATCGGACAGGTTGCGCCCTACAATGCGTCGAAGGCCGGCCTCATCCATCTGACGCGAGCCCTCGCCATGGAGTGGGCGCGCTACAGGATCCGCGTGAATGCGATCTGTCCGGGCTACATCGAGACGGAGATGAACAGCGCGTTCTGGAAAACACCCGGCGGCCAGAAGCTGATCGAGCGCATTCCCCAGCGCCGGATCGGCCAGCCCGAGCATCTCGACGGGGCGTTGTTGCTGCTCGCATCCGAGGCCGGTAGTTTCATGACGGGCAGCGTCGTGACCGTCGATGGCGGTCACATCGTCAGTTCGCTGTAGGGGGCAGAAAATCGTCAAGTGATGAGCGGCTTCTTCGACCACAATCTGTGGAGTCTCATGCTCGGTCTCGGAGCAGGCCTCGCCTGCGGCTTCCTGAATACGGCAGCCTCATCCGGTTCGGCGGTGTCCCTGCCCATCCTCATGCTCGTAGGCCTCGATCCGACCTCGGCCAATGCCACCAATCGTATCCCGGTGCTGCTCGGTGCCCTGACGGCATCGGCAAGCTTCACCGCCAAGCGAGCCATCCATTGGTCGCTCGCCGCCAAGGTGGCGTTGCCCGCCGCGGCGGGCAGCGTGGCAGGCGCTTTCGCCGCCGAGCATTTGCCCACGCGTGACCTTGGAATGGTGATCACGGGTGCGCTGGTGGCGGCGCTCGTGCTCCTGTTCAGCAAATTGAAGCAGGCGATCGAGAAGGCCAGCAGCGATGTCACGCGGTTTGGGCCGCGCGAGGTCGCCATATTCTTCGGAATCGGACTGTGGCTCGGCTTCATCGTGCTCGACGGCGCCACTTATCTGCTGCTGGCGCTGACGCTTGGCGTCGGTCTCAATCTCGTGCAGGCCAATGCCATAAAGAGTGCGGTCCTCGTGCCGACGACCTTCGTGGCGATGGCCATGTTCGCCTACAAGGGCAGCATCGACTGGGACATCGGACTGTTCATGGGTGCGGGCAGCATCCTGGGCGGCATGCTGGGCGCCCGTGTCGCCACGGCACCGAGAGCGAAGCAGTACGTCTTCGTCCTGTTGGTGATAGTCATCGCCGCCGAGCTGGTGCAGCTCGCGCTGCACTACATCTTCGGCCTGGTCTGAGGGCTCACCAGCCGTTGATACGGTCGTAAATATCGACGATCGACTTGCCGCCGTCGAGATCGCTGTCGACGACATAGTACCTGTCGTAGGCCGCAGCTGTGATGCAGGCGTGGTTCGGCAGGATGCGCACGCGTGTGCCGATCGGCATGTTGCCATAGGGCATGGGGTCGGAAGAGGCCACGAAGCCGTGCTCCTGTGAGCACTCGACCACCGCCATATCCTTCGATGGCGCGTGCGCGATCGTGCCGTAGCCGACCTTGGGCTGGAATTCCTGCGCGCTGACGTCCTTGGAGAGCGCGAGCGCGCCCGCATCGACCAGCATCTGGTTGCGATGCGGGTAGTGACCGATCACCGACGCAAGGACCGAGAGCGCAAGGTCTTCCGGTCCGCAGGAACCGATCAGCGCCTGGTCGAGATCGTTGAAGACATAAACGCCCGGCCGCATTTCTGTAATGCCGGTAAAGTCGCGAGACCAGGTTGCCGTCGGAGTGGAGCCGCCCGAGACGATGGGGCAGGGAATTCCAGCGGCTCGAATTTTCTCCGCCGCGGTCACGATCGCGAGCCGCTCCTGTTCGGCCACGGCGGCGATCCCGTCCGGTGTGCTCTGATGATAGGAGTGGCCGGCGTGGGTCATGACACCGGCGAGTTCGACACCGGGAGCACCATGCAGAACGCGCGCAATGTCGATCAGCCCCGGCATATCTGGAAACGGCAGGCCGGCGCGGCCACCGCCGCTGTCTATTTCGATGAATACCGAGAAGGTATCTCCGCCCCGGGCGGCATCCGCTATGCTACGGGCCACGGTCAAATTGTCCGTGACGACCCGCAAGTTGATGCCCTGACGCCGCAGCTCTGTAATCGCGGGCAACTTGGCCGGAATAATTCCGACGCCATACAGAATGTCCCGAAAGCCGCCGGCAGCAAAATAACGGGCCTCTGCCAGCGTTGAAACGGTGATGCGCCCGTCATGGCCCTCGACCGCCATGCGGCCGACCTGTACAGATTTCGCCGTCTTGAGGTGCGGCCGCAGTGCCACTCCGGCCTCTCGCAACCGCGCGCTCATACGCTTTAGGTTGCGGCGAAGGACAGCCCGGTCAAGAATGAGGGCGGGTGTGGGTAGGTCGTCTAGGGTGTGGGCGGCCATATCTGCTTGTGTGTTCGAGTGCGTTGCATTGTTTCCGTCATTGTGGGGACGGTCAAATCGCGTATGCCGATTGAAAATGAATGGAAGTTTGTGCTGGAGAACGACGGCAAATTAGAGCCGCGTCTGGCGCAAGCGCCTGGGGTGACTAGAGGCCTGATCGTGCAAGCATATCTCGACTCTCCGGGAGTGCGTTTGCGCGTCGTCGAATTGGGCGGCAAGCGTCACCACATCTTCACCTACAAGCGGCCGGTCGACGGCGAAGTGGTCGAAATCGAGACCTACATCAGCGCCGACGATTTTCAGCGCCTGTGGAAACTGCGCAAGGAGACGCTTCAGAAGGTCAGGTACTCCTGGCCCGACGGCCGCTTCGGCTGGGACGTCGACTTCTTCAAGTCGACCGACGGCAGCACGTACTTCGTCATGGCCGAAGTCGAGATGCCGGCAGGGGACATGAAGCCTCCGCCCTTGCCGCCGCGCCTCGCGTCGCATGCGATCTTCGCGGTGCCGTATGGCGACGCGCGCTTCACGTCCAAGCGGATCGCCGATCGCGGGCATGCCGAGGCACTCATGGCGGAAATTCAGGCCAAAGGCGAGGCCGCCTAGGCATCACACCTTGCGCGGCCGAATACGCGGCAAGGCAACCAGAGGCCACGGATCAGGCAACTCTCCGACCGGGCAGTCGATCAACATCGGTCCGCCGCGGGCAATACCGCGCGAAATCGCGGCCCCGAGTTCCTCTGGCGACTTCACGCGCTCCGAAGCAACCCCGAAGCTCTCGCCGAGCTTTACGAAATCCGGATTGTGCAGGGTCGTGGCAATGGTGCGGTTGTTGAAGGCCTGCTGCTGGATGCGCTTCACGTTGCCGAAGGCGCCATCGCTGAACACCACGGCCACCACGCCGATCCCGTTCTGGGCGGCGGTCGCCATTTCCATCGCCGTGAACATGAAGCCGCCGTCGCCGCTGATCGACACGACGGGCGTATCGGGCTTGGCAACCTTGGCGCCAAGCGAGGTGGCGTAGCCCCAGCCAAGCGTGCCCTGGTACCCGGGCGAGAGGAACGTACGCGACTTGTAGGTCGGGTACGCGAAGCGGGCGGCATAGCCCATCTGCGTCAGCTCATCGACCAGGATGCCGTCTTCAGGCAACGCCTGCCGGATCGCCTTGAGGTAGGCGATTTGCGGCGCGAGCCTGTCGTGGATCAGCTTCGTCGCCGACGCCTTGACCTCGGCGACGGCCTCCGCCCGGCCGGCGCGTGCGCTGTTGTATTTGCCAAGTTTGTTCGCGAGTGACTTCAATGTCGCCGTGGCGTCGCCGACGATTCCGATCTCGGGTTTGCGCTGACGGTCGAGCTCGTGGCTGTCGGCGTCGATGCGAATGATCTTGAGATCGTCGTCCATGCCCCAGTTCTGCTGCTGCGGTTGCAGGCGCGTGCCGACCGCCAGCACGACATCGGCCTCTCCCCAGAAGCGATAGCCGGCCGGCGCCGTGACGGAGAGCCTGTGGCGCCCGTCGATCACCCCTTGGCCCATACGGCCTGTGGCGACGGGCGCGTCGAGCATCTCCGCGATCAGGCGTACATATTCGCCGGCACCTTGGGCACCACCGCCGACAATAATCAGCGGATGTTTGGCGCTGCCCAAAAGTTTGGCGGCGCGATCGACGCCGTCTTCGTCGACGGGGCAGGGATCGGCTTCCGCCGCGCCTCCCGGCAGGATTACCGGCGCTTTGCGCGCCCAGGTGTCCAATGCACATTCGAGGGCGACCGGGCGACGACGCCCCGAGAGCAACCGTCGGAAGGCCTCATTCATCAGGCCAGGTGCTTCCGCTGGCGAAGTAATGCGATCGGCCCACTTTGTGAGGCCTCGCATGATGGAGAGCTGGTCGGGCAACTCGTGCAGCTGGCCGAGATTGCGGCCGATCATCGACTGCTGGATCTGTCCGGTGAGTGCCAGCACGGGCGCGTTCACCGCATAGGCCGTCGACAGTGCGGCCGTCGTATTGAGAAACCCGGGCCCGGGGACCACCACGTAGGCCGATGGGTTTCCGCTCGCCATCGCATAGCCCAGCGCCATGTAGGCGCAGGCCTGCTCGTGTCGGGCGTGGATCGGACGAATGGCATTCGTCCGGTCGTAGAGGGCGTCGAAGAACGGATCGTTCTGGACGCCGGGAAGGCAGAAGAGGGTGTCGATGCCGTTCAGTTCCAGCATCGATACGACGGCCTGGGCCGTGGAGAGGTTTTGCATGCCCCTAGTCTACACGCGCTCCTGACGCGCGGATAATGGGGGCGAGCCGGGCTTCCTCCGCATCGCGATAGGCCAGCGTGTCGGCCGGAGAGCTCCACCATGCCGTCGTCGCGAGGTCGGCGAACTTGGCTTTCAGGTCCTCGCTCTCGAGCGCTTTCTTCGACAGTTCCGATAGTCGCGCGACAACGTCCGGGGACAGCTTTGCCGGTCCGGTCAACGTCGTCCATGAAACGATATCCATGCCGGGCAGCGTTTCGGCGATCGCGGGAATTTCGGGAGCGATCGTCGTTCGCTTGGCCGAGGTGACGCCAAGCGGCCGCACTTTCCCGGCGCGCGACTGCGTCAGCGTGCCCGGAATGTTGTCGAACATCATGTGGATCTGGCCGGAAAGCATGTCCTGCATCGCCGGGGCCGCGCCGCGGTAGGGCACATGCTGGATGTCGACCTTGGCCAGGGTCTTGAACAGTTCGCCCGAGAGATGGAGCGTCGTGCCGGAGCCCGCCGAGCCATAGGAGTATTTGCCCGGGTTCTTCCGACAGAGTTCGATCAGTTCGGCCACGGATTTCACCGGCATGTCGAGGTTGACCGCGAGGAGATTGGGAAGCCACCAGATCGTCGAGACGAAGGTGAAGTCGGTGCGGGCATTGAACGGCAGCTTGCCATAGAGCGTCGGCGCGATGGCGTGAGCGGCGATGCCGCCCAAGCCCAGCGAATAGCCATCAGGGTCGGACTTCGCGAGCGCATCCATGCCGACGTTGCCGCCTGCGCCGCCGCGGTTCTCGACGATCCATTGCTGACCTGTGAGGTCCGACATCTTGGCGCAGAACATGCGGGAGAGAGTGTCGGTGGGGCCGCCTGCCGGGTACGGGTTGATGTATCGGACCGGTCGATTGGGATAAGTACCTTGGGCTGAGACGATGGACGGAGCGATCAATGCGCCGGTCATTCCGGTTAGCACCGAGCGGCGCCTTAGGGCGCAACCGGACGTTTTCATTGTTTCTCCCCCATTTTCCTTGATTGCTCAGGGAAAACTGCCAAAGGGCGGAGAGGTCGTCGAGTCTCACTTCATGTGAATTGGCCTGATGCATATTATCGCAGTGTAGGTGGAATTAGTTTAACGCGAGCAGGCTGTTATGATAGGTATGCCCGCCTTGGGAGGCCGGCCAACCTGAGGGATAGGTAATGCCAGGCAAGCTGTTTGGATTCGTACTACGTGTGACCATCCTCGGCGCCTGCCTGGCGGCCGGGACCGGTGGCGCGCAGCCCCGCGTTGCGGGACCGGCCGATGGATCGCCTGAAAAGGCCCTCGCGGACGCCTGCTACTCACCCTATGGCCTGAAGCCTGCGGAAAAGATCCAAATATGCTCGAAGGCGCTCGACAGCGGTACTCTGAAGAGCGTCGGCCTCGCCATGGCCTACTACAATCGCGCCAATGCCTATGCCGGCAGCGGCGAGCAGGCGAACGCGCTCGCCGACTACAAGCAGGCCCTCCGTGTCTTCACGGACGTGATCCGGGTTTCGGCGCCCAACGGCGCGATCCTGTTTCAGCGCGGCGCAATCTTCCAGATGATCGGCGACGCCGACCAGGCAATCGTGGACTACAGCGACTCGATCCGCCTCTCGCCCAACGAGACATATGCCTACATCAACCGCGGCATCGTCCTGTACACCAAGAAGGACAACAACGAAGGCGCGATCCACGACTTCAACGCTGCGATCAAGCTCAATCGCCGCGAGGTGCCGGCCTGGAAAAACCGAGGCCTCGTCTACAAGCGCAAGGGCGATCTCGATCAGTCGATTTCGGATTTCACCGAGGCCCTCAGTATTCTCGGCAATGGAGCGGGCATGTCGCCGATCACCGGTGCGCCGCCGCCCGCCGGAGCGGGAGCTGCTTATTTTACCGCGCTGTCGAACACCTTCGAGGCAGGCGATACGTTCTATCAACGCGGGCTGGTCTATCTCGATAAGGCCAGCAAGACTCCGCCGCAGGCGCGTCCTCTGCTCGAAAAGGCCATTTCCGACTTCGGCGAAGCCATCAAGCTCAATCCAACGGCTGCCGCTCATTTCGTTGGCCGCGCCTCGGCCCACATGTACAGGGAAGAATTCCAGCCCGCGATCGCCGACTTCACCACGGCGATCCGCCTCGCGCCGGGCGACGAATACACCTACCTGCATCGTGGCATCGCGTATCACTCGGTGAACGAGCCCGACAATGCGATCTCGGACTACACCGAGGCGCACCGGATCAACCCGATCGACGTCAATCCGCTGATCAACCGCGGCATCGTCTATTATTCGAAGAAGGGTCTTTACGACAAGGCGATCGCCGACTTCACCGAGGCGCTCGAGATCGATCCCAAGGAAGTAAACGCGTTGATCAATCGCGGCATTTCCTATCGAGAGAAGCAGGAGCCGGACAAGGCGATCATCGACTTCAGCGAGGCTCTGCGCCTCGGGTTGCTGACCGGCGACGTGCTGCAGTTCGGTTCGAAGGACCCAGAGGCCGTGCGCCATTGGGCACAGGTCGCGCATGCCCGCTTCCAGCGCGGTACGGCCTATGTGACCAAGAAGGAATACGATCTGGCGCTTGCCGACTTCAACGAGTCGATCCGCCTCAATCCGCTCGAAGCCCGCGCTTTCGTGTCGCGCGGCGGCATCTATCTCTATCGAAACGACATCCAGAAGGCGATTGCCGACTTCACCGAGGGCATCCGCCTCGATCCGTACTTCGCCTTCGCCTACTTCCAGCGCGGCTTCGCCTATCACTCGCTCGACGAGGCGGACAAGGCCGCGATCGACTACAGCAAGTCGATCGAACTCGATCCGAAGTACATCACCTCGTACCTGAACCGCGGCATCATCTATTACACGCGCAAGGGCAATTTCGAGGGCGCGATCTCGGACTTCACGAAGGCGTTGCAGCTGGGGCCCGACAACATCAACGCGCTGATGCATCGTGGCGTCGCCTACGGTGCCAACAGCGAGTTCGACAAGGGCTTTGCCGACCTCAATCGCGCGATCGAGATCGAGCCCAATTTCGACTTGGCCTTCTACTATCGCGCCGTCCTCTACACCTTGCGGGGCAACGCCGACCGGGCGCTCTCGGATTACTCCGAGGCGATTCGTCTCAACCCGAAGAACCCGCAGGCCCTCGTCGGTCGCGCGTCGCTCTATGCACGCCTGAACGACCAGGATCGCGCGATCGCCGATCTCGATCAGGCCATCAAGCTTCAACCGATGGACCCCGGATCCTGGTACAACCGCGGCTATTCGTATTTCGTCAAAGGCGACTACGCGCATGCGATCACCGATTACAGCCAGGCGATCCGGCGAAACCCCAACCTCGCGCCCGCCTACAACAATCGCTGCCTGGCGAGGGGCATTGTCGGCAAGGAACTGGCGGAAGCCCTGAAGGATTGCGATCAAGCACTGAAGCTTGCCTCGGGCAGCATCGACGCGCGTGACACGCGGGCGTTCGTCAACCTCAAGGCGGGTGATTTCCCGGGCGCGATCAAGGACTACAATCTGGCCCTGCAGATCGACCCGAACCAGGCGCGCGCCCTGTACGGGCGTGGCGTGGCGAAGATCCGCAATAACGACAAGGAAGGCGGCGAGAAGGACCGGGAAGCGGCTCTCAAGCTCGACCCCCGGGTCGCCGAGGAATTCAGCAAATTCGGACTGTAGGGAAAATCGCGAGACCGGAGCTCGGTCAGCGGCGGTGGGACGCCGTTCAATCGTGATCGTTCCGACGGTCCGCCGCGTCACGATTTGGCGCAAGCGCAACCCAGGGGAAGGGGCTAACGGATGAGTATCGTCAGATGGGTGTTTGGGGTGAGCGCGATGGCGACGGCCCTCGCGGTATCGGGGCCGGCGGCGCAGGCTGAATCGACGCTGGCGATCGTCAAGAAACGCGGCGAACTCGCATGCGGCGTCAACGGCAGCCTGCCGGCCTTCTCCTATCTCGACGACAAGAAAGAGAGAGTGGGATTCGACGCGGAATATTGCCGGGCGGTTGCCGCGGCAGTACTGGGCGATGCCAAGAAGGTTAAATTCGTGCCGCTTCCCATCTCCAAGCGCTTCGACGCGCTGAAGTCGGGCGAGATCGATCTGCTGGTGCGCCACACGACGATTTCGATGGACCGTACAGCCAGCGCCGGCGTGCGCTATGCCGCGGTCACCTTCATCGATGGCCAGGCATCATTCGTGGTGCCCCGGTCGGCCGGCGTCGCCGGCCTTGCCGGCCTCGACAAGAAGAGCATTTGCGTCACCAAGGACGGACCGCACAAGACGAATGTCGAAACCTGGTTCAATCTTCGCGGCCTCTCGGTAACGGCCATGACGTTCGACGACCAGGATGCAATGTACGCCGCCTTCCTCGCCGGCAAATGCACGGGCGTGAGCCAGGAAGCGACCATTCTCGCCTCGACCGTGATCGCCAGCGGCAAGGCGGCCGACTACCTGATGCTGCCGGAGATCATTTCACGCGAGCCGCTCGGTCCGTATGTGCGCAACGGCGACGATGCCTGGTACGACATCGTTCATTGGACGCACAACGTCATGATCGAGGCCGAGGAACGCGGCCTGCGCAAGGCCACCGTCGACGAGGATCTCGCCTCGAAGGATCCGGCAGTTCGCTCCCTCCTGGGCGTCGATCCCGGCGACGGCAAACTGCTCGGGCTCGACGACAAGTGGGCCTTCAACATCATCAAGCAGGTCGGAAACTACGCCGAAGTCTACGACCGCAACTTCGGCGCCGGCTCGCCGCTCAAGTTCGGCCGTGGCGTCAATGCGCTGTGGGGCAAGGGCGGGGTGATGTACTCCCTGCCGATGCACTAAGGCCTTGGGTCGGCCGCGTTGGCGGATGGGGTGGGATTCGAACCCACGGTGGGCGTGAACCCACGCCGGTTTTCAAGACCGGTGCCTTAAACCACTCGGCCACCCATCCGGGACGCGCTTCTTACTGCGTCTGGCCGGCGGCGTACACATCGCTAGATCGTGCGGGCATCTCCACGATCCTCCCAACATCGTGTATGATAGCCCGGTGATGCGATATTTCCGTCTCTTGGCCATGCTCGTCTTGCTGGCGTGCCTCGGCGCCTGCGCCTCCCATCGCGGCGGGGGCGGGGGCAGTGCCGGTGTGGCCAGTCGAGGCATGTACAAGGTGGGCAACCCGTATCAGATCGACGGGGTCACCTACGTGCCGCAGGAGGAGTTCAACCACGTCGAGACGGGTATCGCCTCGTGGTACGGCCCCGGCTTTCACAGCAAGGCGACGGCCAATGGCGAGACCTACGACCAGGGCGACCATACGGCGGCGCACCGCACCCTCCAGATGCCGGCAATCGTGCGGGTGACGAACCTCGACAATGGCCGCTCGACTGTCGTTCGAATAAACGACCGCGGTCCCTACGCTCGTGGCCGGATCATCGACATGTCTCGCGCGGCAGCGGAAGACCTGCAGATGACGGGCCGGGGCACAGCGCATGTGCGGATCGACCAATTGGGCCCCGAAAGCCAGGCGGTGAAGGAGGTCGCGCTCAGCGGCGGCGGCCCCTCCGAACAGAACGCGGCGCTCGCTCAATTGGCCTCGGGCCAACGCAGCGCTCCGGTGGTGGCAAGCGCGCCGCCGACTGCCGCCCCGCCGCCACCGCCACCGCCTCCACAACAGGTCCTTGTTCGCGCGGAGCCTCCGCCAGTTGCGCCTGCACCGGGCCGTGCCGGCCCAACGATCGCCAGCATTGCCTCGGGATCGTCGCAATCCGGCGGCAGCTTCTACGTGCAGACAGGGGCGTTCTCGACGATCAACAACGCCACGCGTCAACGTGAATTGATCAGCAGTTACGGTTCGACGGAAATATTCCAGGCGTCGGCCGGCGGCCATGAAGTTTACCGCGTACGGGTAGGGCCCTATACGACCCCGGACGCCGCCGGCATCGTCGCCGACCGGCTGAAACGGTCAGGGTATGGTGAGGCACGTGTTGTTACGGATTAACGGGTTCTGGAGTCTGGCGCTTATCGCGGCATTGACCGGCATTGCCGGACCGATCGCGGATGTTTCAGCCCAGCAAAGCGACCAGCCACGGCGCCAGCAGCAACAGCAGAAGCCGAAGCCCGCGGCCAAGCCCGCCCCGCAGCAGCCTGCCACGGGTCCGAAGGCCGCCGCTGCAGCGCAAGCTGCGAAGCTCGATGCGGCAGGTCCGTCCCAGATCGGTCCGCCCACCGTGGCGCGCTTCGCCTGTCTGATCGACGCGCAGACCGGGGCGGTGCTGCTGGCAAAGGATGCCGAGAAGCCGATGGCACCGTCGTCGATGGCCAAGATGATGACGGTCTATCTGCTGTTCGAGGATCTGGCGTCGGGCAAGCTGAAGATGGACACGCGCTTTGCCGTCAGCGAGCGCGCCTATGCGATCACGCGCGGCCAGCATTCCTCGACGATGTTCCTCGAGAAGACGGACAATCCCACGATTGGCGAACTGGTGCAGGGCGTGATCGTCGTGTCCGGCAATGATGCCAGTGTTGCGGTGGCCGAAGGCATGGCTGGCAGCGAGGAAAACTTTGCCGAGCGCATGAACAAGCGCGCGAAGGAGATCGGTCTCACCGGATCGGTGTTCAAGAACTCCTCGGGATGGCCACAGGAAGGGCAGATGGTGACGGCACGCGATCTTGCCGTGCTTGCCATGCGCACCATCCGCGATTTCCCGCAATTCTATCGTTACTACGCGCAGCGTGAATACACCTTCAACGGCAAGACCCAGGCCAACCGCAATCTCGAACTCAAGACGGTGGCCGGCGTCGACGGGCTCAAGACCGGACATACCGAGGAAGGCGGCTTCGGCCAGACTACGTCCGCGATCCGCGACGGCCGTCGGATCATCCTCGTGCTGAACGGGATGAGCAGCATGGCCGAACGCGCGCAGGAAACGGCGCGCCTGATCGAATGGGGCTTCCGCGAAACGAGCAACACCACGATCCTTCAGGCTGGCGACAAGGTGGCAGAGGCGCCCGTGTGGCTGGGCGCGCAAGAGAAAGTGCCGCTGATCATCCCGCATCCGGTGATCGTCACGACCGTCATCGGACAAAACGCGCAGCCGCGCATCGTCGCGCGCTTCGACGGGCCGATCGCCGCTCCTATCGCGAAGGGCACGCCGATCGGCACCGCCGTCGTCACCATGCCCGACGGGCGCGTCATCGAGTATCCGCTGCAAGCCGGTGCGGATGTCCAGCGCGCTGGCGTGTTCAGCCGCATGTCGACGCTCGTCAGCCATTTCTTCCTTGGCTGGGCCTCGTGACCGACGGAACGTCCGGCCGGTTCATCACACTCGAGGGCGGCGAAGGGGCAGGGAAGTCGACACAAATCGCGCGGCTCAGGACGTGGCTCGAAGGCCGGGGCAAGACCGTCGTGGCCACGCGCGAGCCGGGCGGCTCGTCGGGCGCGGAAATGATCCGCAAGTTGCTGGTCGAGGGTCCCGCCGAGCGTTGGGACGGCGTAACCGAAGCGCTGCTGCATTTCGCGGCCCGGCGCGATCATCTGCGGACGACCGTGTGGCCGGCGCTGAAGCTGGGCGCCTGGGTGATCAGCGATCGCTTCGCCGATTCGACCCGCGCCTACCAAGGCTACGGTCACGGCCTCGATCACGCGACAATCGAGCAGCTTTACGATGTGGCTGTGGGTGATTTCCGTCCGGACCTGACTCTCATCCTGGACCTGCCCATCGACGTGGGCCTCGCCCGGGCCGCGGCACGGCGAGGGGCGGAAACGCGCTACGAAAACCTGCCGATCGAGTTTCATCAGAGGGTCAAGGCGGGTTTCCTGGAGATCGCCAAACGTGAGCCAGGGCGCTGTGTCGTGATCGACGCGGGACAGGATATCGATACACTCGCCGCCACGATCGCTCGCACGGTGGGTGATCGCTTGGGAGTGTGATCGCGGTGGCACGAGGCAAAACAAGCGCCGATCCTGCCGAGCTCGAGAAGCTCGAATGGCCGCACCCTTGGGCCCCGCCCTGGCGCAACGACCGGCTGGTCGGTCATGACGCTGCCGAAAAGACGATGCTGGCCGCGCAACAAGGGGGGCGGCTGCACCATGCCTGGCTGATGACCGGACCGCGCGGCATCGGCAAAGCGACCCTGGCGTGGCGCTTCGCGAAATTTCTTCTGTGTGGCGACAGTCAGGGCGGGTTGTTCGGCGGCACGCCGCAAGGGCTTCACGTGCCGTCCGATGCGCCGGGCCGTTCGCTGATCGAGGCGCGATCGCACCCCGACCTGTTCTATCTCCGCCGCACGCTCAACGCCGATACCGGCCGCATGCGGCAGGAAATTTCCGTGGACGAGGTGCGTGGCCTCGGCGCCTTCATGCACATGACGCCGGCGATGGGAAAATGGCGCGTGGCGATCGTCGATGCCGCCGACGAGATGAATCGCAACGCCGCCAACGCGGTGTTGAAAGTACTGGAGGAGCCGCCGCCGAGCGCCGTGCTCTTGATCGTAGCGCATGCGCCCGGCCGTCTGCTGCCGACCATCCGCTCGCGCTGCCGGCGGCTGGCGATGCAGCCCCTTGGTCATGACGCGGTCATCCAGCTGCTGGGCGACTATGCCCCGGATATCGCCCAGGATGAGAAGGCGGCCCTGGCCAATCTCGCGGAAGGCAGCATCGGCCGCGCGCTCGAACTCGCCAGCGCGGGAAGCCTCGGGCTCTATCGCGAAATGGTCGATGTGCTGGCCACCCTGCCGGACCTCGACATGCCCCGGCTGCACGCTTTTGCGGAGCGCTTCGCAAAGCGTGGCGAGGAAGCCAATGTCGACTGGCGTTCGCTCAACTACCTGTTCGACGGCTGGCTGAAAGGTCTTGCGCGGCAGTGGGCCGCGGGCGGGGAAGGGATGCCTGTCCTGCCGGCGGAGCAGGGGCTTCAGGCTCGTTTGCTGGCCGCCGCCAGCCTCGATCGCTGGATGGCTGCCGCCGACAAGATCGCGACGCTTTTCTACAAGGCCGATTCCGTCAATCTCGACCGCAAGCAGACGGTAATGGGCAGCTTCCTGGAGCTCCAGTCGGCCATGCGTTAGCTGCCTTGATCGCTGCCTGAAGGCATGGGAAGGAGTGCCCATCATGCCGGACCGCAGCACTTATTACGTCACCACGCCGATCTACTACGTCAACGACGTGCCCCATATTGGGCATGCGTACACGACGCTTGCCTGTGATGTTCTGGCCCGCTTCATGCGCCTCGACGGGCGCGACGTTCACTTTCTTACAGGCACCGACGAGCACGGCCAGAAGATCGAGACGGCTGCACAGGCCGCCGGCCTGTCGCCGCAGGCCTTCACGGACAAGGTGAGCCAGACGTTCCGCGACCTCGTGGGCAAAATGAACTACAGCCCCGACAATTTCATCCGCACCACCGAGCCGCGTCACTACAAGGCGTGCCAGGCGCTGTGGGAGAAACTGGTGGCGTCGGGTGACATCTACCTCGGCAAGTATGCCGGCTGGTACTCGGTGCGCGACGAAACCTATTTCGTCGAGGGCGAGACCGAGGTCGGGCCGGACAAGAAGCGCCGCGCCACCTCGACCGGCGCCGAGGTGCAGTGGGTGGAGGAGCCCTCCTACTTCTTCAAGCTCTCGGCCTGGGCCGAGCGGCTGCTGGAATTCTACGAGAAAAACCCGCGCTTCATCGGACCTGACAGTCGGCGCAACGAAGTCGTCAGCTTCGTGAAGGGCGGGCTGCAGGATCTCTCGGTCTCGCGCACGAGTTTCTCGTGGGGCGTACCGGTGCCCCGCGACGAGAAGCACATCATGTACGTCTGGCTCGACGCACTCACCAACTACATCACCGAGTGCGGCTATCCCGACACCAGCGGGCCGCTCTGGAAGTACTGGCCGGCCGACCTGCACATGGTGGGCAAGGACATCATCCGTTTCCATTGCGTGTTCTGGCCGGCATTCCTGATGTCTGCAGGCATCGCGCCGCCGCAGCGCGTCTTCGCGCATGGCTGGTGGACCAACGAAGGCCAGAAGATCTCGAAGTCGCTGGGCAACGCGATCGATCCGGTCGAATTGATCGACACCTACGGTCTGGATCCGGTCCGTTATTTCCTGCTGCGCGAAGTGCCGTTCGGCAGCGATGGCGATTTCTCGCGGCGCGCGCTGATCGGCCGGCTGAATGCCGACCTCGCCAACGCCTACGGCAATCTCTGCCAACGTTCGCTGTCGATCGTGGCCAAGAGTTGTGGGGCGCAGGTCCCGCCCAAGGGCACGTTGACCGAACCGGACAATGCCTTGCTCGATCGCGCGCGGGCGCTGCTGGCGACCGTGCGGGCCGAACTCGACGACCAGGCCTTCCACAAAGCGCTGACGTCGATCTGGGAAGTGATCGCCGATGCCAACCGCTATGTCGATGCGCAGGCGCCGTGGGCGCTCGCCAAGACCGATCCGGTGCGGCGCGACACCGTCATGTGGGTGCTTGCCGAGACGATCCGGCGCGTGACCTTGCTGGTGCAGCCGTTCATGCCCGACTCGACGGCCAAGATCCTCGATCAGCTCGCCGTACCGGCCGAGAGCCGTGCGTTCGCCGCCTTCGACCGGGAACTGGTGTCTGGAACGGTCCTGCCGGCGCCGCAGGGTGTCTTTCCGCGCTTCGTCGAACCGAAGGCCGCAGCCTGACATGCTGATCGACAGCCACTGTCACCTCGATTTTCCGGAATTGATCACGGACGAAGCGGGGGTGCTGGCGCGCGCCAAGGAAGCCGGCGTCGCCGCCATGCTGACGATCGGCACACGTCTCGACCAGTTCGAGCGCGTACGCGCCATCGCCGAGCGGCACGACAATGTCTGGTGCTCGGTGGGAGTGCATCCGCACGAGGCCAAGGACGAGGGGCAGAGCGATCCGGACCGGCTGATTGCCGCGGCACGCCATCCCAAGGTCGTAGGTATCGGCGAGACCGGTCTCGATTTTCACTACGACCACAGCCCGCGCGACGAGCAGGCCGAGAGCTTTCGGACCCATATAGCGGCCTCCCGCCAGACCGGCCTGCCGCTGATCGTCCATACACGCAATGCCGACGCCGAGACCGGCGATATCCTGGAAGACGAGTACGGGAAGGGCGCTTTCCCCGGCGTAATCCATTGCTTCAGTTCGGGGCCGGAGGTGGCTCGACGCGCGCTGGCGTTGGGCTTCTACATCTCGATCTCGGGTATCGTGACGTTCAAGGCCGCCGAGGAGCTGAGGACCATCGTGCGCGATATCCCGCTCGACCGGCTGCTGGTCGAGACCGATGCGCCCTACCTGGCGCCGATCCCCAAGCGCGGCAAGACCAACGAGCCGGCCTTCGTGGCCCATACGGCGGCCAAGGTCGCGGAGCTCAAGGGCGTGACCATTGCCGAGCTCGAGGCCGCCACGACGGACAATTTCTTCAAGCTCTTCACCAAGGCCGAGCGCTCCCGGTGCGCATAACGATCCTGGGCTGCGGCACTTCTGGCGGCGTGCCACGCCTGGGCGGTGGAGACGGGAGAGGGGATTGGGGCGCGGCCAACCCCAAGGATCCGCGCAACCGGCGCCGCCGCTGCTCCATCCTGGTCCAGGACAAGGGCAAGACCGTATTGGTCGACACCTCGCCCGACCTGCGGGCCCAGCTCCTCGACGCCGGTGTACCCCGGATCGATGCAGTTCTCTGGACCCACGAGCACGCCGACCAGGTCCACGGCATCGACGAACTGCGGCCCTACGTGTTTCGGCAGGGCCAGATCGAGGCATGGAGCAACGAGCGAACGCTCGAGGTGCTTCGCCGGCGGTTCAACTATTGCTTCGAGACGCAGGACAACGGGTTCTATAATCCGGTCTACCGGGCCAACGTAATCCAGGGGCCGTTCAAGGCCGCCGGGATCGACGTCCTGCCATTCGAGCAGGACCACGGCACTATTCCGTCCCTGGGTTTCCGCTTCGGCTCCATGGCTTATGCCAACGACGTCGTAGGATTGTCTGAGGCGGCCTTCGAGGCGATGCGGGGGGTTGAGGTGCTGATCGTGGACGCTACGCGGTACAGGCCGCACCCTACGCATGCCCACCTCGACCTCACGTTGCAATGGATCGAAAGGATCGCGCCCAAACGGGCGTTTTTGACCAATCTTCACATCGATATGGACTATGCTGAGGTTGATCGGCGGACGCCGGCCCATGTGAAGCCGTGTCACGATGGGCTAGTGATTGAATCAGACGGCGACAAAATAACCAAATAACAACCGGTTATCTATGTTTGTTGATCTAAAAAATGAAGAGATACAAAAGGAGTCCAGCCGCCGTCTGTTCCTTTGGACGGGACTGGGGGCCATAGCGGCCGTCGCCGTCAGCTCCCGGGCGCATGCTGATGATGGGTTGGATGCCGGCGGGCTGACGTTCAGGGACTTTGCAACCCCCGACAATGGCGCGAGCTTCAACCGGACCGACCCCATGATCCCCGGCGGGCCCGAGCCGGCTCCGGCGAAGCTGGTTGCCATCGATACGGCCAACGGCTTGGCGCGAGTCTATTTCAGCACGGTGAGGGTGGAAGCCTCCTTGCCGCTGGGCTGGCAGGCCACGGAAGACGGCGAGCGCGGCGTCGGTTTCAGCACTGATCGCAAGACCCGGGTCCTGATTTGGCGGGTCGATTTCGCCTTCGAGGGAGTTCGGGACGCCGACCACTACGCGGCTACCAAGATGGGCGCCATCAAGTCGCGGACGCCGGGCCTACGCACGGAAGCGCGCAAATTGGCGGATGGCACGGTGCTGATTGTCTATGAAAACGCGCCACCCAGCCGGGGAGACAACGGCCCGAGAACGGTATTTGACGTGGTGGTCTCGAAACCCGGAAATCCAAAGGAGGGTGTGCTGATGACCCTTGGTCTGCCGAGCGCCGACACGGATCGCGGCCTGAAGTTGCTAGCATTGATGAAGTCAAAGATCGTTATTGCCTGGTAACTATTTGATATTAAGATTATATCATAATTTGTCATAATATATATTATACGATAATCGGATGCCAGATAAGCCCACCTCCAGCAGCCTTCCCAAGGAGCCGCTCGCCCGCCTTCTGGCGGTGATGGCGTGGCTACGCGACCGCCAGCACGGCTGCCCCTGGGACATCGACCAGACCTTCAAGACGATCGCGCCGTATACGATCGAGGAAGCGTACGAGGTCGCCGACGCCATCGAGCGTGACGACATGCCGGCGCTCAAGGAGGAGCTGGGCGATCTGTTGCTCCAAGTCGTCTATCACGCCCAAATGGCCAGCGAGACCAAGGCGTTCGACTTCACGGACGTAGCCGCGGCCATCGCCGACAAGATGGTCGACCGACACCCCCACGTCTTCGGCGACCTCAAGATCGCCGATGCGGACGCCCAGACGATCTCCTGGGAGGCCCGCAAGTCGGCCGAACGGGCGAAAAAGGGCGGCGAGCAACCGACCGGAGCCCTGGACGGGGTGGCCAAGGCCCTCCCCGCTCTCCTGCGTGCGGAGAAAATTCAGAAGCGCGCTGCCCGGGTCGGCTTCGACTGGAAGGAAACCGGACCAGTCATCGACAAGATCGAGGAAGAATTGGCCGAACTGCGCGCCGAGCTGGCGGCTGGCACCGTCGATCCGGCCCGCGTTACGGACGAATTGGGCGATGTACTGTTTGCCGTCGCCAACCTTGCCCGCCATTGCCGGATCGATCCCGAGGCGGCGCTGCGCGGCACCAATGACAAGTTCGAGCGTCGGTTTCGCTATATCGAGGCGCGCCTCGCCGACCATGGCCGCACCCCCGCCGATGCCACGCTCGAGGAGATGGAAACCCTCTGGCAGGAAGCCAAGCACAAAGCCTAGCTAGCGCTGCGGCGCCAACAGCGGCATCTGCACCATCTCCAGTACAGCCCTGACCTCCGTCAGCACTTCCCGGGTGGATGCTGCGATAATCCCGCCTTCCATCGGCCCGGCCGGCCCGTAGGCCGTGCCATCGAAGCGAACGGCGTCGCCTCCTGCCTCTGCCAGCATCAGCGCGCCGGCAGCATGGTCCCAGGGCTTGGTCATGCGGTAGGAACAGAAGCTGTACCGGCCGGCCAACATTTCTACGTATTCGCGGCCCGCACAGCGCAAAGTCGTCAGTTCGCCCAGCCGTTCACGCTGGGCAGGATTCAGCTGTCGCTGGAATTCCTTCTGCACGCGGTCGCCCAGCAACCCATTCGGCCGACCGTCTGGAATTGCGCCCCGCACAGCCAGGCCATCGAGGGTGACGCCCTGCCCCTTCTCCGCCGCGGCCATTCGGTCGTTCGGCACATCGAGAATCCAGCCGCCCACCGTCTCGGTATCCCGCACCAGGCAAACGATTATCGCAAAGCGGTCGCGGCCGGCCGCAAAATTGGCAGTCCCGTCCAGCGGATCGACAATCCAGCAGGCCTCGCCCCGCCGCCCGATCAGATCCACGAGCGAGGGATCGGCATGCACGGCTTCCTCGCCCACGACCGGCACGCCGGGCAGGATCTTCGCCAGGCCGGACGCCAGGCGCTGCTCGGCGGCGACGTCGGCCACGGTGACCAGATCGCCGGGCTTTTTCTCGCGGATCTCGTGCTTGGCGAGGTTGCGAAACCGCGGCAGCAACTCTGCCGCCGCGGTCTCCCGCATCAGTTCGGCGACCCGTTTCGAATCGCCGGCTTTCAGCATCGGCTCAGCCGACGACGCCGAACAGGTCTTCTTCCTTCAGGATCACGTGGTCGACGCCGCCGAGCTTGACCTCGGTGCCCGACCACTTGCCGTAGATGACCTTGTCGCCGACTTTCACGCCGAGCGGCTGCAAACGTCCGTCTTCGAGGCGCTTGCCTTTGCCGACGGCGACCACTTCGCCTTCCATCGGCTTTTCCTGGGCCGTGTCGGGAATGATGATGCCGGACTTGGTCTTGGTCTCGGCAGCCATCGGCTTCAACAGGAGCCGGTCGTGCAAGGGCTGGAATTTCATGGCGCTTTTCCTTCGTCTGGGAACCGGGGCCGCTTATAGGAAGGGGCCCCGCGGGGTGTCAACGCGCCTCGGCCTGCGAGAGCCGGCGGTCGAATTGGGCTGACGCTGCGGCATCGAGCGCCACCGTCAAATGGGCCATTTCCTCGTCGTCCCGGCGGTCACGGACGTCACCGTGCCGGTACAGCCAGGCGATCGTGGCGCCATCGCTGAGCGGCACGTCGACGATCCGGGGCGCCCCCGCCTTATTCAGGCAGTCGCCGATGGCCTCGAGCAGTTGGTCCACGCCCTCGCCCGTCAGGGCCGAAATCGGGTAATGCCGCGCCCGTTCCGCCCCGGTCGCGGCGCGGTTTTCGAGGGTGTGACGGTTTTCGGCCGAGAGAGCATCGATCTTGTTGAGCGCCTCGATGAAGATCGCGCCGCCCTCTTCCAGCGCTCCCAGCGCGTGCAGCACTTCCTCGACGTCGGCACGCTGCGTCTCGCTGTCGGGATGGGAGATGTCGCGCACATGCACGATGAGATCGGCTTCGATCACCTCTTCCAGGGTGGCGCGGAAGGACGCGACCAGATGTGTCGGCAGATCGGAGATGAAGCCGACGGTATCGGAGAGCACGCAGTCCTTGCCGTTCGGCAGCTTGATCGACCGCATGGTGGGATCGAGCGTGGCGAACAGCAAATCCTTCGCCATGACCTGCGCGCCGGACAGCCGGTTGAACAGAGTCGACTTACCGGCGTTGGTGTAGCCCACCAGCGCCACTGTCGGCAGCCGCGCCTTCTTGCGGCCGGCGCGGTTCACCGCCCGAGTCTTGCGCACACCTTCGAGGTCGCTCTTGATGCGTACGATGCGTTCGCCGATCAAACGGCGATCGATCTCGATCTGGGATTCACCGGGGCCGCCGAGGAAGCCGAAGCCGCCACGCTGCCGCTCCAAGTGGGTCCAGGACCGGACCAGTCGGCCGCGCTGGTAGTCGAGCGCCGCGAGTTCGACCTGGAGACGTCCTTCATGCGTGCGCGCGCGGGCGCCGAAGATCTCCAGGATCAGCCCGGTGCGATCGATCACCTTGGTGTTCCATGCTTTTTCGAGATTGCGCTGCTGCACCGGCGTCAGCCGCTCGTCGACGACGACGAGGCCAATTTCCTGCGCTTCGACCGTTGCCTTGATGCGTTCGACGGTGCCCTTGCCGATCAGGGTCGCTGGCGTGATCTGACGCAACGGCACGCTCTGCCCGTCGCGCACGTCGAGATCGATCGCGCGCGCGAGGCCGATCGCTTCCTCGAGCTTTGCATCACTGTCGCGTTCCGCGATGCCGCGTCGGCCCGGTTCGTATGGGCTGAGCACGAGCGCGACCGTCGCCGGCCGCTGGGTCTCGTGCGGCGAGCGCCTGCGCTTCTCGGGTTCGATGCTCTCGATGTCGTCGGTCAAATCAGCCCGCGGCGTCTGCCTTGTCGCCATCGAACAGCTGGACG
>CAIWTJ010000125.1 GCA_903915535.1 Enhydrobacter aerosaccus
CGGATCGATTTCATGTTCAAGCTCCACGACTGATTGCGAGAGGGTCTCGGTGGGTAACGCGGAGTTAGCCGCCGGAAAGCGGCAGCGAGGCGGCATTGGTTTGCAAGAGAAAGGGCACCGTTTCGCTGTGACAACGCGGCATCAGTTACACGCGTGGTACTTCGTCCCATTCGCAGTCCCCGCGTGATATCGTCGGGTAAATCAATGTCCGATCTCCTCGATTCCGCACGCGCCCTGCTGCATTCCGTCTTCGGCTTCAATGACTTTCGTCCCGGGCAGGAAGAAATCGTGCGCGCCGTGCTCGACGGAGAAAACGTGCTGACGGTGATGCCCACGGGCAGCGGCAAATCGCTGTGCTACCAGTTGCCCGCGATCGCGCGGCCGGGTCTCACGCTGGTAATCTCGCCGCTGATCGCGCTGATGCGGGACCAGGTCCGCGCGCTCACGGCAGCGGGCGTCGCGGCAGGCAGCCTCAATTCGAGCAATGAGCCCGCCGAGAACGCGCGCGTGATGAGCCTGCTGCGCTCCGAAGAGCTCAAGCTTCTCTATGTGGCGCCCGAGCGGCTGTCGCGGCCCGACATGGTCGAGATGCTGGCCGACTCCAACGTCGTGATGATGGCGATCGACGAGGCGCACTGCGTGTCGCAATGGGGTCACGACTTTCGGCCCGAGTATCTGACCCTGGGCAACCTCGCCCGCCAGATCGGCGGGCGGCTGCAGACCATGGCGCTCACCGCGACCGCCGACGGGCCGACGCGCGGCGATATCGTCGACAAGCTCTTCTCGGAATCTCCACGCACCTTCGTGCGCAGCTTCGACCGGCCGAACCTGCGGCTGGCCTTCAAGCCCAAGGATCGTTCGTCGAAGCAGGTGCTGGCCTACGTGCGCGACCATGCGGGCGAGAGCGGCATCGTCTACTGCTCCTCGCGCCGCAAGGTCGAGGAGCTGGCCGAGGTGTTGAGGAAGGACGGCGTCAACGCGCTGCCCTATCACGCAGGCCTCGACAAATCGGTGCGCGACCGCAACCAGGACCGTTTCCAGCAGGAGGACGGCGTGGTGATGACCGCGACCGTCGCCTTCGGCATGGGCATCGACAAGCCCGACGTGCGCTTCGTCTGCCATGCCGACCTGCCGGGCAACGTCGAGGCCTACTACCAGGAGATCGGCCGCGCCGGGCGCGACGGTCTGCCCGCCGACACGCTCACGCTCTACGGCATGGGCGACATGCAGCTGCGCCGCATGCAGATCGAGCAGGGCGATTCGTCGGACGAGCGCAAGCGAATCGAACGCCAGCGGCTGAATGCACTGCTGGCGCTGGCCGAAGCGCCGCGCTGCCGGCGGCAGACCTTGCTCGCCTATTTCGGCGAAGCCTCGGAGACCTGCGGCAACTGCGATCTCTGCCTGGAAGGTGTCGAGCGCTACGACGCCACTGTCGAGGCGCAGAAGGCGATGTCGGCGATCGTGCGCACGGGCGAGCGTTTCGGCCTGGAGCATCTGATTGCCATCGTGACCGGCGATGCCACCGAGAACGTGAAGAAGTTCAATCACGACAAGCTTCCCACGTTCGGTGTGGGCAAGGATCGCAAGGCCGGCGAGTGGCGCTCGATCTTCCGTCAGATCTCGGCGATCGGCCTGATCGCGCAGGACATGATGGAGCACGGCCGCTGGTGGGTGACGGACGAAGGCTGGAAGATCCTGAAGGGCGAGGGCCGCATCGAGCTGCGCAAGGATCTCGCCACGTCCAGCGCCAAGGGGTCGCGCCGCGACCGCAAGGCGGCCGTGGCCTCGGCGATCGGCAGCGAGGCCGACGGCGCGCTTCTCGATGCGCTGAAGGCGCTGCGCTCCAAATTGGCCAAGGCGCAGAACGTGCCGGCGTATGTCGTGTTCTCCGACCGCACGCTGGTCGAATTGGCGACGCACCGGCCGGCAAGTCCGGCAGCGATGCGCGAAATCCACGGCATCGGCGATGCCAAGCTCGAACGCTACGGGACCGCCTTCCTGGACGTGGTGCAGAGCCACAAAACGTGAGGGAACCGGCGCGCCGGATGCCGCGTTAGTCCCGTCCGCTTCGAGCCCCACTTCCATTCTTTATCGCGGAAAATGCAGCCTTTTCGGGCGCTACCGCGTTGGGCGGGGATCACCGAAGTCGCAGGACAACGGAGCAGCAGAGGCTGATATGGCGCAGCACATCAATCCCTCGAAGGCCCGGACGGGCGTTCCCGGTCTCGATGACATTCTGATCGGCGGTCTGGCGCAGGAGCGGGTCTTCCTGCTCGAGGGAACCCCCGGTACCGGCAAGACCACGATTGCGCTGCGCTTCCTGATCGAGGGCGTCCGCGCGGGCGAGAAGGGCCTCTATATCACGCTGTCCGAAACCGAGACGGAACTGCGGCAGACGGCGGAGTCGCATGGCTGGAGCCTCGATGGGATCGAGATTTTCGAAGTCGTGCCGCCCGAGAGCCTGCTCGACGCCGAGCAGCAGCAGAGCCTGCTCTACGCCTCCGATCTCGAACTCGGTGAGACCGCGAACCTCATCTTCGACAAGGTCGAGAAGACCAAGGCAGAGCGCGTGGTCCTCGACTCGTTGTCGGAGATCAGGCTGCTGGCACAAAGCTCGCTGCGCTATCGCCGGCAGATCCTGGCGCTCAAACATTACTTTGCCCGGCACAAGTCGACGGTGCTGCTGCTCGACGACCTGACGACCGAGACCAACGACAAGACCGTCCATAGCGTGGCGCATGGCGTGATCCGGCTGGAGGAAATGTCGCCGGACTACGGCGCGGAGCGTCGGCGGCTCAGGGTCGTCAAGTATCGCGCGCAGGGCTTCCGGGGCGGCTTCCACGATTTCTCCATCCGGCAGGGCGGGGCGATCGTTTTTCCGCGCCTGGTCGCGGCCGAACACCGGCGCGCGATATCGCGTGCCCAGATGAAGACGGGACTCCCGGGCTTCGACAAGCTGCTGGGCGGCGGCATCGAAGGCGGTTCGAGCACCGTCGTCGTGGGTCCCTCGGGGTCCGGCAAGAGCCTGATCTGCCTCCAGTTCATCCGCGAAACCATCCGCAACGGCGGCAAGGCGGCCATGTTCATCTTCGACGAGGAGATGGGCCTGCTCGTCGATCGCGCCAAGCCGCTGGGCTTCGACCTGGCCGCCATGCGCGACTGCGGCAAGCTGTCGATCACCCAGCTCGATGCCGCCGAGCTGTCGCCGGGCGAGTTCGCCCACACCATCCGGGAGGCGATCAAGGATCCCGCGGTCAAGACCGTGGTGATCGACAGCCTCAATGGCTTCCAGGCCTCGATGCCGCAGGAGAACTCCCTGCTGCTGCATATGCACGAGATGCTGCAGTACATGAACCGCCAGGGCGTCTCGACCTTCCTGACGGTGGCCCAGGCGGGCTTCATGGGCGACATGAAATCGCCGATCGACGTTACCTATCTGGCCGACGCCGTGATCATGCTGCGCTTCTTCGAGGCCAAAGGCTCGGTCCGGCGCGCGCTGTCCGTGGTCAAGAAGCGCACGGGATTCCACGAAGACACGATTCGCGAGTTCTGGATCAAGAACGGCCTGCAGATCGGCGAACCCCTGACCAATTTCCAGGGTGTGTTGCGGGGCGTGCCGTGGCTTGCGCCCGATACGCCGGTCTCCGCGTCGCCGGACGGGGCGTGAGCCTGCCCGACCAGGAGCGGCCGCTGCACGCCCTTGTTCTGGCGCCGCGGGGGCGCGACTCCGCCCTGGTGCGATCCCTGCTCGAGCAGGCCGGGTTGGAAAGCATCATCTGCCGCGATGTGCCCGATGTCGCGTCGAAGCTCGGTGACGACGTCGCTTTCGCTTTCATGACGGACGAGGGCGTGAGGAGCGCCGACCTGCGCCCGCTGCGGCGCTGGATCGCCACCCAGGCCAAATGGTCGGATCTGCCGTTCATCCTGGTGACCGAGCGCGGCGGTAGTCCGGATCGCAATCCCATGTCGGCCCATATGCTGGAGGCGCTGGCCAACGTCTCCTTCATCGAGCGGCCGTTTCACGCGACGACCCTGCAGAGCCTGGTCGGCGCGACCTTGAAGAGTCGCCTGCGTCAGATCGAGGCGCGCAGCCTGCTCGAGGCGCTGCAGCGGCTGAACGACGAGCTCGAGCACCGGGTCGACGAACGCACCCGTCAGCTCCAGCACGCCCACGACCAGCTGATGGCCCAGATCGCCGAGCGCGCCCGCACGGAAGAGCAGCTTCGGCACATGCAGAAGATCGAGTCGATCGGCGAGCTGACCGGCGGCGTCGCGCACGATTTCAACAATCTGCTGACCGCCGTGCTGGGCAACCTCGAGCTGTTGCGCAAGCGCGTGCCGGCAAATCCCTCGACCGATCGCCTGATCGACGGTGCCCTGCAGGGCGCGCAGAGGGGCGCCGCCCTGACCCAGCGCCTGCTGGCCTTCGCGCGACGGCAGGCGCTCGAGCCCAAGCCGGTCGATCTTGCCGCGCTGGTCACCGGCATGGGCGACCTCCTGCGACGCTCGATCGGTCCCACCGTCGAGATCACGTTCGACCTTGCGCCGGGACTGCCGGCGGCTCTGGCCGACGCCAACCAGATCGAACTCGCGCTGCTCAACCTCGCGGTCAATGCGCGCGATGCCATGCCGGACGGCGGCACCGTTTCGATCTCCCTGGGCACCGCCGAGAGCACGGCCACGAGCGATCTCGCCGCCGGCCGGTATCTCGTGCTCACGGTGAGCGATACCGGCGTGGGAATGGACGCGGCCACCCTCCAGCGCGCGATCGAACCGTTCTTCTCGACCAAGGAAGTGGGCAAGGGCACCGGGTTGGGCCTTTCCATGATCCATGGGCTCGCGCAGCAGCTGAAGGGCGCCCTGCGTCTCTCCAGCGAGCCGGGAAAGGGCACCGTCGCAGAGCTCTGGCTGCCCGTGGCGGAGCACGCGGCCGATGTCGCGGTTGCCGACGTTCCGGTCGAAGACAAGCGGGCCCGGCGAGGCGGCACGCTGCTCTTCGTCGACGACGATTTCCTGATCCGGCTCAGCACGGTCTCGCTGCTCGAAGATCTCGGTTACACGGTGATCCCCGCCGGCTCGGGTGCGGAGGCGCTCGAGCTCCTACGGGAGGGCAAGGAGATCGATCTCTTGATCACCGACTACGCGATGCCCGGCATGACGGGCATGCAGCTGGCCCAGTCGGCGCGCGCGCTGAGGCCTGGGTTGCGCATTCTGCTGGCGACGGGCTATGCCGACCTACCGGCGCGCGCCGCGCTCGACCTGCCGCGCCTGTCGAAGCCCTATCACCAGCGCGAACTGGCGCGGCAGATCAGCACCTTGCTGGCGTAGGCGTTCAATCTGCGGCGCGCGCCTGGTCGACCGCCGGCGGGAGGTGCTGGAAGTCTTCCTTGATGGCGCGGTTGAGATCGAAGTGGACCTGCATCGCCTCGGGCCGCTTCACCCAGACGCGGACCACGATGACGAAGTCGCCGGCATTGACGGTGTCGAGGCCGATCTGCGCCACGCGGGTGATGCGCCGGTCCCGCGCGATGATTTCCTGGATGCGGTCGATCGCCCTGCCGACGTCGTCGGCGATCGGGCGGGTGAACTTGAGTTCGACCCGCTCCGTGTCGTTGCGCGACGGGACCTTCACCACCTTGCCCCACAGCTCGCCGTTGGGGAACACGATGCGGACGTTGTCGTCGCTGTCGATCTCGCTGTAGAAAAGGTTGACCTCGCGGATCGTGCCGATCACGCCCCCGGCTTCGATGCGGTCGCCGATGCCGAACGGCCGGAACATCACCAGCATGATGCCGGCGGCGAGATTGCTGAGCGTGCCCTGCAGGGCGAGGCCGATCGCGAGGCCCAGCGCGCCCAGCACCGCCACGAAGCTCGTGGTCTCGATGCCGAAGGTGGTCAGCACCGCGCTGAAGGTGAAGACAAGAGCCGCGTAGCGCGCCCCGTTGGCCAGGAACAGGCCTACGGTGCGGTCGATGCGCGGCGAGCGTGCGCACAGCCGCTCGATGGCGGTGTAGAACAAGCGCGAGATCACCCATCCCGCGCCGAGGATGATCGTCGCGCCGACGACACGGAAGCCATACGTCGTCACCAGCGCCACGATGACATTGGTGGCGCTGCTTACTTGTTGTTCGATGCCCATGGCTGCACAACGCCTCTAGCGAGGCGCCGGATGCATGGCCGAATCGGCACGGCGACTAGCGCCAGTGGCCGTCGATGAAAACCCAGCCGCCGGGGCGGCGGTCGTAGTGGGCGGGGACCCATTCGGCGCCGCGGCGCGGACGGGCCACGTAATGGCCTTCGACCCAGACATGCTCGCGGCCGTCCCAGCGCCAGTGGCCGGGCTGCCACACTTCGAGCTCTGCGCGCTCGCGCGGCAGGACCGGAATGACCTCGTGGCGCAGCGGCGGCGGCTCGCGCGTGATGATGATCTCGTCGGCAAAGGCCGGCATCGAAACGGCACCGAGGCCGGCGACGACGGCCAGGCCGCCGAACAGGCCGCGACGGGTGAAATTCTGCATGGGAATCCTCCGGGTTGGTCCGGAGAAAAACGTCCGGGAACCCATGGGGTTCCGCGCTAGGGACGCGGGGTGCCTGCCTTCAGGACGCGATAACGGCCGTCGCGGATCTCGGCGCCGGCGACGATGCCGGTGAGCGCGCTGCCGGCGTCGAGGCACAGCCGGTCGTGCAGGAACACGAGCGTATCGTCCATCAGCGACAGCGGCCGGTGCTTGTTGGGCGGCGTATGGCCATGCACGACGAGGGTGCCGCCGAAACCGCCCTGCCAGTCGAGGAAGCCCTTGGTGATCCAGGCCCACCGCGCGTGCATGCCGGCGGTCCAGGGCGACGACAGGAAAGCCTCGTTGTCCGTGCCGCCTTCGAGTCCGCCATGCACGAACACCGCATTCCCGACGCGAACGTGCGAGCGCTGGCTGAGCATCAGGCGCATCACGTTCTCGCCCAGGGCTTCGGCCGCCAGCGCATAGGTGGGCGGCGCGTTGGGATCGCGCACGGCCGCGCGCATCTCGGCCATCACCTTGGCGCCGCCGGTGCGGTCGGCCAGCCACATGGTGGTGGCCTTGTCCGCCTGCGCCTCGCCGCGCAGCGCGAGCAGCATCAGGATCTCGTGGTTGCCGATTACGCGGTCGATCCGGTCGACCGAGCGCCTGTCCTCGGGCTCCGCCCATTTCTGCAGAACGCCGATCGTGCTCGGCCCACGATCGATCATGTCGCCGAGATAGACCAGCCGCCGCTGTCCGGTGCTTTCGGCCGCCAGCTCTCCGATCGTGTCGAGCAGCGCCGTCATCTCGTCGAGGCAGCCGTGCACGTCGCCGACGGCAAACACCGTCTCGCCGTCGAGCGCGAACGGCGCCGGCATCCACGGCGAGATCTCGACGGGAAGGGTCATGAACGCGGCGCGAACTTGTAGCGGAAGGTGCAGGACGGCGCGCCCTTCATCAGCGTCTGCTCGCGCGTGAAGCTCACGTCGTCGCCGCCGGCCGCGGCAATGTCGATATCGGTCGCGCAGACCAGCAGCGCGCCCAGCTCGGGTTCGTTCAGGGAGCGGAAGAAGTCCGCGAAGCGGCAACTCGTGACGTCGAACTCGACGGCTTCCCTGTCGCGGCGGAGCATGTCGACGGAAACCTCTTTCAGCGTTGCCTCCGCCAGTGCCTTGTCCATCCTGGCGAACTTGCGCCCCGGAGGTCCGTCGATGCCTTGGCCGATCTCGGCAAAGACCTGGCTCGACCAGTCGCGCAGCGCCTTGGCCACAAGGGCATCGGCCCTCTCGCGCCCCAACTCGGCCCGCAGCGCACGCATCACCGGAACCAGCACCTGGGCCTGGATGCGGGTCTTGTCCAACAGCGAGATATCGGGATTGACCAGATAGTCGTCGAGAACACCCATCGTCTTATCCTTCGCGTTTCCCCGCGAAGTATATCACGGCAGCGGGATCGGGCGGGAAGATCAGGCCGTGTCGTTGGCGCGGATGAAATCGCGGACGCGGGGCATGATCTGCTCGCGCCACTTGCGGCCGTTGAAGATGCCGTAGTGGCCGACCCGCGGCTGTTCCCAGTGGACATGGCGGGCGCCCGGGATGTTGGGCGTCAGCTCGTGCGCGGCCTTGGTCTGGCCGACACCGGAGATATCGTCGAGCTCGCCTTCGACCGTCATCAGCGCGGTCTCGATGAACGAGGGATCGATCTTGCGGCCGCGGCTCACCCACGCGCCGCGCGGCAGCTGGTGTTCCTTGAACACGACCTGGATGGTCTGCAGGTAGTAGTCGGCGCTGAGGTCCATCACCGCGAGATACTCGTCGTAGAAGGCGCGGTGTCCGTCGGCGCCCTCGTCGTCGCCTCTGATCAGGTGCTCGAACTGGCGCATGTGCGCGTTCACATGCCGGTCGAGGTTCATCGAGATGAAGCTGGTGAGCTGCAGGAAGCCCGGATAGACGCGGCGCATCGCCCCCGGATAGTTAAATGGCACCGTCGAGATCACGTTCTGGCGGAACCACATCATCGAATTGCGCATCGCGAGATCGTTCGGCGCGGTCGGGCTGAGGCGCGTGTCGATCGGGCCGCCCATCAGGGTGATCGACTTGGGCTGGCGCGGGTCCTTGGCCTCGGCCATCAGCGAGGCGGCGGCCATCACCGGCACCGACGGCTGGCAGACCGCGATCACGTGCACGTCGGGTCCGAGGTAGCGGCAGAAGTCGATGATGTAGTCGATATAGTCGTCGAGGTCGAAGTTGCCGTCCGACAGCGGCACTTCCCGGGCGTCTGCCCAGTCGGTGATGTGAACGTCGTGCTCGGGCAGCAGCGCTTCGACCGTGCCGCGCAACAGCGTCGCGTAGTGGCCGCTCATCGGCGCGACCAGCAGGACCTTGGGGTCCTTGCGCGTGGTGTCGCGGCGGAAGCGCAGCAGCTGGCAGAACGGCTTGCGGACCAGGATCTCTTCGTTGACCGCGACCTGCTCGTTGCCGATCTGCGTGGTCGCGAGGCCAAAGGCGGGCTTGGCGTAGTTCTGGGCAAGGCGCGCCACGATCTCCGAACCCGCCGCCATCGATTTGCCGAACCAGGTGTCGGTCAGCGGATTGTACGGGCTCGAGTAAATCTGCTCGACGGCGTTCGCCCAGAAGCGGACGGGCTGGGCGAGCTGGCGCTGAAGTTCATACGCGTAATAGAGCATTGGGGGGCGAATTCTACGCTTCAGCGGGGGCTTGTCACGGTTTTATTGCGCCGCACAAATCGATATGAATCAACGACTTAGGCGTAAGCGGGGTCTGCCGTCCGGGTTGGGGATGATGAGGGAGCCGCCCACTCGGCCTGGGTCGCCCGGTGAGTGACCGTCATGTGCAGGCCGAGCCCAAGGGCGATCCCGAGCGTGATGTAGAGCAAGGCGTGACGGAGGCGCATTCACCGAAAACGCCGCGTCGTTGGTCTGGTTGCGCACGCGCTTCAGGAATTGTCGGCGCGCAGGACCAGGACGCAGCCGGACATCACGATAAGGCCGCCCGCGATCTGCGCGCCCGACAGCGGTTCGTCCAATAGAAGGGCGCCGATGAGGACCGCCACGAGGGTTGTCGGAAACTCGACGCTGAGCGTGCGGGTCGCGCCGATGTCGAAAATGAGCCGATAATAGATCACGTAGCAGAGGGCGCTCATCACGCAGCCCGAGATCGCGAGGCAGAGAAAGTCGAGCGGCGTCGGGACGGTGGGGACCGGCAGCACGAACAGAAGCGGCAGCAGCACGATGCCGCCGAACAGGAACGAACCCAGCGTCACTTCCCACGATCCGACGCCGGCGAAGGCACGGCTGGCATAGGTGCCGCCATAGCCCGCCGCACAGGACGCAACCAACGTGCTTGCGCAGCCCAGCACGAAGGAAGGCGTCACTTGCGTGACCGGGAAGCCGACCAGCAGCACGACACCGACGAACCCCAGCAGGAGTCCCAGCAGGCCCTGCGCCGACGAGCGCTCGCTGCCCAGGAGCCGGCCGAACACCATCGAGAACAACGGCGTCGTGCCGATCAGGATGGCCGTCATGGCCGTGCCGATCAGTGGCGTCGCAAAGGACATGCACGCGAGTTGGATCGCCACGGTGGTCGAGCCGACGACCGCGAACGGAACCCATCGCGTGCCGAAGGACAGGCGGCGACCGTTGAGGCGGGCGAGCGCGAACAGCGTGGCCGCGGCGATCAGCGAGCGGAAGGAGGCGGCGCCCAGCCAGCCGAAGCCCCGCACGGCCTGCAGCAGGATGACGAAGGACGTGCCCCACACGAGGGCGAGGAAAATGTAGGCGGCGACGTCCCTGAGCTTCATGGGCGCGCGGACACTCCCACCCGCGGTACGGGCTTCCAACGGACATTTTCTCGGGTTCGCGATAAGCTCGCGCGGCTTGCCCGAGTGAGTCCGCCCAGGAGATCCCGATGCTGCTCAACGCCCTTTTCCCGACGCGCGATATCGGCACCGACCCGGCGAAGATCCGGGATTGGGCGCAGGCCGCGGAGGACCTTGGCTACAACTGCATCGAGGTCGCCGATCACGTCTTCGGTGCGGCGCCGCGCGGCGACTGGAAGCCGACGTACAGCGAGCACGATCCGTTTCACGAGACGTTCACGACGATGGCCTTCCTCGCCGCGTGTACGAAGAAGATCAAGCTGTGCAGCGGCGTGCTGATCCTGCCGCAGCGCCAGACCGGCGTCGTCGCCAAGCAGGCGGCCGAGGTCGATATCCTGAGCGGCGGCCGGCTGCGCCTGGGCGTCGGCGTGGGCTGGAACCATGTCGAGTACGAAGCGCTGGGCATGGACTGGAAGACGCGCGGCGCGCACCAGGCCGAGCAGATCGAGGTGATGCGCAAGCTCTGGACCGAGGACCTGGTCACCTTCTCCGGCAAGTTCCACACCCTGAACGCCGTCAACCTGCTGCCCGTGCCGGTGCAGCGCCCTATCCCGATCTGGTTCGGCGGATCGTCCGATGCCGTGATCAAGCGCGCGGCCCGCATCGGCGACGGCTGGATGCCGATCATGGCGCCCGACGTGGCCGAGCCCAAGCTCGCGATGCTGCGCGAGCACCTCAAGTCGTTCGGCCGTGATCCGGCGAAGTTCGGCCTTGAAGGCTGGCTGCGCATGGACACGCCCGACGAAGACCTGTGGGCCAAGGCGGCCCAGGGCTGGAAGCGCCACGGCGCCGAGATGGTGATGCTCTATCCGATGTACCGCATGCCCGAGCTCGGCGCGCAGATCGAGACCCTGCGCCGCTTCAAGGCCGTCGCGGCGGGGCTTTAGACGGTCTGCGTGATCCCAGTCTCCACCTCACCCTGAGGAGCATCGCGTAGCGATGCGTCTCGAAGGGTGAGGTGAATTTGTCGAAGGCTACTTCCTTACCGAAACCAGCTCGTAGATCTTGAGCTTGGTGGGGTCCTGCCAGTCGGGGAAGCTTTCCTTGATCGACATGCCAAGTGCGGGCGCCCACCAGTGCGTGCGCGGCTTCGAGTCGCCCGCCTTATTCTCCTCGACGCGGAAAGTATCGAACGTGCCGGCGGGCACCGTGATCTTCTCGTAGGCGGCCACGGTGAGGGTGACGTTGGTGGTGTAGGGCTGGCCGTTGTAGCCGACGCCATTCACGGTCTGGACCGTCTTGTTGCCGACCTTGAGCGGCCACAGCGACTTGAGGTCGAGGCCCTTCACGAAGGACTCGCCTGCCGCGTCGACCGAGCCGACCAGGCCCCAGTACATGCGCACCACCGTCTCCTTGTCGCCGCTCCCGCGCTTGAGGATGCAGACGCCGTCCTCCTGGCCGGTCTCCACGCTCTTGGCGTCGACCCCGCCGCTGCGGAAGGTGAATTCGGTGCCGGTCGCCGGGCACTTGAACTCGGCGGTCTGCGCCGAGGCCACGGCCGAATACGACAGGGTCGCGGCCAAGGCCGTGGCGATGATGAGCTTCATGTTCTGGAATTTCCTTGGTTTGGAGTTTTCGTACAGTACATCGACTTGCTCAAATTCCTCCCCCGAGACGGGGGAGGGACATGATTCTAGCCGAACGTCGCGAACACTTCCTCGATGGCCTTCATCTGGTTGCCCGCGGCCGAAGACGGCACGAGGATTGGCGTGTGCACGCCCGCGGCGCGCCAGGCGGCGACGCCGTCGCGCACCTTCGCCGCCGGCCCGAACAGCGTGGTGTCGGCCAGCCATTTGTCGGTGAGAAATTTCGGCACGTCGTCGCGGCGGCCGTCGGCGATGGCTTTCTCGATCGCCTCCATCTCCTCGACGTAGCCCGCTTCCTTCCAGTAGTTCCGGTAGTTCGGCAGGAACGCGTAGTTGGTGAGCGTGCGCCGGTTCACCGCCTTGGCCGCCTCGACGTCGTCGCTGATGCAGGTCGGGATCATGTTGCCGATGAAGAAGGCCGCATCGCTGCGCTTGCCCGCCGGCAGTGCGCCCAGCGACGCCCCCATGTGCGAGCGGCAGGCATTGGCGAAGATCACGCCCTGGGCGAGCTCGCCCGCCAGCGCCACCATCTTCTGGCGCAGCGCCGCCACGATGATCGGCGGCAGGGGACCGAACGTGTCCTGCGCGCGGAACTTCTCGATGAAGGAGCGCGTGTCGCCGAGCGGCTTGCCCGGCGTCACGCCCATGCGCACATGCGACGGCCCGTGCGCGATGCCGATGCCGAGGCGAAAGCGCCCACCCGAGACCTCGTGCATCATCGCGGCACTCTGCGCGAAGTCGACGATGGTGCGCTGGTAGATCGGCGCGATCGCCGTGCCGAAGGTGATCTTCTCCGTCTGCCACGCCAGCGCCTCGCACATCGACATGTTGCCGAACGGGCTCGGCACATAGATGCCGGCATAGCCGCGCTTCTCGGTTTCCTGGCAGAGCTCGAGGGTGCGCCGGCGCCGGCCGGGGACGGCGATCAGGCAGAGGGCGGGAAGCGGTTCGGACATCGCGGCATTTTCCTTCGATTGGGACGCGATGGTACGTCGTCCCGGTCGACAATAGAGTCTCTTTTTCAGATTCCTCCCCCGTCATACGGGGGAGGTGGCGCCGTCATACGGCGACGGAGGGGGTGAGCAACGCGGCCACTCTCTGGCGCCTGGAGGATGTCTGGCTGGATCGGTGAGGCTATAGACGAAAAAGTTCGATGAGGGATTGTTTCATTTCCACGAACCGAAAGACTCAAGAGGGCTTCTCGATATGCGAGGGAGATAATTGATCGCTCGCGCTTGCGATGGGAGTGTCTCCAATTAGAGTTGCGTGCTGAGGAGTCGCCAAAACTAGATGGAACAGACCTTCCGCAGCGTCACCGAGCTTGTGAGAACATTCTCAGAATGTTTGCGGGCGCTCACGCCATATGTGAGCAGAGTCGGCATCACGTGGCAGGACGGCCAGAACTACGACAACTGGGACGCAATCGCTCAAACGCTTTATGCAACGGTCATTGATAGTTCGATTGCCTATACCGTATTGGGCCAAGACTTTGTCAATCTGACGCCATACGGAAGGACAATGCCGAACTATGCTGAGTGCAGCTTTCTCTACTGCACAGAATCTGGTGAAAGCGCTCCTTTCTTAATACTCGTGCAGTCAGAGGCTCCTTTCGACACGGCAGTTTTCATTGAGTTGGATAAAAACGGTAAACCCACGGGACAAGAAATACGAAAGCCGTTGGATGATATCCAGTTCAGAGCATCGTTGAAGTCTTCCAGCGGACGCCAACAAATCGCCGAGGTTATCGTTAGCGAAGAATGAAGTTAGTAAAAGTCGGGCGCCCTTACCAACCCCCTCTCCATCGCGCGCTGCCTGAGCAGATAGCTCTTGCTCTTCGAGATGCCGAGCGCGCGCGCCGCCTGGTTGGGGTTGAGGCCCTGCTTGAGCAGCGCCACGAGGTGCGTGAGCGCATCCGTCCGGGCGGGGCCCCATGTCCAGCGCGCGCCGTTCATATTGTCAGTTTCGAGCCGCGCCTCGATCGGCGCGACGGCGTCACCCCAGAGCCCACGCGTCTTCTCGAAATGGATCTCCATCCGCGCGCCCTCGTGGAGTGCGTAATCGTCGGGGCGGCGCAGCGCGAGCACGAGGTCGAGCACGTCCTCGCGCCGGCTGCTGCCGCGCGGCGCGCCCTGCCTGTTGGCGTGATGCACCATCAACACCGCGCGGCCGAGCTGGCGCTGCAGCACGAGGAAGCGCTGCAGGTTGCTCCAGGCGTCGGGATCGCCCGACTTGAAGCCGGCCAGGCTCGCGAGATTGTCGAGCACCACCAGTTCGGGCTGGCCCCAGGTCTCCATCAACCGCAGCTGGCCGTCCCGGGTCGCGAGGTCGGGCTGGGTGCCCGGCTGCAGGTCGACCAGCATGAGGTCGAGCGTGGGCGGGGCGGGGCCGAACGCGGCCAGGCGCTCGCGCATGTCCGCCGCCGCCATCTCGCCGTCGACATAGAGCACGCGGTGCGGGCGCCGTGCGCGCCAGCCGAGGAAGCTGGCACCGGAGGCGGCGGCCCAGGCGATGCCCAGCGCCACGTAGGTCTTGCCAATGCCGCGCGGGCCGTAGAGCAGGGCCAGGCTCTTGGTCGTGAGGATCGGGTCGAGGATGGTCTCGCGCGCGGGCAGGGGAGCGGCCATCAGCTCGGGCGCGGAGAGGCGGACGGACGGGGTGGGGCTGGTCATGGCCTGGGATATAGGCTATCAGTGCGTATATCGCAATGCGTTTTTAGCGCTCTTCTCCGAGGGTGCGCGCGGCAGAGGGGGGGAGGGATGCGGAAATCGGGAAGAATCGCGCCAAAGCCCGATGCCATCGGCATCGGAGGCTTCCCGACGGGTCGGGAAGGTTCGGGAAGGTTAGAGCAGTTTCTTGAGGGCCGCCGCGATCTGTTGGGCCTTGGCTTCGTGCGTGAAGTGCGTGACGAAGCGGCCGTTCCGGTCGAGCACGTAGACGATCGACGAATGGTCCATCAGGTAGGGGCTGCCGTCCTTGCCCGGGACCTTCTGGTAGTAGACGCGGTAGGCGCGCGCGGCGGCGGCGACGTCGGCCGGCGTGCCGGTGAGGCCGATGAAGGTCGCGCCAAAGTTGGTGACGTAGCCCTTGATCAGTTCCTTGGTGTCGCGCTCGGGGTCGATGGTGATGAAGACGAGGTTCACCTTCTTGGGCGTGTCGGGGCCGAGCTGCTCGACCGCCGTCTCCATCAGCAGCAGCGAGGTCGGGCAGACGTCGGGGCAATAGGTGTAGCCGAAGTAGATCAGCGTCGGCTTGCCCTTCAGGCTGTCGCTGGTGACGGTGCGGCCGTCCTGGTCGGTGAGCGCGAACGGGCCGCCGATCGAGGGCTGGTTGCCGTGCCAGGCATCCCAGCCGATCCAGCCGGCGGCGGTCAGCAGCACGGCCACCCAGACGCCCAGAAGGGCCTTCATGGTGCGAGACATGACGGCACATGTTGCATAAGGATCGGCCATGGACAATGACGTGGTGAAACTGTCGCAAGCCGCCGACTACGCCGCGCGGCAACACAGTGCGCAGCGCCGCAAGGGCGCGCGGGCCGAGCCCTACGTCAATCACCTGACGGAGGTGGCGGCGATGCTGGCGGAGGCCACGGACGGTGCCGACCCGGTGCTGGTGATGGGCGGGCTGCTGCACGACACGCTCGAGGACACCGATGCCACCTATGAAGACCTGGTCGCGCGCTTTGGGCCCGAGGTCGCGGCGCTCGTGGCCGAGGTCACCGACGACAAGTCGCTGCCCAAGGACGTGCGCAAGCGGCTGCAGATCGAGAAGACGCCGTCGAAGTCGCGCCGCGCGAAACTGCTCAAGATCGCCGACAAGACCTCGAACCTGCAGAGCCTGATGCACAGCCCGCCGGCGGGATGGACAGAGGAGCGCCTGCGCGACTATGTCGTGTGGGCCGCCGACGTGGTGCGATCGTGCCGCGGGCTCAATGCGAAACTGGAGGCCCGGTTCGACGCGGCCTACGATACGGCGCGCCGGCGATTCGGGGCCTGAGGGGGAGAGACGATGTTCTACGATGCCGCCAAGCGCGACCACGGCCTGCCGGTCGATCCCCTGAAGTCGCTGATCGTGCCGCGGCCGATCGGCTGGATCTCGACGATCGACGGCCAGGGCCGGGTGAATCTCGCGCCCTACAGTTTCTACAACGGCGTCAGCGAATTCCCGCCGATGGTCTATTTCGCCATCACCGGCACTTATGGCGACACGCCGACCAAGCACAGCCGCATGAACGCCGAGGAGACCGGCGAGTTCGTGGTCAACATGGTGACGGCCGACCTCGCCGACAAAATGAACATCACCACCGCGATGGTGGCTTATGGCATCGACGAGATGAAACTGGCCGGCCTGACGCCCGAGCCCTGCCGGTTCGTGAAGCCGCCGCGCGTGAAGGAATCGCCCGTCGCGCTCGAATGCAAGTACTGGAAGACGATCGAGCTGCCGGTCGAGCCGGGCCACGAGGCGCAACGCGGCTCGGTCGTGTTCGGCCAGGTGGTGGGCGTGCACATCGACGATTCGATCCTGAAGGACGGCCGCGTCGACGTGATGGCCTTCAGGCCGGTCGCGCGCTTGGGCTACAGCGAGTACACCACGACCGACAACGTCTGGAAGCTAAGACGGCCGGACGACCCCCGCTACTGAGCGCGACATTGCCAACAGTCGGTGATCGGCCATCGCCTCGGCCATCAGCATGAAGCCGACCGGCAGTTCGCCCGCGGCGTGGCAGGGCAGGCTGATCGAGCAGCGGTCGAGGAAGTTGCCGACGGTGGTGTTGCGCAGCAGCAGGATGTTCTTCTTGCCGAAGCCTTCCGGAGTCGAGACTTCATCCAGCGTCGGAGCGGCGATCGCGCAGGTCGGGCTGATCACGGCGTCGTAGTTCGAGGTGACGGCCGACACGCGCTTCTGCAGGTCGGCGCGGGCGGCGAGGAGAAGAATGTAGTCGGCCGCGCTCATCTCCTTGCCGCGCATGATGCGCGGATAGACCAGCTGGTCGTAATCCTTGCCGCGGCGGGCGATCAGCTTCTCGTGCCAGGCATAGGCCTCGGAGGCAGCGAAGGTGCCGCGGCGATTGATGTCGTTGAGCTCGTTCAGCTGGGGCAGGTCGATATGCTCGATCTTCACGCCCTTGGCGGCGAGGGCCTTGCAGGCGCGCTCGAACGCGCTCGCGACCACGGGCTCGAGGTCGTCCATCATGAACTGCTTCGGGATCGCGAAGCGCAGCCCCGAGAGCGGCGCCGCGTCGGGCACGTGGATCGGCTCGGCGGCGAACACCGCGTCGACGATGGCGCAGCATTCGACCGAGTTGGCGAGCGGCCCGATCGAGTCGAGCGAGGTCGAGAGCGGAACGACGCCGTCGATCGGCACGCGCCGCGCGGTCGGCTTGAAGCCCACGAGGCCGCACACGGCCGACGGGATGCGCACCGAGCCGCCGGTGTCGGTGCCCAGCGCCACGACGGCCATCCGGTCGCCGACCGACACCGCCGCGCCCGCCGACGAGCCGCCGGGGACGCGCGTGCGGTCGGCGGGATTGCCGGGCGTGCCGTAATGCGGGTTGAAGCCCACGCCCGAGAAGGCGAACTCGCTCATGTTCGTGCTGCCCACGATCACCGCGCCCGCTGCGCGCAGCCGCGCCACGACCGGCGCGTCTTGCTTGGCCGGCGGCGCATCGTCGAGCGCCTTGGAGCCCGAGAGCGTCGTCTCGCCCGCGACGTCGCAGAGGTTCTTGATCGAGACGGGCAGGCCCGCGAGCGGCGAGGGCACGAGGCCCGCCTTGCGCTGCAGGTCGCTCGCCTCGGCGGCGGCCATCGCCTGCGCCTTCCATGTCTTGATGAACACGCGCTTGCCTTCGCCCTTGGGATCTTCGATCCGGGCGAAAGCTTCCTGCGTCAGCTTGACGGAAGTGGTGCGGCCGGCGGCCAGTTCCGCGGCGAGTTGTGTGATCGTCGGGTTGGCCATCGGTACTCCTTACTTTGCGCGGTTCTTGACGAGATCGTCTACCACCGCCGGATCGGCCAGCGTCGACGTGTCTCCGAGATTGCTGAAATCGTTCTCGGCGATCTTGCGCAGGATGCGGCGCATGATCTTGCCCGAGCGCGTCTTGGGCAGGCCGGGCGCCCACTGGATCACGTCGGGCGTGGCGATCGGGCCGATCTCCTTGCGCACCCAGCTGTTCAGCTCCTTGCGCAGTTCGTCGCTGGGAGTCTGGCCGGTCTTCAATGTCACGTAGGCGTAGATGCCCTGGCCCTTGATGTCGTGCGGATATCCGACCACGGCGGCCTCGGCCACCTTGACGTTGCCGACCAGCGCGCTCTCGACCTCGGCGGTGCCGATGCGGTGGCCCGAGACGTTGATCACGTCGTCGACGCGGCCGGTGATCCAGTAGTAGCCGTCCTCGTCGCGACGCGCCCCGTCGCCCGTAAAATACTTGCCCGGGTAGGTCTTGAAGTAGGTGTCGATGAAGCGCTGGTGATCGCCGTAGACCGAGCGCATCTGGCCCGGCCACGAGTCGATAAGGCAGAGATTGCCCGAGCAGGCGCCCGAGAGTTCCTTGCCCTCGGCATCGACCATCACCGGGGTGACGCCGAAGAAGGGCTTGGTCGCCGAGCCGGGCTTGAGCTTGGTGGCGCCGGGCAGCGGCGTGAGCAGGATGCCGCCCGTCTCGGTCTGCCACCAGGTGTCGACGATCGGGCAGCGGCTGTCGCCAACCACCTTGTAGTACCAAAGCCACGCCTCGGGATTGATCGGCTCGCCGACCGAACCCAGCAGGCGGAGACTCTTGCGGCTCGTCTTCTTCACCGGCGCCTCGCCTTCGCGCATCAGGGCGCGGATCGCGGTGGGCGCCGTGTAGAAGATGTTGACCTGATGCTTGTCGATCACCTGCCAGAAGCGGCTGGTGTCGGGATAGTTGGGCACGCCCTCGAACATCAGCGTGGTCGCGCCATTGGCGAGCGGGCCGTAGAGGATGTAGCTGTGGCCGGTCACCCAACCCACGTCGGCGGTGCACCAGTAGATGTCGCCGTCGTGATAGTCGAACACGTACTGGTGCGTCATCGACGCGAAGACGATGTAGCCGCCGGTCGTGTGCAGCACGCCCTTGGGCTGTCCGGTCGAGCCCGACGTGTAGAGGATGAACAGCGGATCCTCCGCGCCCATGGGTTCGGGCGTGCACTCGGCCGCGACCTTCTCCTTGATCTCGTGCCACCACACGTCGCGCTGGGCGTCCCACGCCACCTTGCCGCCGGTGTGCTTGACCACCAGCACTTTCTTGACGCCCGGCGCCTTCTTGATCGCCTCGTCGGTGTTGACCTTGAGCGGCACCGGCTTGCCGCCGCGCAGGCCCTCGTCGGCGGTGATGACGACCGTGCTCTCGCAGTCGACGATGCGGTTGGCGAGGCTGTCGGGGGAGAAGCCGCCGAACACGACCGAGTGGATCGCGCCGATGCGCGTGCAGGCCAGCATCGCGTAGGCCGCTTCCGGAATCATCGGCAGATAGATCGTGACCCGGTCGCCCTTCTTGACGCCCAGCTCCTTCAGCGCGTTGGCCATGCGGCTCACTTCGCCGTGCAGCTCGCGGTAGGTGATCTTCTTCGACTTGGCCGGATCGTCGCCTTCCCAGATGATCGCGACCTGGTCGGCGCGCTTGGCGAGGTGGCGGTCGATGCAGTTGGCCGAGACGTTCAGCACGCCGTCGTGGAACCAGCGGATGCGGACCTGGCCGGTGTAGTCCACGTCGCGCACCGCGCCGGGGCTGTACGGCTTGATCCAGTCGACCCGCTTGCCGTGCTCGCCCCAGAACTTCACGGGGTCTTTGACCGAGGCTTCGTACATCTCCTTGTACTTGGCGTCGTCGACATAGGCGCGCTTGGCCCAGTCGGGGCTGACGGCGACCAGTTCATCGCTCATTGTTTCCTCCAGTATTCCTTCAGTTTTAGCGCGCCGCTTCTACTCTGTGAACCAGGTCGTGAAGTCGGCGATCGGCGCGCGTTCGGTGATCAGGTTGTTGGGCACCGCATCGGGGTCCGCGTATCCCAGCGCCAGGCCGCAGATCACCACCTGGTCGTCGGGAATCTTGAGCTCGCGGCGCACGATATGCTGGTAGCGGCTGAACGCCGCCTGCGGGCAGGTGTGCAGGCCCTTCTCGCGCGCCAGCAGCATGAGCTGGTCGAGGAAGATGCCGCAGTCGATCCACTGGCCGTTGCCCATGCGGCGCTCGACGCAAAGAATCATGCCGACCGGGGCGTCGAAGAAATCGAAATTCTTGCGGAACTGCCGCAGCATGCCCTTGGCGTCGCCACGCTGGATATCCAGGAGGGTGTAGAGCTGCTTGCCGACCAGCTTGCGGCGTGCGTCATAGACCGGCGTGAATTCCTTCGGATAGACGTCGTACTCGCCGCCCGGTCCGTTGTCGTTGGCATCGATCGCCGCGAGGATCGCCGCCGACAGCCGCTGCCGCGCCTTGCCCATGGTGACGTAGAGTTTCCACGGCTGCAGGTTGCCGTTAGACGCCGCGCGATTGGCGGTCCCGATGATCCACTCCACGTCGGCCTTCGGCACTGGGTCGGGCTTGAACACGCGCATCGAGCGGCGGGTATTGACGGCGTCGGACACGCGCATGGACGGCTAGCTCCGGTTGAGATGACGGCGCAGGAAGTCGAACAGCTTACGCCGGGCCGCGGCGGTTTGCTGCTCGGTGAAATAGTGCGTGCCGCCTGGCACGATGACGGTCTCGACCTCCTTGCCGTGGTTCTTCAGGGACTCGGCCATGGCGGTGGTCTGGGAGACCGGAACATTCTCGTCGCGATCGCCGTGGATCAGCAGCACCGGCGCGTCGATCTGCGCCACGCGCAGGATCGGCGAGCGGACGGGCAGGCCCTCGGGTCCGCAGAGGTCGTCGAGATAGTCGCGCACGAAGGGATTGTCCGCCCGCCACTTCGCCAGGTCGGTCGGCGCGAAGAACGAGGCGACGGCCTTGATCGGCGGCTTGTGCGCGGCCGCCAGCAGCGCCACCTGTCCGCCCATCGACGCGCCCACCAGCGCCAGCCGTTTGGGATCGACCAGCGGCCGTCGCGCCAACCAGTCGATCGCCGCCAGTACGTCGAGCGGCTGGCGCAGGCCCTGGTCGCTCTCGCCTTCGGAGCCGAGCCACCCGCGCAACGACAACGCAAGGGCGGCATAGCCGTTGGCCGAGGCGGCGCGCGCGAGACCGGTCATCGCATGCGCGTGGCTGGCGAAGCCGTGCAGCAGCACCAATGCGGGATAGGGCGGTTGGCCCGCCTGCGGCTTGAAAAAATAGCCGCCCAGGGTGACGCCGTGGCCGGGCACGCGCACCGGCTCGGCATCGGCCACATCGGGCAACTCGTCCCAGCGATGCGCCACCTCGATCGGCACGCCGTCGGGATCGCGGAAGCCCACCGAGTAGTAGCCGGGCGCGAAGTAATCGAGCTCCTTGGGCGGCTGCAGGATCTCGGCGCCGGCGTCGCGCAGTTCGGCGTGGACCTGATCGACCTGCGCGCGGCTCTCGGCCGAAACGGCGAGCCACAGCGCGCCCGGGCCGTGCGCGGTGCCGTCCTTGGCCTGGCGCATCACGAAGTGATCGTAGCCGCGCGACCACATCACGCGGTCGGGGCTTGCCCACACGCGATGAAAGCCGAGCGTCGGCAGCCACAGGCGATGAAAGGCGACGGAGCGCGCGAGGTCGCTGACCTCGATGGCGGCACCGGCAAAGGACGCGCGCGGCTTCATCAGGTCTCGGGCAATCCCAGCGCCCGCAGCTCGTCACGGCGCAGATGCTGTTCGCCCGCGAGAAAGAACTCGTCGAGCTGCGGCGGCTTGACGTGCGTGCTCGACAGCATCGCATGAGCCTGGCCGCGATGATGGATGTCGTGCTGGAACAGATGCTCGAGTACGGCCGCGACCCTTGTCGGAGGCGGCTTGCGGTTGGGACGCGGCAGCACGCAGTCGCGCGACAGGCTCGCGTCGGTCTGGCGCTCGCAGAAAGCGATCAGGCGCTTGTCGAGCGCGGTCTGCACGAGGCGCAGCGACCGTGCGTCGGCGCAATCCGAATCGGGTTCGTCATAACGCTGCAGGGCATCTCCGCCCTCGAGCGCGGTGACGTAGTAGAGATCGACGTCGAGGATATGGTTCAGCGTCGCGCGGAGCGACGGGAAGAAGCCGGCGCGTGGGGCGGCGAATTCTTCCGGGCTCAGCGCCTCGCAGGCGCTGAGCAGCCGGTGATTGGCCCACGCATTGTTGCGGGCCATGGCCACGAAATGGGCAACGAAGTGGCTGTCCAACTCCGTCGCCATGGATCTCGCTTAGGCCGCGTGCGCGAGGTTGCGAAGCACGTACTGCAGCACGCCGCCGTTCTTGAAGTACTCGATCTCCTCGGCGGTATCGATGCGGCAGGTGAGAACGACCTTCTCGGACTTGCCATCGCGATAGTGGATCGTCATCGGCACGTCCATGCCAGGCTTGAGGCCCGCTTCGATGCCGGTGATGTCGAACGTTTCGTGGCCGGTGAGGTTCAGGGTCTTGCGCGTCATGCCGGGCTTGAACTGCAGCGGCAGCACGCCCATGCCGACCAGGTTCGAGCGATGGATGCGCTCGAAGGTCTCGCACACCACCGCCTTCACGCCGAGCAGGCTCGCGCCCTTGGCTGCCCAGTCGCGCGAGCTGCCGGTGCCGTATTCCTTGCCGGCGATCAGCACCTGCGGCGTGTGCTCCTTCTTGTAGCGCATGGCGACGTCGTAGATCGGCACGGGCTCGTCGGAGCGGAAGTCGTGGCTGAAGCCGCCCTCGATGCCCGGCACCATCTCGTTCTTGAGGCGGATGTTGGCGAAGGTGCCGCGCATCATGACCTCATGATTGCCGCGGCGCGTGCCGTACTGGTTGAAGTCCTTGGCCTCGACACCATGCGCCGACAGGTAGGCGCCGGCGGGGCTGTCCTTCTTGATCGAACCGGCCGGCGAGATGTGGTCGGTGGTGATCGAGTCGCCGAACTGGCCGAGCGGACGGGCGCCGGCGATGTCGTGCAGGCTGGCCGGGGTCTTGCCCATGCCGTCGAAGTACGGCGGGTTCTGCACGTAGGTCGAGTTGTTGTCCCACGCGTAGGTCATCGTGGGCTTCGTCTTGATCGAGCGCCAGAACTTGTCGCCCTTGAAGACGTCGGCGTAGCGCTTCTTGAAGGCCCTGGCGGTGACGTACTTGTCGACCGTCTTGGACACTTCCATGTTCGAGGGCCAGATGTCCTTCAGGTACACCGGCTTGCCGCCCTTGCCCGTGCCGATCGGATCCTTGGTGATGTCGATCTTCATCGAGCCGGCCAGCGCGTAGACGACGACCAGCATCGGCGAGGCGAGGTAGTTGGCGCGGGTCAGCGGATTGACGCGGCCTTCGAAGTTGCGGTTGCCCGAGAGCACCGAGCACACCACGAGATCGCCGTCGCCGATCGCCTTGGTGACCGGATCGGCCAGCGGGCCGGAGTTGCCGATGCATGAGGTGCAGCCGTAGCCCACGAGGTTGAAGCCGACCTTGTTCAGGTCCTTCGTCAGGCCCGCGGCGTCGAAGTACTCGGTCACGACCTGCGAGCCGGGCGCGAGCGACGTCTTCACCCACGGCTTCACCTTGAGGCCGAGCTTGACCGCGTTGCGCGCGATCAGGCCGGCGCCCAGCATGACGTAGGGGTTCGAGGTGTTGGTGCAGGAGGTGATCGCCGCGATCACCACGTCGCCGTGGCCGAGATCGTAGTCGGTGCCGGCGCAGGGAACGCGCTTGCCGGTGTCCTTGCGATCGAACTCCTTCTCCATGTTCGCCGCGAATTCCTGCGCGGCGGCGCTCAGCGACACGCGGTCCTGCGGGCGCTTCGGTCCGGCCAGGCTCGGCACGACGTCGCCCATGTCGAGCGACAGAGTGTCGGTGAACACCGGATCGGGCGACTTCTTCGAGCGCCACAGGCCCTGCTTCTTGGCATAGACCTCGGCGATCTTGCCGGCGTTGCCGCGGTTGGTCGTCTTCATGTAGCCGAGCGTGATGCCGTCGACCGGGAAGAAGCCGCAGGTCGCTCCGTATTCCGGCGCCATGTTGGCGATGGTGGCGCGGTTGGCGAGCGGCATCTCATCGAGGCCTTCGCCGTAGAATTCGACGAACTTGCCGACCACGCCCTTCTTGCGCAGCATCTGCGTGACGGTGAGCACGAGATCGGTGGCGGTCGCTCCCTCGCGCAGCTTGCCGGTCAGCTTGAAGCCAACGACCTCGGGAATGACCATCGGCTGCGGCTGGCCGAGCATGGCCGCTTCCGCCTCGATGCCGCCCACGCCCCAGCCCAGCACGGCGAGGCCGTTCACCATGGTGGTGTGGCTGTCGGTGCCGACGAGCGTGTCGGGATAGAGGGTCGTCTCCTTGCCTTCCTTCTTCGACCACACGACCTGCGAGAGATACTCGAGGTTGACCTGGTGGCAGATGCCGGTGCCCGGCGGCACGACGCGGAAGTTGTCGAACGCCATCGCGCCCCAGCGCAGGAACTGGTAGCGCTCGAGGTTACGCTCGTACTCGAGCTTCACGTTGGCGCCGAAGGCGGCGTTGTTGCCGAAATTGTCGACGATCACCGAGTGATCGATCACCAGGTCGACGGGGACCAGCGGATTGATCTTCTTCGGGTCGCCATCGAGCTTGACCATCGCATCGCGCATCGCGGCGAGGTCGACGACGGCCGGCACGCCGGTGAAGTCCTGCATCAGCACGCGCGCGGGACGGAAGTTGATTTCCTTGGTCGACTTGCCGCCGTTCTTCACCCAGTCGGCAAAGGCTGCGATGTCGGCCTTCTTCACAGTGGTGCCGTCTTCATGACGCACCAGATTTTCCATCAGGACGCGCAGCGAGAAGGGCAGCCGGGAGAGGTCGCCGACCTCCTTTTCGACCGCCTTGAGGCTGAAATACGTATAGCTCTTGCTGCCAACCTTCAGGGTTTTGCGGGCCTTGAAGCTGTTGGGATGGGCGGCAGCCATAGTTGGTACTCCTAGGATCGGATTTGTGCGGTCGGGGGGCAAAATAGGGGCATGGACGGGCGCAGGCAATCGACGGATGCGGGCTCAGGCGCGCTGTGCCAGATTGCCGTCATGCAACGCGGAATTCAGAGGTTTTTCGGGGCATTGGCCATGTTGGCGCTGGCGGCGACCCTGGCCGTGCCAGGCGCCGTCCATGCCCAGCTCCAGGGCGGCCCCGAGTGGGACAAGGAAGCGCGCAATCCGACTTCATTGCCCAGCATCACGCCCAGCAACCAGAACGCCACCCTGGATCAGCTGAACAAGATCCTGCAGGCCTCCCAGCTCTCGCCGACCGATCGCACTTTCTATCTCAGCGTTCGCGCCTTTCTGAACAGCCGCCTGGGCCGCGAAGCCGACAGCCGCAAGGACATCGCCGAAATGGGCAGGGTCGCGCCACAGACCTGGCCGATCATGCTGTGGAGCACGATGCCGGGCCTGGCCGGCGGCGGCGATCGTGCCGCGGCTCTGCGCACGCTCGACTACGGTCTCGCGCGCAAGCCCAACGACTCGTGGCTATTGGTCGCCCAGGCGCAGGTGCTGATGCAGATCGCGGACTATACGAAGGCATCCACGGTGCTCGATGGCGCTTTGGCCGCCGCCGGCGGCCAGGTCGATCGGCGCCTCGCGGCGTTCTATCGCGGCCACGCCCATTTCAATCTCGGTGAGTACCAGCCGGCGGCGGACGATTTCGAAGCCTCGCTCGAGGGTCTCACCACCGCCAAGACGCGGATCAACGGCGATCTGTGGCGCTACGCGGCGCAGGTCCACACCAAGCAGGATGCACGCGGCGTGCTCGCCAAGGATATCGGCAACGAGAACCTCTACGAATGGCCGGGCCCGATCGCCAAGTTCCTGCTGGGCAAGATGCCGGCCGGCGAGCTCGAGGTTGCGGCCGAATCGGACGAGACCGCAAAGAAGACCAACGGCAAGTGTCCGGCGGCCTTCTTCGTCGGCATGGAAGCCGTGCGGCGCGGCGACAAGCAGCGCGCGCGCGAGCAGCTACAGCTGGCCCAGGCGCGCTGCCCGACCGCGTCGCAGTACAACTGGGCGGCATCGAGCGAGCTGAAGCGCCTCTAACCCGCCAGGGCCAGCGGTGCCACGAACCGCGCGATTTCCGACACGATGTGCCGCGGCTGTTGCAGGTGCGGACTGTGGCTGCAGCCCGGGATCAGGCGTGTCTCGCAATAGCCGCCGACCTTGCCCGCGATGATGCCGAGCTGCAGTTCGCTGCCGTAGTCGTCGTCTTCGCCCTGGATCGCCTGCACCGGCACCTGCACGCCAGGCAGCCTGCCGTTGGCGTCCATCGGCTCGAAGCCCGGTGCGACCCAGGCGTCCGACCACAGGTGAAAGGCGCGGTCGACGTTTTCGCCGTGATATTTGAGCAGCCTCTGGCGCAGCTCGCCCGCCGCGAAGGCCTCGCGGGCGCGATGGATGGCGGCGATGCAGACCGGCTCGTTGATCGCGTGTGCGGCGATCGTCACCACCGCGCGCAACGGCTCGGGATCGACGGCGGCGTAGTTGAGGGCGATCGTGCCGCCGTCGCTGTGGCCGACCAGCACGCAGTCCTCGATCGCCAATGCCGCGAGCAGGCGCGGCAGCACGTCGTCGGCCTCGATCTCCATGTAGCGCTGGCCCGGCTCGGACGGCCAGGGACTGGATCGGCCGTAGCCGGTGCGGTCGTAAACGACGCCGTTGCAGGCCGTGGCGTCGCAAAGCTGCTGCGGGAAGTCGCGCCACATCTCGATACAGCCCAGGCCTTCGTGCAGGAAGACGAGCGTCGTGCGGTCGAGCCCGTCGCTCTTCTGCGGCGCAAGCCGGCGCACGCGCAGGGCGCGGTCGCCGAGATCGACCATCTGGTCGGGAGAGGACATGTCCTCTTTGTGCGACGACTATCGAGCCGCGGCAACCGGCTTGTCGACTGCGGGCGCAGCTTGCGGCGGACGGCAGCGCAGACGACGTGCCTGCTCCTCAGGCCCTGGCGGCTCGCGATTCCACCAGCCGCCGCCCAGCGCCTGGAACAGCGCCGCTGTGTCGGTGAGGCGCGCGGCCTGCGCCTGAACGCGCGTCAACGCCGCCTGCTGATAGGTGAGCTGTGCCAGCAGGACGAACACATAGGTCGTGTCGCCGAGCGCGAGACGGCGCTGGGCGATGTCGAGACTGGCGGCCGATGCGCGTTCGGCGGCGACCGCTGCACGCAAGGTGACGGCGTCGTATTCCAGCGCGCGCAGCGTGTCGGCCACGTTACGGAAGGCCGTGAGGACGACGGATCGGTATTGCGCGTCCGCTTGCTCCAGCTGGGCAACGGCGGCGCGCTTCTTGGCGGCAAGCGCGCCGCCATCGATGATGGTCTGCAGGATGTTGACGCCGATGACGGACCCCACGAGGCCCGGCCCGAACAAGCTGCCGAGGCTCAAGGCTGCGCTGTTGACGCCCGCGTTGAGGGTAATCTGCGGCAACTGGTTGGAAACGGCGACGCCCACCAGCGCGCTGGCGGAATGGAGATTGGCCTCGGCGGCCCGCACGTCGGGCCGCTGTTCGACCATGCGCGACGGCAGGCTGAGCGGCAGCTCCGACGGCAGCTGGAGGTCGCTGAGCTGGAAACGCTCGGCCAGATTTCGGTTGGGCAGGCGGCCGGTGAGGGTGGCGAGAAGATTGCGCTGCTGTGCCAGCGCCTTCTGCAGCGGCGGCAAGGTGGTCTCGGCCTGGGCAAGGGCCGCCTGCTGGGTCGCGACGTCGCCGCCGGGAATTGCACCGAGTCCCGACTGGCTCTGCAGGATAGCGAGCGTGTCGCGTTGCGCCGCGATGATGCGTTCGGTGGCCTCGATCTGCGCGCGCAACGCGGCTTCCTGGATGGCAGCGGCCACGACGTTGGAGCTGAGGGAAAGATAGGCGCCCTCGAGCTGGAAGCACTGCGCTTCGGCCAGGGCGTCGAGCGATTCGATCTGACGGCGGTTGCCGCCCCACAGATCGAGCGCGTAGGTGATCGTGAGGCCGGCGGTGAACAGGCCGTAGTTCGTGGAACCGTCGGCCGTGTTCGGCGACAGGCTGTTGGATGTCTGGTTCTGCGAGGCGCCAAAGCCGCCCTGGATCGTCGGAAACAAGGTGGCGCGTTGGGCGGCGGCATTGGCCTGCGCAACCTTCAGACCGGCGACGGCTGCCTGGACATCGGGGTTCGCCTGCAGGGCGCCGTTGATCAGCCCATTGAGCTGCGGCGACTGGAAGACCTTCCACCATTGGCCGGGAATGTCGAGGCCCTGCACCAGCGACTGGGCCTCGCCGCCGCTGATGCCTCCAGAGACGAATTGCACCGGCGCTTCGGGCAGGTACGTCTCGGCCTTTGGCGCCTCAGGCCGCAGGAAGTCGGGGCCGACCGAGCAGCCGGCAAGCGACGTCCCGAGCACGGCGCCGAGCGCCGCGATGCGCCGAACAGTCGATCGACGAGGCACGGTCATTGCGCCTCGACGGTGCTGGTGGCCGGCATCGGCATCTTCGCCTGGCGGCGCGAGAAGACGCCGATTGCGGCCGGCAGTACGGTCAGGAAGAGGAACGGTGCGAGCAGGGTGCCGCCCACCACGACGATCGCGAGCGGGCGCTGGACCTGGCTGCCGATCGCGCTCGAGAAGGCGGCGGGCAAGAGGCCCACGCAGGCGGCGGTGCAGGTCATCAGCACGGGGCGCATCTGCAGCGCGCAGGTGTTGCGCAAGGCCAGTTCGCGCGGCTCACCGGCATCGATCAGCCGGTTGTAGCAGGACAGCACCATGATGCCGTTCATGGCGGCGATACCGAACAAGGCGACGAAGCCGATGGCGGCGGAGATGCTGAAGGGCATGCCGGCAATGAACAGTGCAAAGACGCCGCCGGTCAATGCCATTGGCATGGCGCTGGCGGCCAACAGCGTATCGCGCAAGGTGCCGAAGCTCATGTAGAGCAGCAGCAGGATCAGCGCGATGGCGATCGGCACGGCGACCTCGAGGCGATGCAGTGCATTCTGCAGGTTGCCGAATTCACCGACCCATTCGACGCGATACCCGCCCGGGATCTTGACCTTCTCGGCGACCTTGTCCTGCGCCGCCTGCACGGCGCTGCCGAGATCCCGCCCGCGCACGGAGAATTTCACTGGAACGTAGCGCTGCTGCTGCTCGCGATAGATGTAGAACGCGCCCGACACGATCTGGACGGTGGCCACCTCGGACAACGGCACCTGGGTGACGCCGCCGCCCTCGCTCTGCGCGCCGATCGGAATGCGCTGGATCGCCTCGAGGTTCTCGCGGTAGCGCGGTGCCAGGCGCACTACCATCGGGAAGTGCCGGTCGCTGCCATCCTCGTAGACGTCGCCCGCGGCCTGGCCGCCGATCGCGGCCTGCACCGTGGCGTTGATATCGCCCGGCGCGAGGCCGTAGCGCGCCGCCTTGTTGCGGTCGATGTCGATACGGATGGTCGGCTGGCCGAGCGATGCGGAGACGGCGAGGTCCTCGATGCCGGGCACGGTCGCGATGGCGCTCTTGATGTCGTCGGCGACCTTGGCCAGCGTCTGGAGGTCGTTGCCGTAGACCTTCACCGAGTTCTCACCCTTCACGCCGGAGGCCGCTTCCTGGACGTTGTCCTGGATGTACTGCGAAAAGGTGAATTCGACACCGGGGAAACCCTTGGTCAGGGCGTCGTTCATCTCCGCGATCAGGGAGTCCTTGTCGACGCCCTTGCGCCATTTTTCGAAGGGCCGGAGCGGGACGAAGAACTCGGCGTTGAAGAAGCCCGTGGAGTCGGTGCCGTCGTCGGGGCGCCCGTGCTGGGAGATCACGGTCTCGGCCTCCGGGAAACCCTTCAGAAGCTTGCGCATGCGGTTGGCGTAGTCGTTGCCGGTTTCGAGCGAAATCGAGGCGGGCATCGTGGCACGGATCCACATGTTGCCCTCCTCGAGCTTGGGCAGGAACTCGAGACCGATCGAACTGCCGGCCAGAACGGCCAGCACGCCGACAGCCAGGCCTATCACGAGCGCCGTCCGGCGCGCGCCCAGCGTCCAGTTGCGCAGCCGGTCGTAGGCGCGGCGGATCATCTGCACGGCGCGAGTCTCGACGTGGGAAACCGTGTCCGGCAGCAGCAGCGCGGAGAGGGCGGGCGAGATCGTGAAGGTGGCGAGCAGGCCGCCCGACAGGGCATAGGCGTAGGTCTTGGCCATCGGCCCGAAGATGTGGCCCTCGACGCCCGACAGCGTGAACAGCGGCAGGAAGCCCGCAATGATGATGGTGGCGGCGAAGAAGATCGCCTGGGTCACTTCCGTCGAGGCGTGGAAGATCAGCATGAGCTTGCCCGTCAGCCCCTCGGGCGTCGGCCGGGTATGCTTGGTCGTGGTGCCGTGACCCGCGTCGGCAAGGTGGCGGAAGATGTTCTCCACCATGATCACCGTGGCGTCGACGATGATGCCGAAATCGATGGCACCCATCGACAGCAGGTTCGCCGATTCGCCGTTCACCACCAGGATGACGATGGCGAACAGCAGTGCGAACGGAATGGTCGCCGCCACGATCAGAGCGCTGCGCAGATTGCCGAGAAAGAGCCACTGGATCAGGAAGATCAGGATCACGCCCACGACCATGTTGTGCAGCACGGTGTGCGTGGTGATGTTGACCAGCGCGCTGCGGTCATAGATGCGTTCGATGCGCACGCCGGGCGGAAGGATGTTGGAAGCGTTGATCTTTTCGACCTCGACCAGCACGCCTTGCAGGGTCGGCGTGGTCTCTGCGCCGCGCCGCATCAGCACGATGCCCTGGATGATGTCGTCGTCGTCGTTCTGACCGGCGATACCGAGGCGGGGCTGGTTGCCCACGGTCACGGTGGCCACGTCCGACACCAGCACCGGCGTGCCGTTGTGCGCGGCGACCATGGTGCCGCGGATGTCTTCCATCGATCTAATCTGGCCAACCGAGCGCACGATTGCCGACTGTGGTCCGATGTTCACGGTGTTGGCGCCGACATTGATGTTGGCGTTGTTCAGTCCGTCGAGCACTTGTTTCAGGGTCAGGCCGTAGGCCAGCAGGCGGTCGAGGTCGATGGTGATGTCGAAAGTCTTGGTCTTGCCGCCCCAGCCGGTGACGTCGATGACGCCCGGGATCGCCTTGAAGCGCCGCTGAAGCACCCAATCCTGGATCGTCTTGAGGTCGGTGACGGTGTAGCCGGGCGGCCCGACGACGCGATAGCGAAAGATCTCGCCGATCGGGCTGGTCGGCGACAGCACGGGCTGAGCGCCGTTCGGCAGGTTGCCCAGCTGACTGAGGCGATTGATCACGAATTGCGACGCCTGCTGGTAGGAGACGTCGTAGGTGAACTGGACCTTCACGTCCGACAGGCCGAACAGCGAGATGGTGCGGATCGCCTGGACGTAGGGAATGCCCGCCATCTGGATCTCGATCGGGATCGTGATGTAGCGCTCGATCTCCTCCGACGACTGGCCGGGATTCTGCGTGATGATGTCGACCAAAGGCGGCACCGGATCGGGATAGGCCTCGATGTTCAGCGTCTTGTACGCAAACACGCCGCCCACCATCAGGGTGACGCCGAGGATGATCACGAGAATGCGCTGCTTCAGCGCGGCGGCGACAATGGCGTACATGGGATGGTCGCTAAAGGACGGGGACGGAGATCAGTCGCGCGCGGCGGCGCGATCGATAAAGAGAGTGCCGCTGGCCACGACCGTCTCGCCGATCTGCAGGCCCTTGCGGACTTCGACCAGCCCGTTGACGGTGTCGCCCACGTCGATCGAACGGCTGACCACGACCTTCTGCTCGGGCCGCGCAACCCAGACACGGGCCTGCGCGCCCTCGTAAATCACGGCATCGGTCGGCACCGCGGCGCCCATGCGCGCGTCGCCCGAAATGATGCGGAAAGTGGCGAACATCTCCGGCAGCAGCTCACGGCCGGGATTGGTGATCTCGGCGCGCACCGGCAGGCGGCGCGTCGTGGCATCGAGTGCGGGCGCCACATAGGTGAGCTTGGCGTTGAAGATGCGCTTGGGATACGCCAGCACCGACACTTCGACGGGCTGGCCGACCTTCATGCGCGGCGCATCCGATTCGCGGACGTTGGCGATCAGCCACACGGTGTCGAGGCTGCCGACGGTGAACACCGGATCGGTGGCCCCCACGTTGATGTACTGGCCGAGGCCGACCTTGCGCTGGATGACGGTGCCGGAGATCGGCGCGTTCACGATTGCCTCGGCGCCGATCTTGTCGACTTTCTCGAGCCGGTCGATATCGGCATCGGAGCGGCCGAGGATGCGCAGGCGGTTGCGCACGGCGGCGAGCGCGATCTCGGCGGAGCGCAAGTCGCCCTGCGCGCCGATCAGGTCGGACTGCGCCTGTTCGAGATCCTTCAGCGCGCCGCCGCGGATGGCGAGCAGTTCGCGCTGGCGCTTCTCGACGGTCTTGGCGAGGTCGACCCTGGACTTCGACTTCTCGACACCGGCGACGGCGGTCACCAGGTCGTTCTGGCCCTGCACGAACTCGCTGGCTTCGATGGCGAACAGTGGCGCGCCCGCGTCGACATGATCGCCAGGCTTGGCGATCAGGCGGCTGACCCGGCCGGAATAGGGCGAGAACACCGGTGTCGTGGTGTCTTCGTTGAGCGCGATCTTGCCGTCGGTCGCCCGTTCGTCTCGGAATGCGACCTGACGCACCGGCGTGAGCCTCAGGCTGCCCCACTGCGTGTCCGACGGACGGAACGCACCGTCGGCTTCCGCCGTCGGCTTCTCCGGGCGCGCCACAGCGTTGCTCGGTCCGCTGTCGAGCATCCAGAATCCGGCGCCGACCACGGCCACGAGTCCCGCGCCTGCAATCAGCAGGCGGTGGCGCTTGAGGCGGGTCATCAGCGAAGGTTTGCTCTCGATTGGCATTCGGACCGCGGTGCGACGGCTAGGAAACGGATTGGCGATGGGCTCACACTAGGCCTTTCCTATTACATCAACCTGACGGGCCGTCCATGAAGCGGACGGACAAGTTCGCCCCCACCATGGTAGGCTGAGTTCCCAAGGCAAGAACGGGCGAAGGCGCATACCAATGCGAGTGCTTATCGTCGAAGACAACACAGAGCTTGTGTCCCTGATCGTGAAAGGGCTGGCCCAGAGCGGTCTGTCTGCCGATTCGGTAGGCACCGTGGGCGACGCTTTGCATGTCATCAGCACCATGAAATATGCCGCGATCGTGCTCGACCTCGGCCTGCCGGACGACGATGGTCTTGCATTGCTGCGCGACATGCGCAGGCGCGGCGATTCGACACCAGTGCTGGTGCTGACGGCGCGCGACGGTGTCATGGATCGCGTCACGGGCCTCAGGGAAGGCGCCGACGACTACCTGCCCAAGCCGTTCGCGATGGAAGAGCTGGTGGCGCGCCTGCAGGCGCTGCTGCGGCGCCCGGGCAACCTGCTCGGTCGTCTGCTCACGTTCGGCAACGTCTCGCTCGACACCGACGGGCGGCAGGTTTTCGTCTCGGGTGCGCCGCGTCCTTTCCCGGCCCGCGAAACCGCCGTGCTCGAGATCCTGTTGCGCCGGGGCGGCAACGTGGCGCCCAAGCGCCTGTTCGAGGATCACCTGTTCGGACTCTCCGGCGACGTCGGTTCGAACGCGGTCGAAGTCTACGTCCATCGCCTGCGCAAGATGCTGAGCGATGCCGGTGCCACGGTGAGGATCCATACCGTGCGCGGCGTCGGTTATCTCATGGCCGAGGAAAAGGCCGCCGGCTAATGATCCGCTTCCGCTCCATCATCACCCGCATGGTGGCGCTGCATGTCGTGGCAATCGGCATCACCTCGATCCTGATGCCGCTCGCGCTGTACTGGCTGCTGAACCAGGCCGCGAACAACCTCCACCGCGATGCCCTGCGCAGCCAGGCCTTCACCATCGGCAGCTTCCTGCGCCCGCAGGCCGATGGCCAGGTGATGCTCGACATTCCACCCGAAGTGCGGCCGCTCTATTCCGGCGGCTACGGCCTCTATGCCTATGCCGTGCTCGACACCAGCAACAAGGTGCTGTTCTCCTCGCGCACCGACGGCGCGGCGCTGTTCTCGCCCGACGACGAGTCGCGGCGCGACTGGTTCATCCGCCGCGGCAATAGCGGGGCGGTCCTGTTCGGCGTCAGCGTGCCACGGCCGATCGGCGAGCACATCTACTGGATCCAGGTCGGCCAGGACCTGGCCCATCGCGACGTCATCATCGACGACGTCGTGGCGTCGTTCTTCCCGCGCGTCGCATGGATCACCTTTCCGATCCTGCTCCTGCTGCTTGCCTTCGACATCATGATCTTCCGTCGCGCGCTCGACCCCGTGCGCGAGGCGTCGACGACGGCCGCGTCGATCGGCCCGCAGCGCACCGAGTTGCGCCTGCCCGAGCAGACCATGCCGGTCGAGATCGCGCCGCTCGTCCACGCCGTGAACCAGGCGCTCGACCGCCTCGAAGCCGGATACCGCGCGCAACGCGAGTTCACTGCCGACATGGCGCACGAGCTGCGTACGCCGCTCGCCATCGTGCGCGCGCGGGTCGATTCACTCGAGGCGGGACCGGTCCGCGAGGAGTTGCGCGCCGACCTCGTCAACATGACGCGCACCGTCAACCAGGTCCTCGATATCGCCGAGCTCGAAAGTTTCATCGTCGCCACCGATGCCAGGGCCGATCTCCACGAGGTCTGCGCCGATGCCGTGGGCTTCATGGCGCCGCTCGCGGTCGACATGTCCAAAACCATCTCGCTCACCGGCGATCCTGGCCCGATCTGGGTGCGCGGCCATGCCGAGGCGCTGTTCCGCGCCGTGCGCAACCTGATCGAGAATGCGATCCGGCATACGCCGCCGGGTGTCTCGATCGAAGTCGAGGTTCTGGCCAGCGGCATCGTGCATGTGAGCGACGACGGGCCGGGTGTGCCCGCTGCCGATCGCGAGCGCATCTTCAGCCGCTTCTGGCGGCGCGACCGGGCCAGGGGCGACAGCCGCGGTCTCGGCCTCGCCATCGTGGCCCGTGTCGCGGAGGCGCACGACGGCAGCATTTCCGTCGACAATGCGCCCGATGGCGGCGCGGTGTTTACCCTCAGGCTGCGCCCGGTATCTTCCTCGACACCGTCGGCGTGAACGCCGGGCCTGCTGCTTGGCAAGCCTCGGGGTGCCGTCTACGCTGCCGGAAAACACGAGGAAATATATGTCCGGGCATTACGACACGCTGGAGACGCGCCCGCCCGCCGAGCGCGAGAAGGCGTTGATGCTGGCGTTGCCGCAGCAGATCGCGCACGCCAAGCAGAACGCGCCGTTCTTCGCGAGCTGGCTCAAGGACGTCGATCCCGCCTCGGTCAATTCGCGCGCCGCGCTCGCGAAACTGCCGGTCCTTCGCAAGTCGATGCTGGGCGAGGTGCAGAAGAAGGCTCCGCCGATGGGCGGGCTGATCACCATACCGATCGGCAAGGCGCGGCATGTCTTCATGTCGCCCGGCCCGATCTTCGAGATCGACACCGACGAGCTGGACTACTTCCGCGGCGCGCGCGCCATGTTTGCCGCCGGCTTCCGGCCGGGCGACGTGGTCTACAACACGTTTTCCTATCACCTCACGCCGGCCGGCCTGATGATGGAGTCGGCGCTGCGCGCATTGGGCTGCGCCATCGTTCCTGGCGGCGTCGGCAACACCGAACTGCAGCTCGACGCCATCGCGGCGATCAGACCGAAGGGCTATGTCGGCACGCCGTCGTTCCTCAAGATTCTGATCGAGAAGGCCCGAGAGCTGGGCAAGGATATCTCGTCGATCAAGCATGCCTTCGTCGGAGCCGAGGCGCTGCCGCCGTCATTGCGCCAGATATTCGTGGGCGCCGGCATGAGCTGCCAGCAGAGCTACGGTACCGCCGATCTCGGGACGATCGCCTACGAGTCCGCGGCCCCAGATGGATCCATTTCGGGCATGACGATCGACGAAGGCGTGATCGTCGAGATCGTGCGGCCGGGGACGGGCGATCCCGTGCCCGAGGGTGATGTCGGCGAAGTGGTGGTCACGACATTCAACAAGACCTACCCGCTGATCCGCTTCGGCACCGGCGACATGTCGGCGGTGCTGGCGGGACCGAGCCCGTGCGGGCGCACCAACATGCGTATCAAGGGCTGGATGGGGCGCGCCGACCAGCGCACCAAGGTGCGCGGCATGTTCGTCGATCCCGAGCAGATCGCCGAGATCTCGAGGAAGCATCCCGGCCTCGGCCGCCTGCGCCTGGTGATCGACTGGGTGAATCAGGCCGACATCATGACGCTGAAGGTCGAGGCGCCGACCCCGTCGCCCGACCTCGAGAAGGCGATGGAAGGGACGATCCGCACCGTCTGCAAGGTGGGCGGCAAGGTCGAATTCGCGGCGCTGGGCAGCCTGCCCAATGACGGCAAGGTGATCGACGACGTGCGGAAGTACACGTGAGCATGCGCCTGGCGATCGCCCTGATCGCGCTCGCCGCGCCGGCGGCGGCGCAGTCCGTGACCATCATCGATGGCGACAAGATCAACATCGATGGTGCGGGCTATCGGTTCCTGGGCGTGGCCGCGCCGGATCCGGCCCAGGTGTGCGACGACGGCTATCCGGCCGGAACCGAGGCGATCAAGGCGCTGCTCGCACTGATGTCGGGCCGCAAGATCGCCTGCGAAAGCCACGGCCGCGATCCCTCGGGCCGGCTGCTGGCGCTCTGCCGCGCCAATGGGCGCGACCTCGGCGAAGCGATGGTACGGGCCGGTATGGCCTGGCCCGATCCGCGCACCGGCCGCGATTACGTCGTCGTCGAGCACGATGCGCGCGCCGACCGGCTCGGCGTGCACGACCATTCGTGCGTCCTGCCGTGGGCGTACAAGAAGAACCCCGGCTAAGGTTCAGTATCCGGCTTTTGGATCGACCGTATTGATCAGCGGTTGCCCGGCGCGCAGGCGCTTGATGTTCTCGATCACGCCCGGCGCCGCGGTGCGCGGGTTGGTCGAGCCCGCGACATGCGGCGTCACGTAGACCTTGGGGTGCGTCCAGTAGGGATGGTCGGCGGGCAACGGCTCGGTGTTGAACACATCGAGCGCCGCGCCGCTCAGATGACCCGACTCGAGCGCGGCCAGCAGGTCGGCGTCCACCACGTGGGCGCCGCGCGCCATGTTGATCAGGTAAGCGTCTTTGGGCAATGCGGCGAAGGTCTTGGCATTCAGGATGCCCTGCGTCTCGCGCGTGAGCGGCAGGACAGCTACCAGGATGTCCGTGCGGGCGAGGAACGCCGCCAACCCGTCTGGTCCGTGGAACGTCTCGATGCCGGGCAGCGTCTTGGCGGTGCGGCTCCAGCCCGCCGTCGGGAAACCCAGCGCCGCGAACTTCGCCGCCGTGTCCTGGCCGATCGTGCCCAGACCCATGATGCCGATGCGGCGGTGGATGGTGTCCTTGAACGGCTCGACCTTCCAGCTCTTGGCCTTCTGGCTCGCGGCATACCGGTCGATGTCGCGATGATGGCGCAGCGCCCAGTAGATGGCGTACTCGCTCATCTGGCCGACCAGCCCGTCGTCCATGATGCGGGTGACGGCAACGCCGGGCGGCACGCGGTTGTCGGCGAAGAGGTGATCGACGCCCATGCCGAGCGACACGACCATCTTCAGATTCTTGAAACTTGCCAGCACGCCCTGATCGGGCTTCCAGGCGAGGGCGATCTCGATATCGTCCTTGTTGCCGAGGCCACCGCGCAGCGTGCGGAAGTCGATCGGCCCGAGCGCCGGCTCCAGGATCTTCTGCCAATGCAGCCCGTCGGTATCCTTGCTGATGTAGGCAATGGCCCCCGCCATGGAACTCTCCCCCGTTACGCTACTGACTCGAGATTGAACGCCGCCGCGATCAGCGCCTTCGTGTAAGGCGTCTGCGGCTGGCCGAAGACCTGCGCGGCCGGCCCGCGCTCGACGACCTTGCCGTCGCGCAGCACGACGACCTCGTCGGCGAGCGCCCGCACGACCTTGAGGTCGTGGCTGATGAAGAGATAGGCGAGCTTGTGGCGCTGCTGCAGGTCGCGCAGCAGGTCGACGATCTGGGCCTGCACGCTCATGTCGAGCGCCGATGTGGGCTCGTCGAGCACCATGAAGCGCGGCTTCAGCACCAGAGCGCGCGCGATCGCGATGCGCTGGCGCTGGCCGCCGGAGAATTCGTGCGGATAGCGTTCGCGTGCGGCCGGATCGAGCCCGACCTCGCGCAGGGCGTCGTCGATCATCTTCGTGCGCTCGGCTGCGGTGCCGATGCCGTGCACTTCAAGTCCTTCGCCCACGATCTCGCCGACCGACATGCGCGGGCTGAGCGAACTGAAGGGATCCTGGAAAACGATCTGCATCTGCCGCCGCAGCGGCCGCAGATCGCGCTGGCTGAGCTTTTGCAGATCCTGGCCGTCGAATTCGATGCCGCCCTGGCTGCGCTCCAGCCGCAGCAGCGCCAGTCCGAGCGTCGTCTTGCCCGATCCCGACTCGCCCACCAGGCCGATCGTGTGGCCTTCGCGCAGCGCGATGCTGACGCCGTCGACGGCCTTCACGTAGCCGACCGTGCGGCGCAGGACGCCGCGCTTGATCGGGAAATGCACTTTCAGATCGTCGAGCTTCACGATCACCGGCGCATTGGGATCGGCGGCGGCCGGCCGGCCCTTGGGTTCGGCCGACAAGAGGTGTTTGGTATAGGCGTGCTGCGGCCGGTCGAAGACGTCGGCGACCGCGCCCTGCTCGACGATCTCGCCTTTGGTCATCACGCAGACGCGGTCGGCAACTTTGCGCACGATGCCGAGGTCGTGGGTGATGAACAGCAACGCCATGCCGTACTTCGCCTGCAGCGCCTTGAGCAGGGTCAGGATCTGCGCCTGGATGGTGACGTCGAGCGCGGTCGTCGGCTCGTCGGCGATCAGCAGGTCGGGCTCGTTGGCCAGCGCCATGGCGATCATGACCCTCTGGCGCTGGCCGCCCGAGAGTTGGTGCGGATAGGCACCGAGACGTTCAGCGGCGTTGGGAATGCCGACCTGGTCGAGAAGCTCGAGCGTGCGCTTGCGCGCGGCGTCGCGCGACAGGCCCTTGTGCAGGATCAACACCTCGTTCACCTGCCGCTCGATCGTGTGCAGCGGGTTGAGCGAGGTCATCGGCTCCTGGAAGATCATCGACACGCGATTGCCGCGCACGGCCAGCAGGTCGCGCGGCGCGGCACCCACCAGCTCCTTGCCCTGGAAGCGGATCGAGCCCCTGGGATGATGCGCGACCGGATAGGGCAGGAGCTGCAGCACCGATAGCGCGGTCACTGACTTGCCCGATCCCGACTCGCCCACGAGAGCGACGGTCTCGCCACGCTTGATGTCGAAGCTCACGCCCTTGACGGCCGGGGTGGCGCCGAAACTGACGGCCAGGTCATGGACCTCGAGGAGAACGGGCGCGCTCACAGCACGGCCTTGCGTGGATTGAAGGCGTCGCGCACCGCTTCGCCGATGAATACCAGCAGAGACATCATGAGCGAGATAGTGAAGAAGGCGGTGAAGGCGAGCCAGGGCGCATTGAGGTTGTTCTTGCCCTGCAGCACCAGTTCGCCCAGCGACGGCGAACCCGGCGGCAGGCCGAAGCCTAGGAAGTCGAGCGCCGTCAGGGTGGTTACGGAGCCGGCCAGGATGAAGGGCAGGAAGGTGAGGCTCGCGGTCATGGCGTTGGGCAGGATGTGCCGCATCATGATGCGCACGTCCAGCATGCCGAGCGCCCGGGCGGCCCGCACATAGTCGAAATTGCGCCCGCGCAGGAATTCGGCCCGCACATAGCCGACCAGCGCCATCCAGCTGAACAGCAGCATGATGCCCAGCAAGACCCAGAAGCCGGGCTGGATGAAGCTCGCCAGGATGATCAGCAGGTAGAGCGTGGGCATGCTCGACCAGATCTCCAGGAAGCGCTGGAAGGAGAGGTCGACCCAGCCGCCGAAGTAGCCCTGCATGGCGCCGGCCGCGATGCCCACGATCGAGCTCAGGATCGTCAAGACGAAGCCGAACAGGATGGAAATGCGGAAGCCATACAAAAGACGGGCGAGCACGTCGCGTGCCAGATCGTCGGTGCCGAGCGGATGGGCGAGCGACGGCGGGAGCAGCGCCTTGCGGCCCTCGCCGCCGATGATCGTGTCGTAGCGATAGGGGATCAGCGGCCACAGCATCCAGCCCTTCGCGTCGATCGACTGCTTCAGCTCGGCGTCGGAATAGACCGCATTGGTCGGCAGGTCGCCGCCGAAGGTGGTCTCGGGATAGTCGCGCAGCACCGGCGAGTAGAAGGCGCCGTCGTAACGGATCAGGATCGGCTTGTCGTTGGCCAGCAGCTCGGAGAAGAGCGAGATGAGGAACATCGCACTGAACAGCACCAGCGAGATCATGCCGCGCCGGTTGCCGAGGAAGATGCGCAGCCGTCTTTTGTTCAGAGATTGCCTCGGGCGCTGCATCAGCCGCGCGCCTCGAAGTCGATGCGCGGATCGACGATGGTGTAGGTGATGTCGCCCACGATGCCCATCACCAGCCCGATCATGCCGAAGAAGTAGAGCGTGCCGAACATCACCGGGTAGTCGCGGTTCAGCGCCGATTCGAAGCCCAGCAGACCGATGCCGTCGAGCGAGAAGATCACCTCGATGAGCATCGAGCCGGTGAACAGCACGGTGACGAAGGCCGAGGGAATTCCCGCAATCACGATCAGCATGGCGTTGCGGAAGACGTGGCCATAGAGCACGCGCCTTTCGCTCAGGCCCTTGGCGCGGGCGGTCAGCACATATTGCTTGCCCATCTCCTCGACGAACGAGTTCTTGGTCAGGAAGGCGAGGCTCGCGAAGCCGCCGATGGTCATCGCCACGATCGGCAGGGCCATGTGCCAGAAATAGTCGAGCACCCTGTGCGCGACGTCGAGCGTGCTCCAGTTGTCCGAGAACAGGCCGCGCAGCGGGAACCACTGGAAATAGCTGCCGCCCGCGAACATCATCACCAGCAGCACCGCAAACAGGAAGGCCGGGATCGCGTTCAGCACGACCAGCACGGTCGAGGTCCACACGTCGAAGGCCGAGCCGTCGCGCACCGCCTTGCGGATGCCGAGCGGGATCGACACGAAATAGATCAGCAGCGTTGTCCAGAGCCCGAGAGACAGCGACACCGGCATCTTGTCGAGCACGAGATCGACGACGCGGCGGTCGCGGAAGAAGCTCGAGCCGAAGTCGAAGACGGCATAGTCCTTCATCATCAGCAGGAAGCGTTCGCCGATCGGCTTGTCGAAGCCGTACATCTTTTCGATTCGCTTGATCAGTTCGGGTGGCAGGCCGCGGGCGCCGCGATAGGCGCCGGCACCGCCCTGGTCGCCGCCGCCGCGCTGCATCATCTCGCCACCCGAGCCACCGCCCGAGAAGCGCGCCGTGGCGCCGACCGACGTGCCTTCGATCTGCGCGATCATCTGCTCGACTGGCCCGCCGGGGGCCGCCTGCACGATGAAGAAGTTCAGCACCATGATTCCGAACAGGGTCGGAATCACCAGCAACAGGCGGCGCAGGATATAGGCGAGCATCAGGCCGGGATGCCCATCACGTCTTGTCGCCTCGCTTCAGGTCCTTGTCCTTGGCCTCGTCCACCCACCAGGTATCGAACGAGATCGGCTCGTACCTGGCCGTCTTCTCCGGCCGCGAGAAGCGATCCCAGTAGGCCACAAGCTCGCTGCCATTGCGGAACTGCGGCACCAGGAACTGCAGCCACTGCAGCACGCGATCGAGGCAGCGCGTGCGGACGACAAGGTCTTCGCGGCTCTCGGCCGAAACGATCAGGTCGCAGAGTTGATCGACGGCAGGATCTCTCAGGCCCATCGAATTCTTGGTGCCTGGACGGTCGGCCGCCTGCGAACCCCAGAATTCGCGCTGTTCGTTGCCGGGGGAGAGCGCCTGACCCCAGATGTCGATCACCATGTCGAAATCGAAACTGTCGGTGCGGCGGCGATATTGCGACGTGTCGATGGTGCGTACGCTCATGTCGACGCCGATGCGCTCGAGGGTCTGCTTGAACGGCAGCGTGCCACGCTCGAACCCGGCATCGTTCAGGATGATCTCGAAGGCGAGCTTGCGGCCGCTCTTGTCCGTCATCTTGCCGTCCTTGATCTCCCATCCCGCCTGCTTCAAGAGGCCGATCGCCTTGCGCGCCTGTTCGCGCACATTGCCGGAGCCATCGGTCCTGGAGGGCTGGTACTCGGTCGTGAAGACCTCATCGGGGATCTTGCCGCGCAGCGGCTCGAGGATCCTGAGTTCCTCCGGCGAGGGCAGGCCCTTGGCCTCGAGCTCGGAATTGCCGAAGAACGATCGCGAGCGCGTGAAGAACCCGTAGCTCAGGTTCTTGTTGATCCATTCGAAGTCGTACATCAGGCCGATGGCTTCGCGGACGCGGCGATCCTTGAACAGGTCGCGGCGCAGGTTGAACACGAAGCCCTGCATCGGTTGCGGCAGCTGATCGGGGATCTCGTCGCGCTTCACCCGCCCGTCCTTCACCGCGGGGAAGTCGTACTTGGTCATCCAGTTGCGGCCGGAATTCTCACGGCGGATGTCGGCGTCGCCAGCCTTGAAGGCCTCGAACAGCACGTCGTTGTCGCGGTAGTAATCGTAGCGCGTGGTCTCGAAATTGTAGCGCCCGCGATTCATCCAGAGGTCCTTGCCCCAATAGTCCGGTACGCGGCGATAAGTGATCGAGCGGCCGGCGTCATAGCTGTCGACCTTGTAGGGGCCGCTCGACAGGGCGACGTCGAGCGTCGCTTTCTCGAATTCCTTGCCGGCCCACCATTTCGACGGCAGCACCGGCAACGATCCCAGGATCAGCGGCAGTTCGCGGTTGGTGGAATCGCGGAAGGAGAAGCGCACCTTGCGCTCCTCGACCTGCTCGGCCTTCAGGACATCGGCATAGTAGGACGCGTACCTCGGCGGACCCTTGGCCTTCAGCGTATCGAAGCTCCAGATCACGTCGGCGACGGTGATCGGTGTGCCGTCGATCCATTTGGCCTGCGGGCGCAGGGTGAAGGCGGTCCACGACCGGTCGTCCGGGACCTCCATCGTCTCGGCGAGCAAGCCATAGACGGTGAAGGCCTCGTCGGGCGCGTTCCAGCACAACGTGTCCCACAAGACGCCGATACCGGTGGCCGGCACGCCCTTCAGGGTGAAGGGATGAAGAGAGTCGAAAGTGCCCAGCGCCGCGAACTTTACCGCGCCGGCCTTGGGCGCGGCGGGATTGAGGAACTCGAGCTTCGTGTCGGGCGAGGGATGCAGTGGCTCGCCATGCATGGCGAAGCCGTGGCCTACATGCATCTTTGGCTGGGCCCGCAGGATCGACGGGGCGCCGATCCACAATACCGTGCTGCCCGCGAGTACGTCGCGTCGACCGATCGCCATGCCGTCTGCTCCCAAGCCGCCCTAGTTCGCCTTCTATATAGCGCTCCCAAGTTGGGCGGCACTATGGCTGCACGTTCAGCGGCGTCGGTTCAGCACGGCGGCGATCCCCGCGTCGAGCAGCCGCTGCACGTCGGCCTGCTTCAGCACTTCGGCCGCCTTGTCGGGGTCGGGTTCAGTGCCCCTCCCGTCCTTCAACATCTGCGCATAGCGGCGGCAGGCCTCATAGTGTCCGTTGCGCATGGCGCCATCGGCGGCGGTGTTTTCGCAGGCGTGCTTGTAGCGCTGGACGGCACCTGCAAGGTCGGGCGTGGCGTCGCCGCGGCCTGCCTCGAGCACTTGAGCCAATTGCAGGTCGGCCGAGATGTAGCCGTCGTCGCCAAGCTGCCGGAGCAGGGCCAGGCCGCGCTCGCGGTCGCGCGGGACAATTTCCCCGTCGACCAGCATCAACGCCCAGGCCGAAACGGCCTTGGGCTCCTTCTGCTCGGCCGCGCTCCGATACCATTTGGCGGCTTCTGCCTCGTCCTTCGGGACCGTCTTGCCCTCGCGCAGCTTGTCGGCAAGCCGCGTTGCAACCTTGGCATCCTTCGCAGCGAGAGCGCGATAGAGCGCCAGGCCGCGCTCGGTGTCCTGCGGAACGCCCACACCTTCGAGGCGCGCGACGGCGATCCATTCCTCGGCATCGACTTTGCTCGCCGCGTCGACGCTGTCCCGGCGGCCCGAGACGAAAAACGCCAGCGTCACGACAAGCAGGAGCGCGACCCCGGCGGCGAGCGGACGCGGCACGACGAATCCCTCATCGTACTCGAAGGCGTGTTCGGTATCCTCGACCGGAGGCGCGAGGATCTGCACGCCGCTCTTCACAAACAGCGGCGCGAGCAGCAAACCGGCGACGCCGCCGCCGAAGTGCGCGCCGTAGGCCGTCGTCGACTCGGAATCCGCCGCTCCGAGAACCTGCAGGAAAACCCAGAAAGCGGTGAAGCCCCAGGCCGGCAGCGTGGCTTTGATGCCGACGCTGATCTGCGTGTAGGGCAGTAGCAAGGTATGGGCTGCCAGTACGCCGGTGACGGCGCCGCTTGCGCCGACTAGTGGGGCGAAAGAATGGGGATCGATCGTGCAATAGACGATCGCACCTGCGAGGCCGCACAGGAGATAGAAGATCGCGTAGCGTGAGGAGCCCATCAGCACTTCCATCGGCTCGCTGAAGCAGTGGAAGAACAGCATGTTGAAAAGCAGGTGAAGGAAGCCTGCATGCACGAACATCGAGCTGACCAGGCTCCAGGCGATGGCGGGGCTGTCGCTGTTCCGTGGCCAAAGGTCGAAGATCACCAGAGCCGGATGCGCGCCGTAGCGCTGGTAGAACATCCCGTCGGCCATTTGATCCGACATGACCAGCTGTATGCAGCTCACCAGCACGCAGAGACCGATGATTGTCCAGGTGACCGGCTGAAATCCCTTGACCGGGAAGGCGGAAGAGATGGGAAGCATGGCGTCAGTCCGCTTTGAAGCCCGAGGCCCTGATCACCGGTCCCCATTTCGCATCGTCGGCTTTCATGATCTTCGCGAGTTCGTCGGGCCCGTAGCCCGTCGCCTCGAGGCCGAGCGGCTCGATCTTCTGCCGAAGGTCCGGCTGGCGCACCGCATCGATCGCCGCGGCCGCGATCTTGTCGACGATGTCTTTCGGCGTGCCGGCGGGCGCGAACAGCGCGTACCAGGCGGCGCCCTCGATGTCGTAGCCGCTCTCCTTGAAGGTCGGTATGTCGGGGTATTGCGGCGCACGTTTGGCGCCTGCGGTCGCGAGGATGCGCGCCTTGCCCGATTGCGCGAGCGTGCCGAGGTCGGCAATCGGCAGCACGGCGGCGGGAATCTCTCCCGCGATCAGCGCCTGCAAGACCTGCGCCGTTCCCTTGTAGGGCACATGCGTGAGGTCGAGGCCGGCAGTCTTGGCGAACAGCAGGCCGAAGAAATGCGGCAGGCTGCCGACGGCGGCAGAAGCGAAGTTGGCGTAGCGGCCACCTTTCTTTGCGAGCGCGACGTACTCCGCCAACGTCTTTGCCGGCACATCGGCGCCGACCCCGAAGGCGATCTGGAAGGCCGCGACGTGGGCCACGGGCACGTAGTCCTTGAACGGATCGTAATCGAGCTTGGCGTAGGAGTGCGGGAAGGCCACCATGTTCGCGAGCGGCGTCATCAGCAGCGTGTTACCGTCGGGTGCTGCCGTCTTGACCGTGAGGTTGGCGACGATGCCGTTGGCGCCGGGCTTGTTCTCGACCACGACGGACCGGTCGAGCGAGACGCGCATCTTGTCGGCGATCATGCGGGTGATGGTGTCGCTGCTGGCGCCGGCGGGATAGCCCAGCACGATGCGCAGCGGGCGATCCTCGGCCCGCGCCGGCACGGCCAGCGCGATCGAGCCCGCCATGACGGTCCGGCGTGTCAGTTTGCGCAAGGATTGCCTCCCCCAATTGAGCGAAAGCTAGGGGTTGCCCGCGAAATTGTCACCTCGGGCCAAATTGACTTCGGCGCGGCGGAGTCTCACTTTTGACCCATGACCGACACCATGAACTTCGCGCCCGAGTTCGACGCGCCGATCGACTATATGCGGCGCACGCGCGACTACTATCTGGCGCTGGGCTACGACAATCCGTACCGCTGGGCGCACTATGTCGACTCGCCGTTCCAGCCGCTGAAGAAGCCGCTTAAGGACAGCACGCTGGCGCTGATCAGCACCGCGGCGCCCTACCAGCCGGACAAGGGCGACCAGGGGCCGGGCGCGCTCTACAACGCCGGCGCAAAGTTCTACTCGGTCTATTCCGGCGACACCGCGGTCGATCACGACACGCGCATCAGCCACATCGGCTACGACCGTAAGCACACGACGGCGAAGGACAGCGGCACCTGGTTCCCGCTGCCGCTGCTGCGCGAGTTCGCCGCTGAGGGCCGCTTCACGCTCGCCAGTCGCTTCCATGGCGCACCGACCAACCGCAGCCAGCGGGTCACGTTCGAGACCGATGCGCCGGAGATCCTGGCGCGCTGCCGGCAGGACCAGGTCGATGCGGCACTTCTTGTCCCTACGTGACCCGTCTGTCACCAGACCGTGAGTCTGGTCGCTCGCTATCTCGAACGGAACGGCATCCCGACGATCGTCATGGGTGCAGCGAAGGACATCGTCGAATGGGCGGGCGTGCCGCGCTTCCTGTTCAGCGACTTCCCGCTCGGCAACTCGGCCGGCAAGCCGCACGAGCCGGACACGCAGCGCTTCACGCTCGACCTCGCGCTGAAAGTGCTGGAAAGCGCCGTCGGTCCGCGCACGACCGTCCAGAATCCGCTGCGTTGGAACGACGACGGCGACTGGAAGAACGACTACAACAACGTCGCGCGCATGCCGCCCGAGGAAGTCGCTCGGCGCCGCGCCGAGAACGACAAGATCAAGCAGACCGCTCTCGAGCAGCGCAAGAAGGCGGGCGTCGCCTAGGAAAGAAGTCATGAGCAAGCCATTCGCCGGCGTGAAGATCCTCGATTTCACGCGCGTGCTCGCCGGGCCCTATGCCTCCTACCAGCTCGCCCTTCTGGGTGCCGATGTTATCAAGGTCGAAAGCCGCGACGGCGACGACATGCGCTTCGGCAATCGCGCCAACGACTGGGAGAAGCGCGGACTGGCCGCGCCCTGGGTCGCGGTGAACGGCAACAAGCGTTCGATCACCATGGACCTGAAGCAGCCCAAGGCGATCGAGATCATCAAGAAGATGGTGCCCACCGTCGACGTGGTGATCGAGAACTTCCGGCCGGGCGTGATGGACAAGCTCGGCATCGGCTACGATACGCTGAAGGCGATCAATCCGCGGCTGATCTATGCGGCGATCTCGGGCTTCGGCCAGGTCGGCCCCGACAAGGCGACGGCGGCGTTCGACGGCATGATCCAGGCGATGTCGGGCCTGATGTCGATCACCGGTTTCCCCTCCAACGGACCCACGCGCGTGGGCTTCGCCGGCGCCGACGTGATGTCGGGCTTCACCGGCGCCTTCGGCATCGCCTCGGCGCTCTACCAGCGCACGCATACGGGCAAGGGCCAGCTGGTCGACGTCGCGATGATCGACGCGGTGACCGGCTTCCTCGCCCAGCAGTTCACCGAGCACATGATGACCGGCCGTGTACACGAGCAGGCCGAGAACCTTTCGGTGACGCGCAAGCCCACCGGCAACCTGTTCAAGACCAAGGACGGCTGGATGGTGCTGGCGGTGATGACCGACCCGCAATATCACCGCCTGATGAAGCAGCTCGGCCGCGACGACGTGGCGTCGGAGGATCGCTTCAAGGACTGGCCGACGCGCATCGCCAACAACAAGGCGCTGCACGAGATCATCGAAGCGGAGATGAAGAAGAAGACCTCGGCCGAGTGGAACGGGATCTTCGCCAAGAACGACATTCCGGCCGGCCGCGTGCTCACCATTCCCGAGACGGTGAAGCTCGATCACTACGGCCATCGCACGATCATGCAGACGGTCGAGACCGAGCATGGGCCGATCACCGTCGTGGGCTCGGGCTTCCGCCTCGAGCACGATGGCGGCTCGATCGAACGGCCGCCCGCGACGCTTGGGAAGCACACCGACGAGGTGCTGCGCGAGGCGGGCTATTCGGCTGCGGAGATTGCCGCGATGAAGGCGGAAAAAGTCATCTAACGCTAGCGCCGCTCGATGACCTTGGGTGTCTCGATCGTCGTCTTCTCGATCGTGACGTTCTTGGTCACAGCTGGCGCGGGGGTGGTGGTCGCCGCAGCGGGAGCCTGCGCGACCGAAGAGCCGGTGCCGCCGTTGAACATGAAGAAGCCGCCGACCGCGACGGCCACGCACAAGGCGCCAACCAGGAAATAGAGCATTCCGTTGGTGGAGCCGCCGCCAGAATTGTCGTTGGTCATGTCATCCCTCACCGAAGTTGCATCAGGGTGGCAACGCGCCGCAGGCGGGGCGGTTCCGGGGGTTAGAGGCAGGGATTCATCACTGGAGGACGAGGAACAGCGATCATCCTGGCGACATCCGCGCGTCGTTTCTCGCGGCCGTCTGCCTGATAGTGGGTGAACATGTCGGTCCTTGCGCAACGCGGTGCGCCAGCAGGTAGTTTGGAGGCACGCGCGAGCAGCTCCTTGCGGCGCGTCTCGACATAAGCATCGAGATCGCTCCGCCTCACTGGCGTCAGGCTGTTGGCAACGATGAAATCCTTGAAGTGCTCAACCGCGTCCGCAAAGTCCTCTCTCAGTTCTTTCTCGCTGTCGGGAAAACAATAGTCGGCCGCGACGTGAAGACCGACATAGATGGTCCAGACACACATCACAGCCGTGTCCTGATCTATCCCCAACGCACCCTTCTTGTCGATCTGGATCGTGACGGTGGCTTTTCGGATCGTGACGACCTCCTCGCCCTTCACGGTCTCCCTCGTCATTGCAAAACCGGGGCGCTTGGCGATCTCGTCGTAGTCGAGTTGCTGGGCCCGGGCCGCCATCCCACCCGAACCGACGACGAGCGTGGCGAAGAGCGCGATCAGACGAAGTCGCATGGAGATTTTCCTACTTGCGGCCATCCAAAGGGGGACGTTCCCAATAGGTCATCGCACTGAAGCTGTCCGATCCTGGACCAATCGCAAGCTGTATCATCATTGGTGCACGCGCAAAGTGCATCCCCATATTTATCTCCTGCGCAGCGAGGGGCATCGGCAGAGTCGCGCGACAGACTTGGCAATTGGTGCACGGCGGCAGAATGGTAAGCAAAGTACATTCGAAGCCGTATTGCTCCTTCAACGCGTTAAGTCCGCCCGACGCGTATGCCTTGAGCAAAAACCGCTCCAGCGGCTTGTTTCGCACCCAGGCATTCAGGGGTTCCGAATAATGCCGCTCAGCAATAAGCCAATCGTAATGAGCAGCTTCTTCATAGGCAGTGAGAGGCTCTTCGGGCGGCAAGGGTATGTACATGCAAGCCGCTGACACAAGTGGTAGGGCCAATGTCAGCAGCGCTGCCCAAGTCTTCGATCCGAACAGCGAGGCGGAGGAGCTCATCCTTGCTACTTTACTGCGCTAGAGTTGGCATTCTACCAATCTATGATTGTATTGCGTTTAGGGCGTGTCAGGCCGCACCTGCGGAGGTGCAACGTAAGGCTGATACGTCGGATCGAGCACATCTCTCGCCCAGCCTGGTAAAACCCGCTCCAAGCCCTTGTTCCGAATCGCGGTGCTGAGATCGAGATGCATGGGTTTGCCGAACGAGAAGTTTGCAGAATTGCTATTCTGAATTTGGCCGCCGTCCGTCCCTAGCTCGTAGCTTATGTCGTGCGCTTTGTAGTCGAGGTTTTTCGCATTCATGTCGATGGCGGCCTGCAGACCTGTGCGCCATCTCCCTCGGACGGCATCGTCATAGGAGCCGCTATAAACCGTCCCTATGGAGATCGTTCGGGGGGGGCTTGCCGGGCTCGTCAAAAAGTGGCCGAGGCGATTGGACGCCTACCAGGTGCGCGCCATCCATTCCGAGCGCGACGAGGTTGTCGGTGTTTCTCGATCGCGCGAGACCGTGCAATTCCCGTTGGACATTGCCGTTCGGGTCGACGAGGGCCAGAAATGCATGACCCCGATGAGCGATCGGCAAATAGCGCATTTCGATGTGCCAGTCGTTTGGTTGTTCCGCCGGCAGCTGATCGACGTGTTCCTGTGCCACGTCCGGCAATTTGTTGTTGGGGTAGTCATCGAGCGATTTCGTAGGCGTATTGGTTTGGGTATCCACGAGAATCTCCTATTGCTATATACGCACTGAAAGATGGTGCGTAAATCGCAATACTCAAGGTCCGATTTGAAGATTTTGGTGGTTACGAAAAGTGACCGTCTAATCCCCGGTTATTGAACGGGGCGGTTGCTCCGCGGGGTCGTCGGACTAGGATGGCGGCGTCCAAGGGGGGCCCCGACAGGGGGCTGAGATACCGACCGTTCGCCAGAAACGCCTGGTGGGCAGCGCGGTGACCCTTTGAACCTGATCCGGGTCATGCCGGCGAAGGGAACGGATATCCTTTGCACGACACCACCGGGTCTCCTTTTGTCGCCAACCACGGGAGATCCTCGTCATGGACAACATCATCTCGACACCGAAGGTCACGACCGGTCCGCTGCCGGCCTCGCAAAAAATCTACATCACGCCGGACGACGCGCCCGACATCAGCGTGCCCCTGCGCGAGATCACGCAGAGCGTCGACACCGAGCCCAAGATCCGCGTCTACGACACGACCGGCCCCTACACCGATCCGACCGTCGCCATCGACGTGAGCAAGGGCCTCGCGCGCGTGCGGCGCGGCTGGGTGACGGGCCGCGGCGGCGTCGAGGAATACGCCGGCCGCGCGATCCAGCCGATCGACAACGGCAACGTGAAGCTCGACGCGCTCAAGCCCTTCGCGCACACGCCCAAGCCGCTGCGCGGCCTCGATGGCCACAACATCACGCAGTACGAATGGGCGAAGGCCGGTGTCATCACCAAGGAGATGATCTACGTCGCGGCCCGCGAAAACCTGGGCCGCAAGCATGCGCATGAGCTGGCCGCCGAGCGGATCGCCGACGGGGAGGGCTTTGGCGCCACGCTGCCGGACTTCATCACGCCGGAGTTCGTGCGCAACGAGATCGCGATGGGCCGCGCGATCATTCCCGCCAACATCAACCACACCGAACTCGAGCCGATGATCATCGGCCGCAACTTCCTGGTGAAGATCAACGCCAACATCGGCAACTCGGCCGTCTCCTCCTCGATGGAGGAAGAGGTCGAGAAGATGGTGTGGGCGATCCGCTGGGGCGCCGACACGATCATGGACCTGTCGACGGGCCGCAACATCCACGACACGCGCGAGTGGATCCTGCGCAACTCGCCGGTGCCGATCGGCACGGTGCCGATCTACCAGGCGCTGGAGAAGGTGGGCGGCGATCCCACGAAGCTTTCGTGGGAGGTCTTCCGCGACACGCTGATCGAGCAGGCCGAACAGGGCGTCGACTACTTCACGATCCACGCCGGCGTGCGTCTGGCGCATGTGCCGCTGACCGCCAGCCGCGTCACCGGCATCGTGAGCCGCGGCGGCTCGATGATGGCGCAGTGGTGCCTGACCGAGCATCGCGAGAGCTTCCTCTACGAACACTTCGGCGACATTTGCGACATCATGCGCAAGTACGACGTGTCGTTCTCGCTGGGCGACGGTTTGCGTCCCGGCTCGAACGCCGACGCCAACGATGCGGCACAGTTCGCCGAGCTCAAGACGCTGGGCGAGCTGACCAAGGTGGCCTGGGACAAGGGCTGCCAGGTCATGATCGAAGGCCCCGGCCACGTGCCGATGCACAAGATCAAGGTCAACATGGAGAAGCAGCTCAAGGAGTGCGGCGAGGCGCCGTTCTACACGCTTGGGCCGCTGGTGACCGACATCGCGCCGGGCTACGACCACATCACGTCGGGCATCGGCGCCGCGATGATCGGCTGGTTCGGCACGGCGATGCTCTGCTACGTGACGCCGAAGGAGCATCTCGGTCTGCCGGATCGCGACGACGTCAAGGTCGGCGTGGTGACCTACAAGATTGCGGCGCACGCCGCCGATCTCGCCAAGGGACATCCCGCGGCCCGGCTGCGCGACGATGCGCTGTCGAAGGCACGCTTCGACTTCCGCTGGGTCGACCAGTTCAACCTCTCGCTCGATCCGATGACGGCCGAGAAGTTCCACGACGAGACGATGCCCAAGGACGCGCACAAGACGGCGCACTTCTGCTCGATGTGCGGGCCGAAGTTCTGCTCGATGCGCATCACCCAGGACATCCGCGACTACGCCAAGAAGGGCATGGACGAGATGAGCAAGAAATTCCGCGAGGGCGGACACGAGCTCTACGTCGCACCGGACAAGGCGGCAGACTAAATAAAGCCCGCGCAGCTTGGGTCTTTTTGCGGCCGGGGGCGTTACACCCCCGGCCGCAGGCTGTCTTGCGCCTCTCAGATCGCTGGGGGAGGATCGGCCCTGTGGCTACGTATATGCAGAAGAGCTGCGTTTTGGGGGCTTTCTAGACGATGAAGCGACTGCGGACCCTGATCGGGATCGGCGTTGGCCTTGCCGTGGTCGCGGTCGGCGGCTGGTACATTGCGACCAATTCCGGAAAGTCGGCGACGGCGGCGCGCCAGGGCGGTGGCGGTCGTTTCGGCGCGGGCGGCGCGCCCATTCCGGTCGGCACGGCGGTGGTCGCCAAAGGCGATATTCCCATTGTTATCAAAGCGTTGGGGACAGTGACTCCGCTCGCCAACGTGGTCGTGAAGACCCAGATCACGGGTCAGCTCCAGACCGTGGCCTTCACCGAAGGTCAGGCCGTCAAAAAGGGCGACGTCCTCGCCCAAGTCGATCCGCGGCCTTATGACGTTGCCCTCCAGCAGGCGGTCGGCACGCTCGAAAAGGACAAGGCGACGCTGGCGAACGCCAAGATCGACCTCGCGCGCTATCAGAAGCTGGTCTCCCAGGACTCGATCGCGCGGCAGCAGCTCGACACCCAGGCCTCGTTGGTCAACCAGCTCCAGGGCACGGTGCTGACCGATCAGGCCGGTGTCGACTCGGCCAAGCTCAACCTCACCTATACGCGCATCGTGGCGCCGACCGACGGCCGGATCGGCCTGCGCCTGGTCGATCCCGGCAACTACGTGACGATCGGCGACGCCACGGGTATCTGCACCATCACCCAGATGCAGCCGATGTCCGTGCTGTTCACGATCCCCGAGGATTCGCTGCCGCCCGTCCGCAAGCGGATGAAGACCGGCGCCAGCCTCGAAGTGACCGCGCTCGATCGCGCGCAGAAGGAGACGGTCGGCAAGGGCACGCTCTCGACCACCGACAACCAGGTCGACACCACGACCGGCACGGTGAAGCTGCGCGCGATGTTCGACAATGCCGACGAGTCCCTGTTCCCCAACCAGTTCGTGAACATCCGGCTGCTAGTCGACACTGTGAAGGACGCGGTCGTGGTTCCGGTCGCCGCCGTGCAGCGCGGCAACCCGGGCACTTTCGTCTATCAGGTCAAGGCCGACGACACGGTACAGGTCCAGGTGATCGAGACCGGCGTCACCGACGGCGAGAAGATCGCCGTCACCAAGGGATTGGCCATCGGCGATCAGGTCGTGATCGACGGCGTCGATCGCCTGCGTGACGGTGCCAAGATCCGCAAGCCTGGCACGGCGGCCCCCGGCGGCGCGCGTCCCAATGGTGCACCTCCTGGGGCAGGCGCTGCCGCCACGCCGCCCAATACATCGGAAAAAGCCAGCAGCACCGCCGCACCACAGACGGGCGAGGCACCGCCGGCGGCACCTCAAGGTCAGCAGCGGCGCAGCGACGGCCAGCGTCGTGCCAATGGCGGCCCCGGTGGCGGCGCAGGTCAGCCCACCCAGACCAACCAGTAAGCGCGGCCGCGCGCCATGAATCCGTCGCGGCTGTTCATCGAGCGTCCCGTGGGAACGTCGCTGCTAATGGTGGCGATCCTGATGGTTGGCGCCATCGCCTACGGCTTCCTGCCGTTGGCGGCGCTGCCCGAAGTCGACTATCCGACCATCCGCGTGCTGACGCTCTACCCCGGCGCCGGGCCCGAAGTGATGACGTCGGCGGTGACCGCGCCGCTCGAGCGCCAGTTCGGCCAGATGCCCGGCCTCAACCAGATGACGTCGACCAGCTCGGCCGGCGCTTCGGCGGTCACGCTGCAGTTCGACCTCAAGCTCGGCATCGACATCGCCGAGCAGCAGGTGCAGGCCGCGATCAATGCCGCGGGCAATCTGCTGCCGGGCGATCTTCCCGCGCCGCCGATCTATGCCAAGGTCAATCCGGCCGACGCGCCGATCCTGACGCTCGCCATCACTTCGAAAAGCGACCTGCTGACCAAGGTCTACGACCTGGTCGACACGCGGCTGGCGCAGAAGATCTCGCAGCTTCCGGGCGTCGGCCTCGTGACGCTGGGCGGCGGGCAGAAGCCCGGCGTGCGCATCCGCGCCAATCCGACGGCGCTCGCGGCCTATGGGCTGAACGTCGACGATCTGCGCACCACGATCTCGAACGCCAACGTCAACACGCCCAAGGGCAATTTCGACGGGCCGACGCGGGCCTACACGATCAACGCCAACGACCAGATCACCGATCCCAGCCTGTTCAACAACGTGATCGTGGCCTACCGCAACGGCGCGCCGGTGCGGCTGCAGGACGTGGCGACCGTTTCGGACGGCCAGGAGAACAACCGGCTCGCGGCGTGGATGAACAACACGCAGGCCGTCGTCCTCGACGTGCAGCGCCAACCGGGCGCCAACGTCATCGCCGTGGTCGACAGCATCAAGGCGCTGCTGCCGCAGCTCAAGGAGTCCCTGCCCAGCACGCTGGACGTGACGGTGCTGACCGACCGCACGCTCACCATCCGTGCCTCGGTGCACGACGTGCAGATCGAGCTCTCCTTCGCCGTGCTGCTGGTCGTGATCGTGATCTTCCTGTTCCTGGGCGACTGGCGCGCCACCGTCATTCCGAGCCTCTCGGTGCCGCTGTCTCTCGTCGGCACGCTCGCGATCATGTATCTCGCGGGTTTCAGCCTGAACAACCTGTCGATCATGGCGTTGACCATCGCCACCGGC
>CAIWTJ010000126.1 GCA_903915535.1 Enhydrobacter aerosaccus
AACTTCATCTAAAATGCCCCAATGGCCAGTGGTTCGGACACGCGCGGTACCACAATTTCTAGCAGATGCGACCGCACCCGTGGGGGCTGAATCGGTGGAAAAGACCGTGCCTCAACGGGCGACCAAGCGGACGGTGCGTGTCCTGCTGCCGTTACCGCTCGGTGACGCTTACGATTATAGCGTGCCCGAAGGGCTGGAGGTTCCCGCCGGCACCTTCGTCGTAGTGCCGCTGGGCAAGCGCGAGACCGTCGGCGTGGTGTGGGGCGAGGGCTCCGGCGAGGTGGCCGAAGCCAAGCTGCGCGACATCGAGGACGTGCTGCCGGCGCTGCCGATGGGCGATGCGCTGCGCCGCTTCGTCGACTGGGTGTCGGCCTATACGCTCGCACCGCCCGGCGCGGTGTTGCGCATGACCATGAGCTCGCCGTCAGCCCTGGAGGCGACCAAGACGGAACTGGTCTATCGCCCGGCCGAGGGCACGGCGGACGAAGCGCTCAAACTGACCGCCGCGCGACGGCGGGTGCTCGACGCGCTGAAGGACGGCCCCGCGATGCCGATCGCGGAGCTGGCGCATATCGCGGGAGTGGGCACGTCCGTCGTCAAGACGATGGCGTCGATCGGCCTGCTCGAACCGGTCGAGCGCACGGTGCGCCGTTCCTTTCCACGGCCCGACGGCGCGCACGATGGACCGGTGTTGTCGGAGGCGCAGAAGAGCGCGGCCGACGCGCTGGTTGCCAAGGTGGAGGCGCAGGCCTTTTCGGCGACGCTTCTCGACGGCGTGCCGGGCGCCGGCAAGACCGAGGTCTATTTCGAGGCGATTGCCGCGGCATTGAAGGCAGGCCGGCAGGTACTGGTGCTGTTGCCCGAGATTGCGCTCACCTCGCAGTGGCTGAAGCGCTTCGAGGATCGCTTCGGCTGCCTGCCCGCGCCCTGGCACTCAGGCCTGACCAGCCTCGAACGCCGCGAGACCTGGCGCGGCATCGCCGACGGCAGGGTAGGGGTCGTGGTCGGTGCGCGCTCGGCGCTGTTCCTGCCGTTCGAGCGGCTGGGCCTGATCGTGGTCGACGAGGAGCACGACGGCTCCTTTAAGCAGGACGATGGCGTGGCCTACAACGCGCGCGACATGGCCGTGGTGCGCGCGCGCCTGGTCGGCGCGCCGATCGTGCTCGCCTCGGCCACGCCCGCGCTCGAGAGTGTCGTGAACGTCACCACCGGCCGCTATGGCGCGCTGCATCTGCCGGGGCGGCACGGCGGACAGACGCTGGCGAAGCTGCAAGCGGTCGACCTCCGGAAGGAAGCGCCGTCGCGCGGTCACTGGCTCTCGCCACCGGTGGTCGAGGCGATGAAGCAGACGATGGCGGCGGGCGAACAAACCTTGCTGTTCCTCAATCGCCGCGGCTACGCACCGATGACGCTGTGCCGTGCCTGCGGCAGCGGCATCGAATGCCCGCAGTGCTCGGCGTGGCTGGTCGAGCACCGCTTTCGCCGCGTGCTGGTCTGTCATCACTGCGGCTACTCGGAACCGCCGCCGCGCGAGTGCAGGAAGTGCGGCGCGATCGACCAGTTCGTGGCCTGCGGGCCGGGCGTCGAGCGGTTGGCGGAAGAGGCGCTCGAGCTTTTCCCGGAGGCGCGGCTCGAACTCTTCACCTCGGACTCCTTGATGAGCCGCACCGAGGCCGCCGCCGCGGTCGAGCGCATGATCGAGGGCAAGATCGACATCCTGATCGGCACGCAGATGGCGGCGAAGGGGCATCACTTCCCGGGCCTCACGCTGGTCGCGGTGGTGGATGCCGACCTCGGCCTGAACGGCGGCGACCTGCGCGCGGCCGAGCGGACGTTCCAGATGCTCTATCAGGTGGCGGGCCGCGCCGGCCGCGAGGACCGCCCCGGCAGGGCGCTGATCCAGACCTATCAGCCCGAGCACGCCGTGATGCAGGCCCTGGTCTCGGGCGATCGCGACCGCTTCGTGTCGGCGGAACTGGCCGACCGCGAACTGGCCGGCATGCCGCCCTACGGCCGCCTGGCCTCTCTTATTGTCTCGGGGCCCGATCCCGCCGCCGTGGACAACGTCTGCACCGCCATCGCCCGGCGCGCGCCGCATCAGGACGGCGTCACAGTACTTGGCCCCTCGGTCGCGCCGATGGCGTTGCTGCGCGGCCGGCACCGCCGGCGGTTCCTGCTCAAGACCAAGCGCGATATTGCGGTGCAACCGCTGCTGCAGACGTGGCTGGCCCAGATCGGCCTGCCCAACTCAGTGCGCCTGCAGGTCGATGTCGATCCGTATTCCTTCCTCTGATACCGGGTGCGAAAAAACAGAGGTAATACGGGCGCTTAGCGTCCTTGCGCGGTGGAAAACAGCATGGTAGCAACGCGCGCTTTCGGCGGCGTGGGGCTGTTTCGTTCTGTCGTGGAAAGTATAGGGGATTCAACGGCTTACCTGCTGGCATCGCCGGCACCGGAGAGGCTTTCGACGTGTCTATTTCTGCCACTTCAGGCGTCGCCGGACGCTACGCCAGCGCCCTGTTCGACTTGGCCGACGAAACCAAGTCACTCGACCAGGTGGCCAAGGACCTCGTCTCCTTCCGCAATCTGCTCGCCGAGAGCGCTGATCTTCGCCGCCTGATCGCGAGCCCGGTGATCGGCCGCGAGCTGCAGAGCAAGGCCATCCTGGCCGTGCTCGAAGCCGCCGACATCAAGGGCCTCACCCGGTCGTGTATCGGCACCGTCGCCGCCAAGCGCCGCGCCCGCGACCTGCCGGGCATGATCACCGCCTATCTCGCCGAGCTGGCGCGTCGCCGCGGCGAGACCACCGCCACGGTCACCTCGGCCGTGCCGCTCACGCCCGCCCAAATGCAGCAGCTCACCGAGACGCTGCGCAAGATGCTGGGCGATGCCAAGGTTTCCATCGACGCGCGCGTCGAACCCGACATTCTCGGCGGTCTGCTGGTGAAGGTTGGTTCGCGCCTGTTCGATTCGTCTATCCGAAGCAAGCTGCAGCGCCTGCAGCTCGCCATGAAGGGAGTTGCCTAAATGGATATCCGTGCCGCCGAAATCTCGGCCATTCTGAAGCAGCAGATCGCCAACTTCGGCAACGACGCCGAAGTGGCCGAGGTCGGCCAGGTTCTGTCCGTCGGTGACGGTATCGCCCGCGTCTATGGCCTCGACAGCGTCAAGGCCGGCGAGATGGTCGAGTTCCCGGGCGGCATCAAGGGCATGGCGCTCAACCTCGAGAGCGACAACGTGGGCGTCGTGATCTTCGGCGAGGATCGCACGATCCGCGAAGGCGACACCGTCAAGCGTACCGGCACCATCGTCGACGTTCCGGTCGGCAAGGGCCTGCTCGGCCGCGTGGTCGACGGTCTCGGCAACCCGATCGACGGCAAGGGCCCGATCGCCTCGACCGAGCGCCGCCTCGTCGAAGTGAAGGCCCCCGGCATCATTCCGCGCAAGTCGGTGAACGAGCCGATGCAGACCGGCCTCAAGGCGATCGACTCGCTGGTCCCGGTCGGCCGCGGCCAGCGCGAGCTGATCATCGGCGATCGCCAGACCGGCAAGACCGCCGTCGCGATCGACACCTTCCTGAACCAGAAGGCGATCAACAAGAGCACCGACGAGAGCAAGAAGCTCTATTGCGTCTACGTGGCCATCGGCCAGAAGCGCTCGACGGTCGCCCAGATCGTGAAGACGCTCGAGGACAACGGCGCGATGGAATACTCCATCGTCGTGGCCGCCACCGCCTCCGACCCGGCGCCGATGCAGTTCCTCGCGCCCTATACGGGCTGCGCGATGGGCGAGTACTTCCGCGACAACGGCATGCACGCCGTGATCGTGTACGACGATCTTTCCAAGCAGGCGGTGTCGTACCGCCAGATGTCGCTGCTGCTGCGCCGCCCGCCGGGCCGCGAGGCGTATCCCGGCGACGTGTTCTATCTCCACTCGCGCCTCCTCGAGCGCGCCGCCAAGCTGAACGAGAAGAACGGCTCGGGCTCGCTGACGGCGCTGCCGATCATCGAGACGCAGGCCGGCGACGTGTCGGCCTACATCCCGACCAACGTGATCTCGATCACCGACGGCCAGATCTTCCTCGAGACCGAGCTCTTCTATCAGGGCATCCGTCCCGCCATTAACGTGGGTCTCTCGGTCAGCCGCGTGGGCTCGGCCGCGCAGATCAAGGCGATGAAGCAGGTGGCCGGCACGATCAAGCTGGAGCTTGCGCAGTATCGCGAGATGGCGGCGTTCGCGCAGTTCGCCTCCGACCTCGATGCCTCGACCCAGCGCCTGCTGGCGCGCGGTCAGCGCCTGACCGAGCTGCTGAAGCAGGGCCAGTTCGTGCCGATGCTGGTGGAAGAGCAGGTCGTGTCGCTCTACGCCGGCACCCGCGGCTTCCTCGACACGCTGCCGATCGCCCGCATCGGCGAGTTCGAGCGCCAGATGCACGAGGCGCTGCGCGCCGAGGGCTCGATCCTGGCGTCGATCCGCGACAAGCGCGAAATCGTCAAGGAGACCGACGACAAGCTGAAGGCGTTCTTCACCGACTTCCTGAAGAAGTTCGGCTGAGCCGGCCGCTTTTAAGTCAAAGGATCGCTGAGCACCCATGCCCAGTTTAAAAACCTTCCGCCTGCGCATCCGAAGCGTCCAGTCGACGCAGAAGATCACCAAGGCGATGAAGATGGTGGCCGCCGCCAAGCTGCGGCGCGCGCAGGAGCAGGCCACGGCGGCCCGCCCCTATGCCGAAGCCATGGACAAGATCCTGGCGTCGCTTGGCGCGAGCTTCAAAGGCACCGGCCCGCGCCTGCTGGCCGGCACCGGCTCCGACCAGACCCACCTGCTGATCGTGGCGACCGGCGACCGCGGCCTGTGCGGCGGCTTCAACAGCACGATCGTGCGCGAGGCGCGCCGCCAGATCCGCGCCCTCCAGGCGGCCGGCAAGACGGTCAAGATCTTCTGCGTGGGCCGCAAGGGCCGCGAGCAGCTGCGCCGCGACTACGCCAACCTGATCGTCGAGTCGATCACCGACCTCGGCCGTCCGCGCGTCACTTTCGGCGACGCACAGTCCGTCACGGCGCGCCTGATGGAGATGTTCGAGGCCGGCGATTTCGACGTCGCCTCGATCGTCTTCAACCGCTTCAAGTCGGCGATGACGCAGGTCACCACCGTCCAGCAGCTCATCCCGCCGCCGGCGCCGGAGGCCACCGCCACGGCCGCCGCTCCCGCGACGATGGGCGGCGCGGTCTATGAATTCGAGCCGGACGAGGCCGATATCCTGGCCGACCTGCTGCCGCGCAACCTCACCGTCCAGATCTTCCGCGTCCTGCTGGAGAACGCCGCGAGCTTCTTCGGCTCGCAGATGACGGCCATGGACTCCGCGTCGCGCAACGCCGGCGAAGTGATCAAGAAACTGACCCTGCAGATGAACCGCTCGCGTCAGGCCTCGATCACCAAGGAACTCATCGAGATCATCTCGGGCGCCGAGGCCGTCTAGGCCGCGCGCTGACTAGCATTCGAAGGAAAGGGATCCGTAATGGCTACCAACAACATCGGCACGATCACCCAGATCACGGGCGCGGTCGTCGACGTGCGCTTCGACAGCGACCTGCCGAACATCCTGAACGCGCTCCACGTGAAGGCCGACGGCCGCCTTATCGTGCTGGAAGTCGCGCAGCATCTCGGTGAATCCGAAGTCCGCGCCATCGCCATGGACACGACCGACGGTCTGGTCCGCGGCGAGAAGGCGGTCGACACGGGCTCGCCCATCCAGATGCCGGTCGGTCCCGAGTGCCTGGGCCGCATCCTGAACGTCATCGGCGAGCCGGTCGACGAGCGCGGCCCGGTCGGCAACAAGTCGACCCTGCCGATCCATCGCAGCGCACCGGCCTTCGTCGAGCAGTCGACGGAAGCGGAAATCCTGGTCACGGGCATCAAGGTCATCGACCTGCTCGCGCCCTACGCCAAGGGCGGCAAGATCGGCCTGTTCGGCGGCGCCGGCGTCGGCAAGACCGTGACGATCATGGAGCTGATCAACAACGTCGCGAAGGCGCACGGCGGCGTGTCGGTGTTCGCCGGCGTCGGCGAGCGCACCCGCGAGGGCAACGACCTCTATCACGAGATGATCGAGGGCGGCGTCATCAAGCTCGACGGTCCGGGCTCGAAGGTGGCGCTGGTATACGGCCAGATGAACGAGCCGCCGGGCGCGCGCGCCCGCGTGGCGCTGTCGGGCCTCACCGTCGCCGAGTACTTCCGCGACGCCGAAGGCCAGGACGTGCTGTTCTTCGTCGACAACATCTTCCGCTTTACGCAGGCCGGCTCCGAAGTGTCGGCGCTGCTGGGCCGCATCCCGTCGGCCGTGGGTTATCAGCCCACCCTGGCCACCGACATGGGCGGTCTGCAGGAGCGCATCACCTCGACCAAGAAGGGTTCGATCACCTCGGTGCAGGCCATCTACGTGCCCGCCGACGACTTGACCGATCCGGCGCCTGCCGCGTCGTTCGCCCACTTGGACGCCACCACCGTGCTCAGCCGCTCGATCGCCGAGCAGGCGATCTTCCCGGCCGTCGATCCGCTCGACTCGACCTCGCGCATGCTCGATCCGCGCGTCGTCGGCCAGGAGCACTATGACGTCGCCCGCTCGGTCCAGCGCGTGCTGCAGCAGTACAAGTCGCTGCAGGACATCATCGCCATCCTGGGCATGGACGAGCTCTCGGAAGAGGACAAGCTGGTCGTGTCGCGCGCGCGCAAGATGCAGCGCTTCCTCAGCCAGCCGTTCCACGTGGCCGAAGTGTTCACCGGCACGCCGGGCGTGTTCGTGAAGCTCGAGGACACCATCAAGGCGTTCAAGGGCATCCTCGCCGGCGAATACGACAGCCTGCCCGAGCCCGCCTTCTACATGGTGGGCACGATCGACGAAGCCGTCGCCAAGGCCAAGAAGCTCGAGGCGGCCTAACACATGGCCAAGGTCACCTTCCGGCTGGTCATGCCCGAGCGCGAGCTTCTCGCGACCGAGGCCGACATGGTCGTCGTGCCGGGCAGCGAAGGCGACTTCGGCGTCCTTCCCGGCCACGCGCCGCTGATCTCGACCGTCCGTCCGGGCGTCATCGAGGTTTTCCAGGGCACCAAGGCCGAACAGCGCTTCCTGGTCGTGGGCGGCTTCGCCGAGGTGACTCCGGAACGCTGCACGGTGCTGGCCGACGAAGCGATGCCGTTCGAGACGGTGACGGCGGAACAGCTCGCCGAGCGCGAGCGGGTGGCGGAGCACAACGTGGTCGAGGCCAAGAGCGACCTCGACCTGGCCGCCGCGCAGAAGGCCCTGGCCGCGGCCCGGGACTTGCGCCGGGCTCAGGCTTACTACGCCGCCCGGTAATTACAGTCGGTACGCAAGAGAAACTGTCCAAAAGCGTACACGGTCGGGCCATTGAAAGGTCCGGTCCGGATCGCTTTATTACGGTAATGCGTCGCTCCCCCAGGGCCCCGGCCGATGAGTAAGTGGACACTCGACACGATCGATTGGGATCGTTTCGACGCGTCGAAAGTCGACCCCGAAATCCTGCGCAACATCAAGGCTGCGGCCATGGTGGAGCGCAACGGCGGCGACTACGGCATCTATCTCGGGCGCGTGTTTGCCGACGATACTGCCTTCGTTGCCGACCTGGCGGGATGGGTGACGGAAGAGGTCCAGCACGGCATGGCGCTCGGCCGGTGGGCGCAGTTGGCCGATCCCGCGTGGGACTTCGACGCGGCCTTCGAGCGCTTCCGCCAGGGATATCAGCTGCCGCTCGACGCCCGGGAGTCGGTGCGCGGCAGTCGCGCGGGCGAGATGATGGCCCGCTGCATCGTCGAGACCGGCACCAGCTCCTACTACAGCGCCCTCAAGGATGCGTCCGAGGAGCCGGTGTTGAAGCAGATTTGCGGCAAGATCGCCGCCGACGAGTTCCGCCACTACAAGCTGTTCTACGACCACCTGCGCCGCTGCCTGAAGCGCGACCGCCTCAGCCGGTGGGCGCGGCTGCGGATCGGCTGGAGCCGCATGGCCGAGAGCGAGGACGACGAACTGGCCTTTGCCTACTTCGCCGCCAACGAGCCCGACGGCGCGGTCTACGACCGCAAGCGTTACATGCAGGCCTATGCCAAGCGGGCCTATCCGCTGTACCGCGCAAGCCACGTGCAGCGGGCGATGGCAATGGTGCTGAAGGCCGTGGGACTCGAGCCGCAGGGCCGGCTGAACAGCCTGCTGACCCGCGCCGGTCTCTGGTTCATCCGCCGCCGGTCGAGCCAGCTCGCGGCCACGGCGGCTTAGTCTTCTTCACGGGACCGCGGAGCTCCAGCTCCGCTCGAGACTCTGAG
>CAIWTJ010000127.1 GCA_903915535.1 Enhydrobacter aerosaccus
ATCATGTCGCGCCTCGCGGTTCCCGCGATCGCCGACACGCTCGAGAAGCGGCAGGCCAAGATCCAGGGCGACCTGGATGCGGCCGAGAAGGCGAGCGAGGACACCCGCGCCGCCGTCGACGCCTACCAGAAGCGTCTCGCCGGCGCGCGCGAGGAGGCCCGCGGTCTCACGCGCGCGCGCAGCGAAGCCGATGCGGCGGCCGCCAACGCCAGGCTCACCGAGCTCGGCACCAGGCTCGCCGCGCAGGTCGATGCCGCCGAGCAGCGTGTCGCCGGCCAGCGCGCCAAGGTGCTGGAAGGGCTCGAGGACATGGCGCATGACGTCGCCGCCGACGTCTATGCCAAGCTCGCAGGCAGCCCGGCCGACAAGGGCGCGCTCGGCGCCAAGGTCGCCGCCGCCGCAAAAGGAAGCGTCTAATGGGTAGCGCCTTCGCCGCCGACCACGCCGCCGCCGCCGGACACGGCAGCATCTGGGCCGATCCGGAGACCTGGGTCGCCGTCGCGTTCGTCATCTTCGTTGTCGCTCTGGGCAAGATCCTGTGGTCGAAGATCGCGGCCCTGCTCGACAAGCGCGCCGCCGACATCACCAAGGCGCTCAGCGAGGCCTCGCGGCTGCGCGAAGAAGCCATGGCGGCCAAGGCCGACGCCGAGAAGACCCTGGCCCAGGCCACCGCCGAGGCCGAGAGCATCCTGGCCCTCGCCCGCTCGGAAGTGCAGAGCATGCAGGCCCGTGCCGCGCAGAGCCTGCAGAACCAGATTGCGCTCCGCGAGCAGCAGGCGCTCGACCGCATCGCCCAGTCGGAAGCCGCCGCCGCCAAGCAGGTGCGCGACACCGCCATCGACGTGGCGCTGGGTGCCACCCGCGCGCTGTTGCGCGAGCAGGTCGGCACCGGCCGCACCGCCGCCCTGATCGACGACGCGATCGCGGAGCTGCCGCGCCGCCAGCACTGATTTTCCGAACATCCGGATTGCCCGCATAAAACTAATCGCGGGCTACCTACGACCCCCGTCGCAAGACGGGGGTTTTTCTTTGGCTAGTTCGGCGCGTAGCGCGTCGGGATCTTCGCGAGATCCTGCAGCAGGTCGGGCGGCATGTCGGACGGCTTCGACGAGTTGGCGCTGGCGCTGATCGAATCGACCAGCCCGCCGAAGCGTTGCTCGATCGCCTTGGCGATCTGGTCGTGGCGTCCGACGGCGGCGAAGCGATGCACGACATCGTCGGAAATCTCGGCCGCGATCTCGCTCCACCTGCCGGCCTTGGTCATGGCGTTGAGCTTCGGACCCAGGTCGGCCAGTCCCTCCTCCTCGAACACCGGCCAGTAGGCGGGCGTCGAGCCGTAGAAGGCCACGCGGTAGCGCACATATTCCAGCAGCTCGGCCACCGCCGCATCGTCCTTTCCGGTGACGACGAAGCCGCCACCCGAGATCTCGAAATCCTCGCGCTGGCGGCCCGACGTCGCGAGCCCGGCCGAGAGGATCGGCATGATCCGGTTCTCGAGATACTTGCGCGTGCAGAAGATGTGGAGCTTGGCACCGTCGCTCTCCTCGGCCGCGACCTTCAGCATCGCCGGGCCCACCGCCGCGAGGCCGATGCGCGGCGCGGGCGCCGCGTAGTTCTCCGGCACGAAGTTGGGAGTCATCAGGGTAAAGCGGTAGTGCTGGCCCTCGTAGTTGAGCTTGCCGTCGCCCTTCCATGCCTTCCAGATCGCGCGCACCGCCTGGATGTATTCGCGCATGCGCGGCGCGGGCGGCGTCCACGGCACGGAGAAGCGCTTCTCGTTGTGCGCACGAATCTGCGACCCCAGACCAAGCGTGAAGCGCCCGCCCGTGCTCGCCTGGATATCCCAGCCGACGTTGGCGGCGACCATGGGCGAGCGCGGAAAGGAAATCGCGACGCCGGTATGAAGCTCGATCTTCTGCGTCGCGACGCCCGCGACGGCCAGCGCCAGGAAGGGATCGTGCCGATTCTCCTGCGTGCTGACGCCGGTATAGCCATTGGCCTCGATCGCCTGGGCGGCGGGACCGACTTTGCGCAGGTCTTCCTGCGGTAGGGTTGTGAAGACACGCATGCTGGACGACGACCGCTTTCTGCCTGAAGGTGGCGCGATGACGACCCTAGCATACCGGACTTTCTGCGCGCTGCTTGGCGTCGTCCTCTCGGGCCTTCCGCTGGTCGGCAGCGCCCATGCGCAGGTCGCGGGACGTCTACCGCGCCTCTGCTTCCTCACCTTCGATCCCGTCGGCACGGGGCCGAGCCGCTATACGCCGTTCTTCGAGCGGCTGCGCGAGCTGGGCTATGTCGACGGCAAGAGCATCGCGATCGAGCGGCTGTCGGCGGACGGCAAGGCCGAGCGCTTCCCCGCGCTGGCGGCGGACTGCGTCGGCCACGGCGCCGATGTGATCGTGACCGGATCGACGCCCGCAACCCAGGCGGCGAAGGAAGCGACGTCCACCATCCCGATCGTCATGCTGACCCTCGGCGATCCGGTCGGCACCGGGCTGGTGAAGAGCCTCGCGCGGCCGGACGGCAACGTCACCGGCACGACCAACCTCGCCCCGCAGATGATGGTCAAAGGGCTGGAGCTCCTGAAGGAGACGATCCCGTCGCTCACGCGCGTGCTCGTCCTGACCTACCCGGTCGATCCGATTTCCCGCGGCCAGATCGCGGCGATGCAGGGCGCCGCCAAGTCGTTGGCCCTCGAGCTCTTCGTGCAAAACGTCGCGAGCCCGGCCGATTTCGCCCCGGCCTTCGAGGCCGGCCGAAAGGCCGAGGTGCAGGCCATCGTCACGACGGTGGAATCGATCTTCAGCGCCAATCGCGAACTGCTGCTCGGTCTGGTGAAAACCCAAAAGCTGCCGAGCCTGTTCGCCGTGAACTACTTCGTGCAGGCGGGCGGGTTGATGAGCTACGACGCCGACCGCGACGTGCTCACGGGCCGCACCGCCAACTTCGTCGACAAGATCCTGAAGGGAGCGAAGCCCGGCGACCTGCCGATCGAGCAGCCGGCGGTCTTCACCATCTCCGTCAACACGAACACCGCGCGCGCCCTCGGCATCACGATCCCGGCGGCCATCCTCGCGCGGGCAACCGAAGTGATCGACTAGAACTGCCGAGTGCATCGATGAAGAACAGCTTTCCAAACGGCTTCCGCTGGGGAACCGCCACCTCCGCCTATCAGGTGGAGGGCGCGGCGACGGAAGACGGGCGCGGCGTCTCGATCTGGGACACTTTCTCCGCCACGCCGGGCAAGATCGCGGACGGCACCAACGGCCTCGTCGCCGTCGACCACTATCACCGCTACAAGGAAGACGTGGCGCTGATGAAGGGCTTGGGCGCCACCGCCTATCGCTTTTCGATCGCCTGGCCGCGCGTCTTTCCCGACGGTACCGGCGCGCCCAACCCCAAGGGCCTCGCCTTCTACGACCGGCTGATCGACGAACTGCTGAAGAACGGCATAGAGCCCTATGCCACGCTCTATCACTGGGACCTGCCGCAGAAGCTGCAGGATCGCGGCGGCTGGGAATTGCGCGAGACGGCTCAGGCGTTCGGCGACTATTCGGGTTACGTCGCGGCCAGGCTCGGAGACCGGGTGAAACACTTCTTCACCCTGAACGAGACCTCGGCGTTCGTGGGACTGGGCTACGGCAACGGCGTCTGGGCGCCCGGGCTCAACCTGCCGGCGGGCCGCCTGAACCAGGTGCGCCATCATGCGGTGCTCGGCCACGGTCTCGCGGTGCAGGCGATCCGCGCCAACGCCAAGGCCGGCACCGAGGTCGGCATCGCCGACAACATCATCAACGCCGTGCCGGCGGTCGAGAGCGCAGCCGACATCGCGGCCGCGGCGACGGCATTGCGCGAGCTGAATGCGGCCTATCTCACCGTGATCATGGAAGGCCGCTACACCGACGCCTATCTCGCGGAAGCGGGCGCCGACGCGCCGAAGTTCACGCAGGACGACCTGAAGATCATCTCGAGCCCGCTCGATTTCGTGGGCCTCAACGTCTACACGCCGAACAACTTCGTGGCCGCGAGCGACAATGCGGCGGGCTACACCATCCTGCCGCTGCCGGACTCCTACCCGAAGATGGCGTCCGGCTGGCTGACCATCGGCCCCGAGGCGCTCTACTGGGCGCCGCGCCTGGCCGCCGAGGTCTGGGACATCAAGAGCCTCTACATCACCGAGAACGGCACATCGGCTGCGGACAAGATCGACGCGAGCGGCGCGATCAACGACCTCGACCGCATCATGTACCTGCGCAACTACCTGACGCAGCTCCAGCGCGCGACCTCGGAAGGCGTGCCCGTGCACGGCTATTTCCTCTGGAGCCTGTTGGACAATTTCGAGTGGGCCGACGGCTACGCGACGCGCTTCGGCCTGGTCCACGTCGACTACGCCACGCAGAAGCGCACGCCCAAGCTCAGCGCGTCGTTCTATCGAGAGACGATCGCCAAGAACGCGGTGGCGTAAGTCCTAACCAGAGCGTCGACTAACCACCAACCTCATCCTGAGGAGCGCCGAAGGCGCGTCTCGAAGGATGGGAACGAGCACCATGCCTGCTGCCCATCCTTCGAGACGGCCCTGCGGGCCTCCTCAGGATGAGGTCGTGCGCCGTTGCGTGCAGCGAGAGAGAGACGATACCGCCCTATTCCGCCGCTTCCTTGAAGGTGTTCGAGGGCCGCCAGCGCAGGATGGGCTTCCTCGCCGCCAGCGTCTCGTCGAGGCGGCGGCGCGGCGAATAGAGCGGCGCGGCCTTGAAGGCCTCCGCTTCCGTGCCCGACTTGGCACGCTGGGCGAGCGACTTGAGCGTGGCGATGAACTGGTCGAGGTCTTCCTTGGCGACGCTTTCCGTCGGCTCGATCAGCATCGCGCCGTGCACGACCAGCGGGAAGTACATGGTCATCGGGTGATAGCCCTCGTCGATCATTGCCTTGGCGAAGTCGAGCGTGCTGACGCCGGTGTCCTTCAGGAAGCTGTCGTCGAACAGCACCTCGTGCATGCAGGGGCCGTCGAACGCAGGCGTCATCGTCTCCTGGAGCGACGCCATGACGTAGTTGGCCGAGAGGACCGCGTCTTCCGCGACCTGCTTCAGCCCGTCGGCGCCGTGGCTCATGATGTAGGCCAGCGCACGCGTGAACATGCCCATCTGGCCATGGAAGGCTTTCAGGCGGCCGAGCGGCTGGCCCTCGACCTTCGCTCCGTCCTCGGCCACTACCCACTTGTCACCGTTCTTCACGATCCACGGGTAAGGCGCGTACGGCGCCAGCGCCGCCGACAGCACCACCGGGCCTGCGCCCGGACCGCCGCCGCCGTGCGGCGTCGAGAAGGTCTTGTGCAGGTTGATGTGCATGCAGTCGACGCCGAGATCGCCCGGCCGCACGCGGCCCACGATCGCGTTGAAGTTGGCGCCGTCGCAATAGAAGTAGGCGCCCGCCGCGTGCACCGCTGTCGAGATCTCAACGATCTCGCTCTCGAACAGGCCGCAGGTGTTGGGATTGGTCAGCATGATCGCCGCCACGTCGGGGCCGAGCGCCGCCTTCAGCGCCGCGAGATCGACGCGGCCCCTCTCGTTCGCCGGGATCGGCTTCACGGTGAAGCCCAGCGCCGCGGCCGTCGCGGGGTTGGTGCCGTGCGCCGACTCGGGCGCGAGCACCGTCCGGCGTTGCGCGCGTTCGCCCTTGGCTTCGAGGGCGGCCGCGATCGCCATCATGCCGCACATCTCGCCGTGTGCGCCTGCCGCCGGCGACATCGCCACCGCGGGCATCCCGGTCAGGGTCTTGAGCCAGTGCGCCAGACGATCGATCAGCTCCAGCGCGCCCTGCACGGTCGACACCGGCTGCAGCGGATGGAGATCGCCGATGCCCGCGAAGCGCGCCACCTTCTCGTTGATGCGCGGATTGTGCTTCATGGTGCACGAGCCCAGCGGGTAGACGCCCATGTCGATGGCGTAGTTCTTCTGGCTGAGCCGCGTGAAGTGCTGAACGACCTGCGGTTCGGAGAGGCCCGGCAGGCCGATCTCGCCGGCGCGGCGGAGACCGTTCAGGCGATCCCTGGTCTTTGGCGGCTCCGGCAGGTCCACGCCGGTGCGGCCGGGCTGGCCCATCTCGAAGATCAGCGGCTCTTCGATCTGCAGTGCGCGGTTGCGGGTGAAGGTGGGCGCTTCGTGCGATGAGCCGGAAGCGATGCCGCCGGTGCGGCCCTGGGAGCGGTCCATCACAGCACCTCCTTCAGGCCGGCAACGAGGGCATCCATGCCCCCGTCCGTCGCGGTCTCGGTGGCGGCGAGCAGCAGCAGCTTCTCGACCGATGCGTCGCCCGGCAGCAGGCGCGACACCGGCACGCCGCCCAGGATGCGCTTGGCGGCGAGCGCCTCGACGACCGGCGCGGCTACTTTCGGCAGCGCGACGGTGAATTCGTTGAAGAAGCTCGCGTTCACGACCTTCACTCCCGGCACCGCCGCAAGCCTGTCGGCAAGCTGGCCCGCCTTGGCGTGATTGAGCTCCGCCAGCCGCGTGAGGCCGGCCTCGCCCAGGAGCGTGAGGTGCACCGTGAAAGCCAGCGCGCAGAGGCCGGCATTGGTGCAGATGTTCGACGTCGCCTTCTCGCGGCGGATATGCTGCTCGCGCGTGGAGAGTGTCAGCACGAAGCCGCGCTTGCCGTCGGCATCGACGGTCTCGCCGACCAGACGCCCCGGCATCTGGCGCATGTACTTCTCTTTGGTCGCAAACAGGCCGACATACGGTCCGCCGAAGCCCAGCCCGTTGCCGATCGATTGGCCCTCGCAGACCACGATGTCGGCCCCCATCTCGCCCGGCGGCTTCAGCAGGCCCAGCGACACGACTTCCGTCACCACGACGATCAGCAGCGCGCCGGCCGCGTGGCAGGCCTCCGCCAGCTTTGCGAAGTCGCGCACGTGGCCGAAGAAGCTCGGGTTCTGCACGACGACGCAGGAGGTCTCCTTGTCGACGGCGGCGATCAGGTCTTCCAGCCCCTCGACATCGGCCTTGCCCGAAACGGTCTTGAAGCCCTGCCAGTGCGCGGTCGTCTCGATGATGCCGCGATACTGCGGATGCAGGCCACCCGACAGCAGCGCCTTGGCGCGGCGCGTCACGCGGTTGGCCATCAGCACGGCTTCCGAGGCGCCGGTCGAGCCGTCGTACATCGAGGCGTTCGCCACTTCCATGCCGGTCAGCAGCGTCACCTGCGTCTGGAATTCGAAGAGATACTGCAGGGTCCCTTGCGTGATCTCCGGCTGATAGGGCGTGTAGGAGGTCAGGAACTCGCCGCGCTGGATCATGTAATCGACCGTCGCGGGCACGTGATGGCGGTAGGCGCCGGCGCCGATGAAGAACGGCGCGACCGAGGGCGAGACGTTCTTCGCCGCATAGGCCTGGAAGGCGCGCTCGACTTCCAACTCGCCCAGATGATCCGGCAGGCCCGCGACCTTGGCGCCCAGCCGCGCCGACTGAGGCACATCGCGGAACAGCTCATCGACCGATTTGACGCCGATGACGCTGAGCATGTCGCGGCGGTCTGCGGCAGTGAGAGGGAGATAGCGCATCAAACGCTCCTGATCTCTATTCCAACAAAGACCTCATCCTGAGGAGCGCCCGCAGGGCGCGTCTCGAAGGATGGGCAACAGACGAGGTGCTCGTTCCCATCCTTCGAGACGCGCTTCGCGCTCCTCAGGATGAGGATTTTCACGAAAGCCCCTTCACGAAGGCGTCGTAGGCGGCCTGGTCCATCAGGCCGTCGAGCTCGGACTTGTTCGCGAGCTTCATCTTGAAGAACCAGCCCTTGCCCATCGGCTCGGTGTTCACGTCGCCCGGCGTTTCCGCGAGGCCCGCGTTGGCCTCGATGATCTCGCCCGACGCGGGCGCATAGATGTCGGAGGCGGCCTTGACCGATTCGACCACGGCCACCGACTCGCCCTTGGCGACCTTGCGCCCGGCGGCGGGCACGTCGACGAATACCACGTCGCCCAGCTGCTCCTGCGCGTAGGCGCTGATGCCGATGGTGCCGACATCGCCCTCGATGCGGATCCACTCGTGCTCGTCGGTGTATTTCACGTCGGCCATCTCTGAGACTCCTATCCGCGGTAGTAAGCGTGTTTGACGAAAGGCATGGGAACGATCTCGGCGGGCACCGGCTTGCCGCGCACCATCAACTCAACTTTTGTGCCGTTGGCCGACTGCGCCTTCTCGACGTAGCCCATGGCGATGGCGCGCTCGAGGCCGGGCGCGAAGCCGCCCGACGTGACCTTGCCGACCACCTTGCCGCCGATCACGATCTCCGCGCCCTCGCGCGCGATCGCCTTGCCCTCGGGCAGAAGCCCGACCCGCTTGCGCGGCGCCCCCTCGGCGATCTGCTTCTGCACGACGGCTGCGCCCGGGAAACCGCCCTGCACGCGGCGCTCCTTGCCGACGCTCCACAGCAGCACGGCCTCGACCGGCGTCGTGGTGGTGTCGATGTCGTGTCCGTAGAGGCAAAGCCCCGCCTCGAGGCGCAGCGAGTCGCGGGCGCCCAGGCCGACCGGCTTCACCTCGGGCTGGGCGAGCAGCTTGCGCGCGATGGCGTCCGTTGCGGCAGCCGGCGTCGAGATCTCGTAGCCGTCGCCGCCGGTGTAGCCCGAGCGCGTGACGTAACACTCGGCGCCCTCGATGGTGAAAAACGCGCCGGTCATGAACGTCATCGTGGCGACCGCGGGCGCCAGCCGCGCCAGCGCCTGCGCGGCTTGCGGCCCCTGCAGCGCCAGAAGCCCGCGCGCGAACATCGGCTCGATCTCGCAGCTCGCGGACAGGTGCTTCTGAAGGTGCGCGAGATCGGCGTCCTTGCAGGCGGCGTTGATCACCAGCAGCAGGTGATCGCCGGTCGAGGTCACCATCAGATCGTCGAGGATGCCGCCCGCGTCGTTCGTGAACTGCGTGTAGCGCTGCTGGCCGGGTTGAAGTCCCGCGATGTCGCCCGGCACCAGCGTCTCGAGCGCCTTGGCCGCGTTATGCCCGGACTTGGCCGTCAGCCGCACCTGGCCCATGTGCGAAACGTCGAACAGGCCCGCGGCGCGGCGGGTGTGGGCATGCTCGACCAGGATTCCGGTGGGATACTGGACCGGCATCTCGTAGCCGGCGAAGGGCACGATACGGGCGCCCAATTCCTTGTGTAATTCGTAGAGCGGCGTGCGCTTCAAATCGGTCTCCCAGAGTCGCGTTCCCTGGCGCAAGAACTGCGCCGTTCGCGACCCCCTCTGTCCGGAGACCTGAAAGATTCGCCAGTGAAACTGGCTTACTTCGTCGGTGGGCCGGCGCCAGATGAGGCGCCCGCCACTTTCCAGAGACCCATCCTCCTGCGGTCCGTTTGCCTGAGAGTTTCCGGGGTCGGTTGCTCCTTCGGCGCCACCTTTTCAGGTGGTCTCTCCCACAGGTATCGACTGGGCAGTTCGACCTTAGGCGGCAGCCTTCATGCCGTCTACGGGAAAACCTCGAGCGTGTTCTGCTTCAGCGGAATCACCTCACCCTGAGGAGGCCGCGAAGCGGCCGTCTCGAAGGGTGGGCACGCGCACCGCGTCTGTTGCCCACCCTTCGAGACGCCGCACTTCGTGCGGCTCCTCAGGGTGAGGTTTGTGTCGGAACGGCCATGCGGAGCAGCGGACCTAGACCGCGACCTTGCGGGCCATCGGTGCGCAGGCGGCAGTCGTGCCGTTGCGATCGACCGCGACGATCGTGCCCGCGCCGTCGGTCTGGACGGTCAGGGTACAGGTCTTGAGCGGCGGAATTTCGGGCCGCTCCATCACCTGGATCGTGGTCGCCCGCCCGTTGTCGAAGATCACCTTGTCTCTCAGGACCGGCGTGTCGTCGCGCACCCTGTCGGTCCAGACGGCAACGGAGCCCTGCCGGGTCTCGGGCGGACCGAGTCTGGCCTCCGCCGCCGCGATCGGCTCGCCCTTCAGGCCGGCGAAGTCGGCATCGATCGACTGGACCTGGCCGCAGCCCGCCACCGGCAACAGGGCCGCCAGGACGAGCGCGCGCCGGCTCACGACTGGCGCGCCAGTTCCGTGAAGGCGTCGCGGAAGGCGTCGCGCGGCCCCGCAAGGCCGGTCTCGTCGAAGATGTCGGCGGTCAGCGACTTCACCGAGGCCTCGTCGACCTTGACGCCATTGTCCTGCAGGAATTTCCGCGCCGCCTCGACCGCCTCGTCCATCGGACCGCCGGTCTTGTAGAGGCGGTAATAGTCGGGATGGCCGCCGCGGCCCATCGCCTCGGCGATCACGTCGGTGAAGTTCACGACACGCAACGGATAGATCGCCTCGGCGCCCGAGAGCGCGCGGTGGCAGGAGTGATACATGGTGACGATCGTGTCGGCGCCGGCCGCGACGGCGGCTTCGGCGAGACCCTTATGAATGGCGCGTTCGCGATCCTTGAACTTCGCGGCCTGACCGCCGCAGGCGTAGGAGAAGCCGGAATCCTGCGGCAGCTCGACCAGCTCGAGATTGGGCACGGCGCGCAACAGCTTGCGCATGCTGTCGAGCGTGGCGCCGATGCCCTGATGCTCGTGGATCACGACCCGACGTTTAGGCTGCCCTTGGGGCTGATCGACGAAGCGAGTCTTGAGCATGTCGAGATTGGCCGCGAGGAATTCGCTCACATGGTCGAGGCCGAACGACGGCGCCGCCACGTCCTTCTCCAGCTCGTCGAAATTCTTGGTGCAGGTCGGGCACCAGGTCAGCACCTGCGAGGCGCCGGACTGGCCAAGGCGATTGAACGTGCGATGACCGATCTTCTCGTAGGTCGGCAGGTCGGCTTCCTGGAACTGGTAGACGCCGCAGCAATGGGCGGTGCCGCCCACGACGTCGAAGTCGAGCTGCAGCCCGTCGAGGATGTCCATCACGTTCAGCACGATGTGCGGCGTGCGCAGCACGTTGCAGCCCGTATAGAAGATCACGTCGGCGGTGCGCTTCTCGGCCGGCGCCAGGATCTTCTTCAGCGTCTCCGACGGCAGCTGCATGCTGGCCAGCAGCCGCACCGCCTGCGCCATGTGGCGGAAACGGTTGGCGGCGGCGCCGGCGCTGGTCTCGAGCGGACGCACGGCCTCGACCGCCTTCATCTTGGCGATGGTGATCCACTGGCGGACGTTGATGTCCTCGGGGCAGGCCGCCGTGCACTGGGCGCTGCCGTCGCAGGCGTTCAGCCACTTCTGCAAACCGTCCGCCGCGGCGGCCGCCTGGCGCGTGAGCGCGATCAATTCGCCGACCCGGGTCTTGGCTTCACCCGCATCCATGCCGACTTCGCGCGCTGTCGGGCATACTTCGAAGCATTTGCCGCACTCGGTACAGCGATCCGCCGCCTCCGACGCCAGGGCCTCCAGACGGTCCGCGTATGCACTCACGACGACCTCCTCGAACGATGGTCCCATCCTAGCGCTTCGGCAGCGGCCGAAACATCGTCCCGCAGGACGATATTAGCTTGGGTCGCACAATAGGAGCTTCCATGACCGTCACCTGCGCGATCCGCTACGTCCTCGATCCGTTCAAGCGCGAGGCCTTCGAGACCTATGCCCGCAACTGGCTCACCATCATTCCGGCCTGCGGCGGCGACCTGCTGGGCTATTTCATGCCGCATGAGGGCACGAACAACATCGCCCACGCCCTGATCTCGTTCCCGAGCCTGGCGGCCTACGAGGCCTATCGGGCGCGGCTGCGCCAGGACAAGGCGGCGATGGAGAACTTCCGCTTTGCGGAGGAGCAGAAGTGCATCCTGGTCGAGGAGCGGACCTGGCTGAGGCCGGTTGCAAAGGACGCCTGAATCGGGCCAATACCTCCCCAACAGTTCAAGGGGAGTAAACACCAATGACGATCAAGATGAACCGCCGTCGCCTGCTCGGCTCGACCGTGGCCGCCAGCACCGCCTTTCCGCTCGTGTCGATCCTGAGCTGGCC
>CAIWTJ010000128.1 GCA_903915535.1 Enhydrobacter aerosaccus
CCCAGTCGTGCGCGCACACCGGGCCATGGCCGTCGGTCGTGCGGTCGAGCGTCTCGTCGTGGATCACGACCAGCCTGCCGTCGCGCGTCGGATGAACGTCGAACTCGACCTGCTCGACCGGCAGCTTCGCGGTGTTCTCGAAGGCGAGCGGGCTGTTCTCGGCCCACAACAGGGCGCCGCCACGGTGCGAGGCGATTTGCGTCGTCATTGCTCCTCCATTCCTCCGCTCTAGCAGAATTTTGTCCGGCGCGGCGCCTTTTGGCGCACGAAGCGCGGGTCCGGCGCACCCGTCTGTTCAAAGCAGGTCAACGATATGTCGTCAGTAACGACCGTAATGCGCGATCCCGGAAAGGAGTTGTAGGTAGGTTCTCACAGGAGCGAACCATGTCCAGCACAACCCTCATCCTGAGGAGGCCCGCAGGGCCGTCTCGAAGGATGCGAACGAGCACCCCGTCAGTCGTTCACCCTTCGAGACGCAGCTCTGCGAGCTGCTCCTCAGGGTGAGGTAGTGCCGTGACGAATTCCCCGCAACGCCCGTGCACGGACGTGCGCCTTACGAACGGTTTTAGGGACGGTTTGGCGACGGTTTTCACCGGTTTCGATTTTTCTGCTTCCTCAACCGGATCAACGACTTACGAACGCGGCTCGGTTTCCGCTGCCTATAAACCGCGAAAACGGTCGCTACCGAAGGGTCGGGTCGAGGCGGTCGCGCAGCCAGTCGCCGATGATGCTGATCGAGAGCGTCGTGAGGATGATCACCGCGCTGGGAAACAGCAGGATCCACGACGCGCGCGTCAGGTACTCGCGGCCGTAGCCCACCATGTTGCCGAGCGAGCTGAGCGGCGGCTGCACGCCCAGGCCCAGGAACGAGAGGCCGCTCTCGAGCAGGATCGTCTCGGGGAACGTGATCGTCATCGACACGATCAGGGTCGAGGCGATGTTGGGCAGCACATGGATGCCGTAGACCCGCCAGCTCGACGCTCCCAGCTGACGGATGGCGCCGGCATAGCCCTGCTCGTTGGCCGAGATGGTGAGGCCGCGCGCGATGCGGGCGTAGCGCTCCCAGCTGTTGAGGCCCATCAGCGCCACGAACAGCACCAGCGAGTTGCCGAAGAAGGCCAGCACGGCCAGCGCCACGATCAGGAACGGCACGCTCGCCTGGAAGTCGATCATCATCAGGATCAGCCACTCGACCCGGCCGCGGAAATGCGCCGCCACGAAGCCCAGGGTCGTGCCCAGGGTGGCGGCGATCAGCGTGCCGAAGAAGGCGATCAGCACGCTGATGCGGATCGAGACGATCAGCCGGGACAGCACGTCGCGGCCGAGTTCATCGGTGCCCAGCGCATGCTTCCACGTGCCGCCGAAGCCGACCGGCGGCTGCAGGCGCGCGCGCAGGTCGAGCGCCGAGAAATGGAACGGCGACAGCCAGTCGGCGCCCAGGGCCACGACCAGCATCAGCGCGACCCAGGCGAGGGCCACGAGCGTGAGCGGCGGCCAGGCCTCGAGGAAGCGCGAGTGGCGGCTGCGCTGGAGGGGCAACGATGAAACCGCTGTCATTTCGGCGCCGTGCGCATGCGCGGATCGATCCAGCCGTAGACGAGATCGACGACGATGTTGGACGTTACCATGGTCATCGCGACCAGCAGCAGGATGGTCTGCACGACGGCGAGGTCGCGGTTGGCCACCGCGACGACCAGCAGGCGGCCGATGCCGGGCCAGGCGAAGACGCTTTCGACCACGACGGCGCCCGCGATCAGGGTGCCGACCATGAAGCCGATGATGGTCGTGGTCGGGATGGCGGCATTGGGCAGCGCGTGCTCGGTGACGACGCGCCGCCACGAGAGGCCCTTGGCCGATGCCGCGCGGATGTAGGGCTGGCCCAGCACCTCGAGCATGGCCGAGCGGGTGAAGCGCGCCAGGATCGCCGCGCCCGCCGCGCCCAGGGTCACGATCGGCAGGATAGCGTTGGCCAGGCCATCGCTGCCGCTGCTCGGCAGCCAGCCGAGCTTGACCGAAAAGACCAGCACCAGCAGCAACGCCAGCACGAAGCTCGGCATGGTGAAGCCCGCGACCGAGAACAGCATGGTGAGGCGGTCGGCGAAGGAGTTGCGGCGGAGCGCTGCATAGATGCCGGCCGGCACGCCGATCGCGATCTTGAGCGCGAAGGCGGGGAGCGTGATGGCGAGCGTCGACGGCACGCGCTCGAGCACGAGCTGGATCGCGGGCCGCCCGTCGCGCATCGAATTGCCGAGGTCGCCGGTCAGCGCGTGCACGACATAGGCGAGGTACTGCATCCAGATCGGCTGATCGAGACCCCACGACTTGCGGAAGGCCGCAATCGACTCGGGCGGCGCATCGACCGACATGATCAGCAGCGCCGGATCGCCCGACAGGCGCAGCACGAAGAACGCGAAGGTCACGACCAGGAAGATGGTGAGCAGCGCGCGCAGCAGCCGTTGAGCGAGATAGCCGATCATAGGCCCCCCACGGACGCGGCCGCCAGATGACAGGCGACCTCGCGACCGTCGGCCAGCGGCCGCAGCAGCGGCGTCTCGGCGCGGCAGTGGGCTACCGCGATCGGGCAGCGCTCGTGGAAGGCGCAACCGGTGGGCACGTTCACCGGGTTGGGCGGATCGCCCTTCAGGATCAGCCGCTGCCGCCGCTGGCGCGCCGCGACCGGGATCGCCGACACCAGCGCCTGCGTATAGGGATGCGTGGGCGCGGAGAACAACCGGTCGGGATCGCCGCGCTCGACGATGCGGCCGAGATACATCACCGCCACCTCGTGGCTGACCTGGCGCACCATGCGCAGGTCGTGGCTGATGAAGAGATAGGCCAGACCCATCTTGGCCTGCAGGTCGAGCAGCAGGTTCACCACCTGCGCCTGGATCGAGACGTCGAGCGCGGAGATCGGCTCGTCGCACACCAGCAGGCGCGGTTCGAGAATCAGCGCGCGCGCCAGCACGATGCGCTGGCGCTGCCCGCCCGACAGTTCATGCGGATAGCGGACGAAGTGATGCGCCTGCAGGCCGACCGATTCGAGGATTGCCATCGCTTTGTCGCGGCGCTCGACCGTGCTTGTGCCGATCCCATGGATCGCGAGCGGTTCCATGACCTGTCGGCCGACCGCGATGCGCCGGTCGAGGGCGGCCAGAGGATCCTGATAAACCATCTGCACGGTGCGCCGCAGCTCGCGCCAGCGCGTCGATCCGGCCTTGGGCAAAGTCTCTCCGTCGAGACGCATTTCGCCGGAAGTGAGCGGCAGCAGTCCCAGCACCAGCCGCGCTGTCGTGGTCTTGCCGCAGCCCGACTCGCCCACCAGCCCGAGAGTGCGTCCCGGTCGCAGGGTGAACGACACGCCATCGACCGCGCGCAGGGTCGCGGCATGGCCGAACAGGCGGCCGCCGCGGCGCACCTTGTAGTGCCGGGTGAGTTGCGAGGCTTCGAGGAGCGGCTGGCTCAAGCGCCGATACCCGGCTCGTGCGGGCGCCGCGCGCGGAGGCAGGCGGCGCGATGACGGGACTCGACCTGCACGGTGGGCGGCAGGGATGCCTCGCACGCCGCCGTCACCTCGCCACAGCGCGGCGCGAAGCTGCAGCCCGGCGGGAGATTCCACGGCTCGGGCACAACGCCCGGGATCGCGACGAGGCGGCGGCGCGGCCCTTCGAGTTCCGGCAGGGCCGCCAGCAGGCCCGACGTATAGGGATGCGCCGGCCGGTCGAAGATCGCGTCGATCGGCGCGTCCTCGACGATGCGGCCGGCGTACATGACGCAGACGCGGTCGGTGTTCTCCGCGACGACGCCGAGATCGTGGCTGATCAGCACCAGCGCCATCGCGCTGTCGCGGCGGATCTCCTGCAGCAGCTCGAGGATCTGCGCCTGGATGGTGGCGTCGAGCGCCGTCGTCGGCTCGTCGGCGATCAGGATCTGGGGCTGGCCGGACAGCGCCATCGCGATCATGACGCGCTGGTTCATGCCACCCGACAGCTCGTGCGGAAAGTCGCGCAGGCGGCGGGCCGCATCGGCGATGCCGACCCGGTCGAGCAGCCGCGCCGCTTCGGCGAGGGCCGCCTGGCCGGTCAGCCCGCGGTGAAGCGCCAGCGCCTCGCAGAGCTGCCGGCCGATGCGATACACAGGATTGAGGCTGCTCGCCGGATCCTGGAAGATCATGGCGATGCGCGCCCCGCGCACGGCCTCGAGTTCGTGCGCCGGGGCACCCACGAGGTTGCGGCCCTCGAACGTCACCGCGCCCTTCACGCGGGCACGGCCGCCCAGCAATCCCAGGGCGGCCAGCCAGGTCACGCTCTTGCCCGAGCCCGACTCGCCCACCAGCCCGACCGCCTCGCCGCTCTCGATCGCGAGATCGACGCCATGCAGCACGCGCACCACACGATGGCCCGCGTCGAAGTCGACGGTGAGGCCCCGGATATCGATCAGAGGCGGGCTTATTACAGAAATGGAGCGGCCTTTCCAAACGCACTGTCGCTGCGCCGGGCAGTACACGGCGCAGATGTCGTTTGGATGACAGCGTTACCCGATGGGCGGGTGCTTCCTGTCGGAGCCCGAGGCCAGTTCCCACGCCCGCGCGACCTGGAAGATCGTCGCCTCGTCGAAGTAGCGACCGACGAACTGCACCGACAACGGCAGGCCGCCCGACGACAGGCCCGACATCATGGCAAGCGCCGGATGGCCGGTGGTGTTGAACGGCGTGCGCGCCTGGCGCGGATAGGTGCGCTCGACTTCCGGCGTATCGTCGATGCGACAGGCCGGGTCCATCGAGCTGGCGCAGAGGAGGATGTCGACGTCGCGGAACGCCTCCTCGACCGCGGCGATCATCTCGCGTCGGCGGCGCTGGGCCAGCACGTAGTCGCCCGAGCTCATGAACGCGCCCGCCATCAGGCGCAGGCGTCCGTAGCGGCCATAGTCGCCCGGCCGTTCGCGCAGCCACTTCGAATGGATCGACCAGGCCTCGCTTTGCAGGATCACGCGATTCACCGCGCCGAACTCACCCAGGGTCGGCAGAACGACGTCGCGTACGTCGGCACCTGCCATCTGCAGAGTGCGCGCCACGTGCTGGAGCGCCGCTGTCACCTCGGGCGTGGCAGGCGTGTCGATCTCATGGAAGTGGCGCACGAAGCCGATGCGCAGGCCCTTCACGCCGCGCTCCAGCGCCGACGCGTAATGACCGGCGGCCGAGGGTGCGCTGCCGGGATCGAGCGGATCGTGGCCCGCGATCGTCTCCAGCATCAGCGCGTTGTCGGTCACGGTGCGCGTCATCGGGCCCACGTGATCGAGCGTGAAGGACAGCGGGAAGACACCGCGCCGCGACACCAGCCCGTAGGTGGGCTTCAGGCCCACGATGCCGCAGCAACTCGCGGGGTTGCGGACGCTGCCGCCGGTGTCGGTGCCCAACGCCATCGGGAAGAGACCCGCGGCAACGCCGGACCCCGAGCCCGACGACGAGCCGCCGGGATGATGATCGGGGTTCCAGGGATTGCGCGCCGGCGGCCACGGCAAATCGAAGCTCGGCCCGCCGATGGCGAACTCATGCGTCGAGAGCTTGCCCATCACGATGGCGCCGGCGCCGCGCAGCTTGCTCACGCACACAGCCGTGTCCGTCGCCATGTTCGTTTCGAGAACCTTCGAGTGGCAGGTCGTGGGCAGTCCCGCGACATCGATGATGTCCTTGATGCCGACGGGCACGCCGTGCAGCGGACCGCGGCTGCGGCCGGCCATGATCTCGGTCTCGGCGGCTTGCGCCGCGGCGAGGGCCTGATCGCCATCGACCTTGATGAAGGCGTTGAGGCGCGGATCGAGTTTATCGACGCGGGCGAGCAGCGCCTGCATCAGTTCGACGGGCGAGAGCTCCTTGGCCGCGATCGAATCGGCAATTTTCGCGACGGAAAGCCAGTGCAGGTCGCTCATTGTCCCTTCCCCGCTTGCATCGGCGGCCAGGGTTCGGCGCGGGGATCGACCGGCTTGATCTTGGAGGCCACGTCATCGGCCTGGCGTGCGGCGGCCGCGACATCGTCGGGGAACTCGGCCAGCGCCTTCTGCAGGCCCGCCCGGCGCGCCAGCATCTCGATAGTTTCCTTGTTCATACGCTGCATCCTCTTGACGCCCTCGTCGTTACCAAGGTCAGCACGAATAGTGCCAACGAGTCTATCGGCGCCATTCGCACGGGGGAACTGCGTGGAAGCTAACCATACGCTGGCGATTTTCGCGGCCGAGTTGATCCTTCTGCTGTTGACCGGACGCCTATTGGGCGAAGTGATGAATCGCTTCGGCCAGCCGGCCCTGTTCGGACAGTTGATCGCCGGCGTCGTTCTCGGCCCCTCGGTGTTCGGCCTGGTGTGGCCCGAGGGGCGCGAGTTCATCTTCCCCGACAACAAGACCCTGAAGACGATGATCGATGCGATCTCGCAGATCGGCATCCTTCTCCTGCTGCTGCTGACCGGCATGGAAACCAACCTGGCCCTGGTGCAGCGCCGCAAGCGCGCGGTCGTGGCGTCGTCGATCTCCGGCATCGCCGTGCCGTTCGTGCTCGGCGTGGCGCTGGCCTACGCCCTGCCGGGCGGCGCCATTCCGATGCATGAGAACAGACTGGTGACGGCACTGTTCCTGGGCACCGCGCTGTCGATCTCCTCGGTGAAGATCGTGGCCATGGTTTTGATCGACATCGGCGCCATGCGGCGCGATCTCGGCCAGCTCATCCTCGCCACCGCCATCCTCGACGACACCATCGCCTGGATCATCATCGCGGTGATTGCGGGGATTGCCTCGCACGGCACCATCGACCTTGCCACGATCGGCGCGAGCCTGGCCGGCACGGCGCTATTCCTGGCCTTCAGCCTGACGATCGGCCAGCGGCTGGTCGCCCGCACCATCGTCTGGGTGAACGACCACATGACGATCGACGTGCCGGTGATCACGACCATCATCGTGATCATGCTGGCGATGTCGCTCACGACCGAGCTGATCGGCGTGCACACGGCGCTGGGCGCCTTCATCGCCGGCATTCTGGTCGGCCGCTCACCGATCCTGACCGAGCAGATCGAGAACCAGGTGCGCGGCTTCGTCTTCGCCTTCTTTAGCCCGGTGTTCTTCGCCGTGGCGGGCCTCGGCATGGACCTGCGCACGCTGGCCGATACCAAGCTCGCCCTGTTCACGCTGGCCATCATCGTCGTCGCCAGCGTCGGCAAGTTTTCCGGCGCGCTGGTGGGCGGCAGGCTGGGCGGATTGACGACACGAGAGTCGCTGGCGCTGGGCGTCGGCCTCAACGCGCGCGGCTCGACCGAGGTGATCATCGCGTCGATCGGCCTCGCCATGGGGGCGCTCAGCAACCAGCTCTATACGATGATCGTGGCCATGGCCGTGGTCACCACCATGGTGATGCCGCCGATGCTGCGCTGGGTCATGTCGCGCGTGCCGCTGGGCGAGGAGGAGACCAAGCGCCTCGACAAGGAGGAAGCCGAGGCGCTCGAGCATCTGCCGAAGATGGAACGCGCGCTGGTCTATGCCGACGATAGTCCCAACGGCCGCTTGGCGTCACGCCTGGCCGGCCTGTTCGCGGCCCGCCAGGAAGTGCTGACGACCGTGCTGCAGCCGAAGGCAACCGATGCGGACAGCACCGACGAGACGACGCGGCGGGCGCATTTGTCCGAGGCGGCCCAGACGGTTCTTGCCGGCACCGATGCCAAGCCCGCGATCGAGCAGCTCGTGATGGAGCGCCCGGGCGATCACGAGAACGCCATCGAGCGCGAAATCGCGCGCGGCTACGACATCGCCTTCGTCGGCATCGATCGTCCCATCGCCGAGTCGCAGCTGCGCTTCGAGGAGCGGCTGCAGAAGCTCGTCAACAGCTTCGACGGGCCGGTGGCGATCGCGATCAACGGCGCGGGCGCCGCCGGCCCGGCCGACGTGCCCCTCGACATCCTGCTGCCGGCCGCCGGCACGCAGGATGCCCGCCTCGCCACCGAGATCGCGATCTCGTTGGCGGCGGCGACCAAAGGCAACGTGACGGCGCTGCATGTGTTCGACCCCCAGGCCGATACCGCCGTGCTGCGCGGCCGCGGACGGCGCGCCGGCATGTCGGTGCTGGTCGACGTCCACCGCGCCGGCAAGCGCGGCGGCGTTCCCGTGAAGGGGCTGACGGCGACCAACATCCGGCCGGAGTCCGAGATCAGGCGCGCGTTGCGCGGCGGGAGTTTCGACCTCGTCGTGCTCGGCACATCCTTGCGGCATGGCGAGACGAGATTCCTCGGGCCGCGCACGGCCGCGCTGCTGCGGGTCGTGCGCACGCCGATGCTCCTGATCGCGCGTTGACGGCGCGCTATCTGCACAACGAGTGATCACTCAAACGTTTGTCATGTGACTGTCATTCCCGGCATACTTTGGTGAACCGCTCTCGGGGGAGATCGTCGTCGCATGTCCAGCAAGTTTACGCGTTACATCCTGATCGCCATGGCGCTCGGCATCGTCATGGGCACCGTCATCTACGAGTATCTTCCGGCTGACCGCACCGGGATTGCCTCGAACGTCAACCTGATCGCCATGCTCTTCCTGCGCTTGATCAAGATGATCATCGCGCCGCTGGTGTTCGCCACCCTGGTCGGCGGCATCGCCCACATGGGCACCGGCTCCAAGCTCGGCCGCATCTTCGCCAAGACCATGGGCTGGTTCGTCTCGGCCTCGTTCATCTCGCTGCTGCTCGGCCTCGTCATGGTCAACCTGTTGCAGCCCGGCGCCAACTTCCCCGGCACCCTGCCGGACAAGGGCCAGTCGACCGGCCTGCCGGTCTCGGCCTTCTCGATCGAGAAGTTCCTGACCCATCTGATCCCGACCTCGATCGCCGATGCGATGGCGACCAACGAGATCCTCCAGATCGTCGTGTTCGCGGTGTTCTTCGCCGTCGCCATGGGCTCCATGCCCGAGCGCTCGAAGCCGATGCTGCAGCTAATCGAGGACCTCGGCCACATCATGCTGAAGGTGACCGGCTACGTGATGCTGTTCGCGCCGCTGGCGGTGTGGGCGGCGATCACCGCCACCGTCGCCAAGAACGGCCTGCTGGTGCTGTGGAAGCTGGTCGTGTTCATGGGCGGCTTCTACCTGTCGCTGATGATCCTGTGGGCCATCCTCGTCGTCGTGGGCTTCATCGTGATCGGCCCGCGCTACAAGAACCTGCTGCGCCTGATCCGCGAGCCGCTGATGATCGCCTTCTCGACGGCGAGCTCGGAGGCGGCCTATCCGAAGACGCTGGAGGGGCTGAACAAGTTCGGCGCCTCGTCGCGCATCTCCGCGTTCGTGCTGCCGCTCGGCTACTCGTTCAACCTCGACGGCACGATGATGTACTGCACCTTCGCCAGCATCTTCATCGCGCAGACCTATCACATCGAGATGTCGCTCGGCACGCAGATGGCGATGCTGGCGACCCTGATGATCACCTCCAAGGGCGTGGCGGGCGTGCCGCGCGCCTCGCTGGTGGTGATCGCGGCCACCTTGAGCCAGTTCAACATCCCGGAGGCCGGGCTGCTGATGATCATGGGCATCGACACGTTCCTCGACATGGGACGCAGTGCCACCAACGTGATCGGCAACTCGCTGGCCACCGCCGTGGTCGCCAAGTGGGAAGGCGAGCTCGGGCCCGAGCATGCCGCCGGCCCCGGCGATGCCGTGCCGCCAGATGCCGTGCCCGGCGATCCGGTGGCCGCCTGATGCGCAGGATTGCGATCGCCGCGGGCGGGCTGCTCGCGGCGGCTCTGCTGCCGGTCGTTGCTCCTGCGCAGGACAACGGCCTCAGCGCGACCCTCGCCACGATCAAGAGCACGCATGTCGTACGGCTGGGCTTCCGCGAGAGTTCGCCGCCGTTCTCTTTCCTCGACCAGGCCAACCGGCCGATCGGCTACAGCCTCGAGCTCTGCCAGGCGGTGGTCGAGGAGATCGGCGCCACCATCGACGCCGCCGATCTGCGCATCGAATACGTGAAGGTGACGTCGGACGATCGCATTGCGGCGGTCGTCGACAAGAAGATCGACCTCGAGTGCGGCTCGACCACGGCCAATTTCGAGCGCCGCAAGCAGGTCGACTTCTCGCCGCTGATGTTCGTGGCCGGCACCAAGCTGATGGTGGCCCGCAGCTCGACCGCCAGCGGGCTGGCCGACCTCAAGGGCAAGACCATCGTTGTTACCAAGGGCACGACCAACGAGCAAGCGATCCAGGCCGCCAACACCAAGTCGTCGCTCGGCCTCAAGATCGTCACGGCCGACGACCACGAGCAGTCATACGCGATGCTGGCCGACGGCAAGGCCGACGCCTTCGCCACCGACGACATCCTGCTCTACGGCCTGATCGCCCATCACAAGGCGGAAGCCAGAATGAAAGTGGTCGGCGATTTCCTGTCGTACGACCCCTACGGCATCATGTTCCGCAAGAGCGAGCCCGAACTGGCCGCGGCCGTCGAGCGAGCCTTCCGCAAACTCGCGACCAATCACGACCTGCTGCCGCTCTACCAGAAATGGTTCATGGCGCGCCTGCCGACGGGCGAGAAGCTCAACGTCGCGATCTCGCCGCAGCTCGAGGAAAGCTTCAAGGTTCTCGACGAGTCGGCTGCGAACAACTGAGCGATGAGGAACAGTCGCCTGGACGTGCGGCCGCTCTCCGGCGCGGGCGGCGCGGAGATCTTCGGCGTCGACGTCGCGCAGGATCTCGACGACGACACGGTCCGCGACATCCGCGACGCGCTGAACGAGCATTGCGTGGTCTTCTTTCGCGACCAGGAACTCGACGTCGCCCGGCACAAGGCGTTCGCGCGGAGGTTCGGCCCGCTCTTCATCCACCCCAACTACGGGACGACCGGCGACGATCCGGAGGTGGTCATGGTGCGGCGCGAGCCCGGCGACGCCGGCCACATCGGCGAGGACTGGCACACCGACACGACCATGGTCGCGGAGCCGCCGATGGGCGCGATCCTCTACGGCATCGACGTGCCGCCCTACGGTGGCGACACCATGTTTGCCAACCAGTATCTCGCCTACGACGCGCTCTCGCCCGCCATGAAGAAGATGCTGGAAGGCCTGCGCGGCGTGCACAGCGACATCACCGAGGCAGGGCCGCTCGCCGGCAAGAAGAACAAGAACCGATCGACCAAGCATCGCGACGATGCCGCCTGGCAGGAGACGCGCAACACGCACCCGATCGTGCGGACCAATCGCGAGACCGGGCGGCGCTGCCTGTTCGTCAATGCCGCTAACACGATCGGCGTCGACGGCATGACCGAAGCCGAGAGCAAGGCACTGCTCGGCTTCCTGCTCGCACACGGCAACCGCCCCGAGTTCACCTTCCGATTCCGCTGGCAGAGAGGATCCGTCGCCTTCTGGGACAATCGCAGCACCAGGCACATTGCGCTGGGCGACACCGGCCCCTTCCGTCGGCTGATGCGCCGCATCCAGATCGGCGGCGACGTGCCTATCTGATTGGGCCCTCTAGTTCAGGCGCTCGAGCTTGGTGATGTACTGCGGCGGCAGCTCCGCCAGATAGAGATTGCCGTCCGCATCGCCCGCCAGGCCGTGGGCGCCATTTATCGCGCCACGGCAGCGGCCGATCAGCTTGCCGTCCGGCGACAGCAGGCTGATGCGCGGGATCTGGTCGGTCACGAACACCAGCCCGCGATCGTCGATCCAGATCTGCATCGGATGATAGAAGTCGCCCCAGGCTTCGAGGAACGCGCCGTCGCGG
>CAIWTJ010000129.1 GCA_903915535.1 Enhydrobacter aerosaccus
CCGCTGCAGCGGCTCGTCGAACACCGTCTCGAGGCCGCTGCCGCGCACCTTGCGGGCGATGTCGCGGACGATGCGGCCCAGCCGGGTGCGCAGGAAGCGCAGTTCGCGACGCATCCGATTGAACTGCTTGGCGTGGGCATATCTGCCGCGCGCGGCTGTCGCCCTCGTCGCAGCCTCCGGACAGGCGAAAGCCCCGGCATCGGCCAGCCACAGCAAGCGCATCCTCGTCGGCGATGACAACGAGCTTGTGCGCACGTCGGTCGCCAAGCAACTGGCGTCGCTCGGCTATGGCGTGGTCGAGGCGGAGAGCGGCGGCGCGGCTGTCACCCTGCTCGAGCGCGAAGGCGACGGCATTGACCTCGTGTTCAGTGACATTGTCATGCCCGGCGAGCTCGACGGCTATGGTCTGGCGAAGCTGGTACATCAGCGATGGCCGAAAATTAAAATCCTGCTGACCTCAGGTTTTGTTGGCGGCGAGGTCGACGCGCTCAAGGAACAGTCGCAGGACGTACGTATCCTGCGCAAGCCTTATCGAAAAGCCGACCTGGCCAGCATTGTTCGGGCGACGCTGGCGACCTGAACGCAGGTGACCTGCTCCTGTCCCTGCCGCAAACTATGTCCGGCAGAGACAGGAGGTCGCCGACAAGGCGAACGACCATCAGATCGTAACCGCCGCCGGCGCCGGCGGCGCCGCCGCCTGACAAATCCAGCCGTCACCAACTTCTTGCGATAGCTCCGCGTTGTCTATGGCCGACTTGACGATCAGGGCCAGGTCGCGCTTGCGGAACGGCTTGCTCAGCAGCAGCACGCCGGCGTCGAGCCGGCCGTGGTGGATGATGGCGTCTTCGGTGTAGCCCGACATGAACACGACCGGGGTCTTTGGCCACCGGCGCGCCACCTCATCCGCCAAGGCCCTGCCATTCAGCGGGCCGGGCATGATGACGTCGGTCAGCAGGAGATCGTAGGGCCGAGTGGCGGACTCGAAGGCCGCGAGGCCCGACGCACCGTCGACCGCTTCCGCGACCTCGTAGCCCAGGCTCGCCAGCTGGCGAACGACGCTGGCGCGGACCGGCGCGTCGTCCTCGACGACCAGAACCCGTCCAGTGCCTCCGGACATGGGCGGAGCCTGCTGCACCACCTCCTGTATCTCTGTTCTCCGAAACCTGGGCAGGTAGATCTTGATTGTCGTGCCGACGCCGACCTCGCTGTAGATCTTGATGTGACCATTGGATTGCTTGATGAAGCCGTAGACCATGCTGAGGCCGAGACCGGTCCCCTTGCCGACCTCCTTGGTGGTGAAGAAAGGCTCGAACACCTTGGCTATCACGTCAGGCGGCATACCACTGCCGGTGTCGGTGACGGCGAGCATCACATAGTCGCCCTCAGCGACGTCCGGGTTGTAGGCGACATAGTCTGCGTCCAGACTAGAGTTTTTGGTCTCGATCAGCAGGCGGCCGCCGCCGGGCATGGCGTCGCGGGCATTGATGCTGAGATTAACTAGGGCCGATTCGAGCTGGGCGCTGTCGACTTCGATCTCCCATAGATCGTCGGTGAGGATGGAGTCGATCTCAACCTGCTCGCCCAGCGTGCGGCGCAGCAGCTTACCCGTGCCCGCCACCATATCGTTCACGTCGAGTACTTGCGGTCGCAATGGCTGCTTGCGCGAAAATGCCAGCAGCTGGCGCGTCAGTTCGGCGGCGCGCTGGGTGGCCTCACCGATCCCTTTGGTCATCTCGCGCAGGGACGGATGGAGATTCTCCTCGTCTTCGAGGGCTTCGACGTTGGCCATGATGACCATCAGGATATTGTTGAAGTCGTGCGCCACCCCCCCCGTCAGCTGGCCGACCGCAGACATTTTTTCGCTCCGCCTGATGCTCTCCTCCAGCGTTCGCTGGTCTGTGACATCGGTATGCAGGCTGAGCCTGCCACCGTCGGAAGTGTGGGACTCGGTTATCTGCCACCGGCGACCGTCGAACCCCACGATTTCGAGAACACCCACCGGCTGACGGAAATAAGCGAGCCGTCGCATGACCCATTCGTCTTGCGCGAGTTGCGTTTCATTTGTCGGTACGGCTGCCGCCATTTTCCGAAAAATGTCTTCCGCCTTCGTCCCTGACGTAAACATACCAGACGAGGCAAGTGCATGGCGTTGCAAGAACCATGTGTTGTGCTGCACAAGGCGTTCCTCGCGATCGAACAGCAGGACTCCAGCCGGCATGGATTCGAACGCATCGCTCAACAGCGCCTGCGCTTGAGCAGCCTTCCGGTGGGCGCTGACTTCCTCCGAGACGATGCTCGACGGGGTTTGGAACCTCATGGGTCCACCTCAAATTGCTTTTGCAAAAAACAGATTCAATTAAAAACAAAGGCTTAGAACGTGCCGTAATAGTGAAATGATAATACCGGCACTCATCTTTTGTAAGATGCATTTCTGCATATCTTCAGGAATGACTATATCGGTTTTACGGAGAAAGATAGGCCGCCGATTGGACAAGATATACGAATTTGCCTATCTGACTTGAGGATTTTTGAAGAAAATATCAATAAATTCAATGCCTTACACGCCTGAGCAAGCGGTTGGGATGCTGTGGGAGGCCAAGGCACGACCGAGCCAAGGCGAGAAGATCGGCAAGATCTGCCGCGGTCTTGGGATCTCTGAGCAGAGTTACTATTGATAGCGGCGCCTGACCGATCTGTTCGTCGGGCCGGGCAGTCCCTGGGAGAATGGTTACTGCGAGAGCTTCAACTCGAAGCTCCGCGAGGAGCTGCTCAGTGCCGAGATGTTTACGACGCTTCGGGAGGCCCAGGTCCTGATCGAGAACTGGCGATGGCACTATAATGCCGTCAGGCCACACTCCTCGCTCGGCTACCGGCCACCGGCGTCAGAAGCCATCTTGCCGCCAGCCCGTGGCCGGGCTGTGACTCACGAACTGCTATCGCTGCAGGGGGCAGACCAAATTCGTTCATGCATCACTCTGCCAGTCCAGATTCAGTTTGTTGAAACGTTTGAGAACTATCAAGTGAGACTTGGTCCAGCGCTTCGCGGATCTGTCTTGCGAGGTCGATCTTGCGGAAAGGCTTGGACACGATGCGCGCATTGGCAGCGATGCGGCTGTGTCTGATCGCGGCGTGCTCGCTGTAGCCTGAAATGAAGACAACTTTCATTCGGGACCATCGTTCGGCGACAATCTTCGCCAACTGTGGCCCGTCGATACCTGGCATGACGAGGTCCGTCAGGATCAAATCGAAGGACTCGCCCTGCTCCAGGCGGTCCAACGCGTCCTGCCCGCCGCCAGTTTCGGTGACCGCGTAACCCAGGCTTCGCAATTGTGCCGAAACGGCGCCCAGCACCTGCTGGTCATCCTCGACCAGCAGGATGCGTTCGCTGCCGCGCGGCAGAGCGGGCGCGGTGTTCACCGCCTCTCCTTCAGCCGGAGCGTCACTGCGCGGCAGATACATGCGGATCGTCGTGCCATGCCCCACTTCGCTGTAGATTTTGATGTGGCCATTCGACTGCTTGATGAAGCCGTAGACCATGCTGAGCCCGAGACCCGTTCCCTTGCCCACTCCCTTGGTCGTGAAGAACGGTTCCAGTACCTTGCTCAGAAGCTCGGGCGGAATGCCGGCGCCGGTGTCGCTGACTGCCAATTCGACGTACTGTCCCGGAACGACGCCAGGATTATGGGAAGCATACTCGTGATCGAGTTCGGTGTTTGCCGTCTCGATCAGAAGGCGCCCTCCATCCGGCATGGCATCGCGGGCGTTGACGCATAGATTGATGACTGCCGCCTCAAGCTGAGAACGATCGATGCTGGTGGTCCACAAATCGTCCGAGAGAATCGCCTCGATCTCGATCTGCTCGCCGAGCGAGCGCCGAAGCAACTTGTCGATGCCGGCCACCAAGTCGTTCAGGTTGGTGGGCTGGGGCTCCAAACGTTGCTTGCGCGAGAATGCCAACAGCCTGCGGGTCATCTCCGCGGCGCGCTGGCCAGATGTGGCGATGCTATCGAGCATGTCGCGATGTGCCGGCGGAAGGCTTTCGTCCTCCTGGAGCATCTCGACGTTGGCCATGATCACCATGAGGATATTGTTGAAGTCGTGGGCCACGCCGCCCGTCAGCTGGCCGACCGCCTCCATCTTCTGGGCCTGGCGAAGCATTTGTTCCGTGACGAGCTTTTCCGTGACGTCTTCCAGGGCACAGGCAATTCCGCGCAGTTTGCCCGACGCGTCATAGAACGGCGCGGCCGAACCGTGAATGTCGCGTTCACTGCCGTCCTTGTGTCGGCGGCGAAACGTGAGATCGCGGAGCACCTCCCCTGCCATCACACGGGTGAATAGCGCCCGTTGCTCGCTCTCCGCGTCGGGAGGGACCAGCGGATAGGGTTTGCCCAAAACCTCGTCCGACGAGTAGCCGAACATGCGTTCGGCCGTCTTGTTCCACAACAAGACTTCACCTCTGGGCGAAAGTGCGATGACGGCTTGGTTGGAGCTGTCGACCACGGCGCGCAGTGTTTCGGCGGTTTCAAGCGACACTCGGTGAGCGGCATCGGCGCGATCCTCGGCCGCGTCGCGGGCGTGGGAGAGGTTGCGCGCCAGGCGGGCGTATGGATGACGACTAGGAACTCGTCTACTCGCCGTTATGCCGTCGTATTCGGCGCAACCGGACTGCGATCCAGGTGCACATTTATCGGGGAAAAGACGACAGCGATTGTATATTAGTGGACATTCAGCGCTCGACACTGGCGATATGCTCAGAGCTGATGGTCGAAGTCGTCATGGCGAAATTAAGGATTGGCGACTAGCTCTTGCCCATAGGCTCGCCTCGCGAACGACTGGCGAGCATTTCATCGTCGGGCGTTTGCATCAAAATCTCTTCTATATTGACGGTAAGGCCCAGCCAGCCGTCGGCGGCTTCGATATCTCGAAAAACGTGAGTTTCCACTTGGAATTCGTCGGTGAGCGCCATGAACATGCGGCTAAGCCCGTACATCGAGTCGCTCGATGCAATGAAGGACCATTTCGTGTCGCCCCAGGCGGCATCTTTCTCGCGTGCCAGGGCTGCCAGGTTCCGCATGTCGTCGCCTGTCAGAGACGTGCCGCTGCCTCTCAAATCTGCGACAAGGCAGAGGCCTTCTTTGAAGCCGGGAAGCCGCACCATCTCGACGAAGATGCTACGAACTTCGTCAAAGCTCAAACTCTGCTTTACGCGAAGCACGATGACGCCGAGTTCGGCGTTGAGCTTCAGTGTGTGCGACATCGACCCTCCAGACGATATGCAGTCTGTATGTGAGAATGCTCCTCCTCGCCGCATCGTCCTAATAATTTCGACTTAACCGACATTCTCCAGATGAGCCCCAAGAATGGGGCGAAAGCTAGCATTCTGCGGTTCCGGGGAAGCCATGAGCGGCCTGTGCGGTTTTCCCGGCGCCCCCGCCGCGTCCACCGTCCAAAACGAGCTTTGTTCCATCGATTTGGCCCTTTCCCTCGTCATTCAGACGCACTCCTCCCGTGGTGACGACGCATCCGCCCCGTTCAGTCCTACGTCGGAGCCGGTCGTCGTCGCAGCCCGTCGATCAGGCGCAGTATTTGCTCGAACAGTTCTCTGGGCACCGCGACCTCGGCCATCTGGAAGACGGCGTAGCGGGCGTGGCGCACGACCTTGGCACCGATCTTCACAAGCTTCCCCCGCAGGCTGGTCAGCGACCACTGCGCGACCGCCTCGGGCAAGACCAGCGTTCGCATGAAGTTGGCAAGATTGTAGGCCCGTGCGTGCAACTGGAGACGCACCGCATTGGCGGCGAACGAGCAGCATGACAGGCGCGTCCACTTGATCGCGTTCTTGCCTTCCTTGATCCATTGCTCGCACGTCCCGCGCTTGTTGTAGAAGGCGACAACCCGCTCGGCCGGCCGCGACAGGTTGGTGACGATGAAGCCGACGCGGGGATAAAGCTCGCCGGGGTGCCACTCGACCTTGGCCACGACGCGGCGAGGCATCGTCCAGCTTGCCGCCTGATAGCTGAAGCTGGCGTAGTATCGCCGGACCGTGATCGGCGGGCGACCAACGGGGCGCTTGAGCAGGTAGCCGATACGCTCCTGCAGGATGCGGTTCGCTGGCAGCCGGATCGTGTACTTGTAGCCTTCGGCCTCCAGGAACTCGTAGACTTCTGGGTTGGCGAAGGCGGCATCGGCGCGGAAGTAGCGGCGGAGGTCGCGCTCACGGTAACGGGCCACAACCGGTTCGAGCACGGCTTTCCAGCCGTCCGCCGAATGTACGTTGCCCGGACGCAGCGTGCATTGTTCGAGGTCGCCGAACTGGTTGAACACGAACAGCGGATGATAGCAGGTACAGGCGAAATGGCCGTTGTACGCGGTGCCTTCCTGATCGCCATGCGTCGGGCTGACACTCGAATCCATATCGAGCACGATTGACCTCGGCGAGCGGTGGCCATGAACGCAGTCGATCCATTGCCCGGAGAGACCGGTGAGCGCGGCAAGGTTCTCGTCACTTGCGAGCCACTCGGTCTCGAACCGACCCATCTGGCTGGTCGAAGCCGCATCGCGCTCGACTGCCTTGCCGCCGACGATCCAGCGCATCGCAGGATCGCGCCCCAACCGGTCGGCGTCGTTGACGTCCTCGTATCCGGCAAGCCGACCGAACACGGACTGGCGCAGCATGCCGACAAGATCATGGCGACCGTTCCGACCCGTGCGACCGTTAACCAGGTGTTGCTCCGCGATGGCCATCAGGCCGAGCGCATCATCGAGTTCGCGATAGGCCAGAAAGCCCGCATCGGAAGTGACACTCGAACCGTGGAACTCCAGCTTGAGGCGGCAGTCGAAATCGAGCCGGAGAGCATCGGATGCGGCTTCACCCGCTGGCTGCGCCATCATTGCCTCGATCCAATGAGATATGATGCCGAATCTTATAGATCAAATGGTATCGGCGCGATTCAGTTCAATTGTTTATCCGGGTAATGCGGGATTAGAAGTAGAGGACGAAAAAGGCGGCAGCACGGTTTGGTCGGAGTCGTTTGCCTCCGACACCGCCGCACGCGATGACGTTAAGGGAAGCAATCGTCGCCGGCGGTCCGGACCGGAAAAATTTGCCGGTCCGGACCGGAAGATATGACCGGCCCAGAACGGAAATATTTGCCGATCTCTCTATATAAGAATACTCAGAACAAAATTACTCAGAATAAATAATACGCAGTCTTCCGCTCAGTCTTTGAAGGGAAGTTCACATGTACTGCACCCGGATATCTGGACACAAGGTAGGGGTTAAGCGGCTAGCCTGAACGCGCCATGATCCCAAGCGGTTCTGGCGTCGTTTGGACTTCGGTAGTCGTTCTTTGCGATCAGCCACTGGGCATTGTAGCGGTCG
>CAIWTJ010000130.1 GCA_903915535.1 Enhydrobacter aerosaccus
TCGGTCACCAGATCGCCTTCGCCTACGACAACTTCGACAACAAGACGATGTACGGGCTGATCCTGTTCGTGCTCTGCATTGCCATCACCTTCAACCTGCTGGTGTTCGCCTACGAGCGGCGGCTGGCGCGGCGGCGCGGCCAGTGACCGCCGTCCGTACCCTGCGTGGCCCGCTGCTCCTCACCACCACCCTGCTGGTGGTGTGGCAACTCCTGCATCAGTGGGCCGGCGACACCGCGCTCACCGCGCCGTTGCCGACGCTGCAGCATCTCTGGGAGATGATCGGCCAGAAGAGATTCGTGCCCCACGTCACCGAGACGGGTCTCGCCTTTCTGCAGGCGCTCGCGATCTCCTGGATAGGCGGCGTGGCCATCGGCCTGCTGCTGGGCGGCCACAGGATGTCGGGTGAGGTCGCCGAGCCGATCCTGGTCGGTATCTATTCGTTGCCCAAGATCGCGCTCTACCCGGTGATCCTCCTCCTGTTCGGGCTCGGCATGACGGCCAAGGTCGCGTTCGGTGCGCTGCACGGCATCATCCCGGTCGCGCTGTTCACCATGAACGCCGTGCGCAACGTCAACCGCACCTATCTGCGCGCCGGCCGGGCAATGCGGCTCACCCCTGTGCAGACCGGTTGGTACATCCTGATCCCGGCCACGCTGCCGGAAATTTTCACCGGACTGCGCATCGGCTTCTCGCTTACGCTGCTCGGCACCATGCTGGGCGAGTTGTTTGCCTCGCAGCGCGGCCTGGGCTTCCTGCTGATGACGGCGATCGACCTCAATGACGTGCAGACGATCTTGTCGATCGCCGTATTGATCTCGCTGTTTGCCGTGACCGCCAACTCGATCCTGCTGGCGATCGACAAGCGCCTGCATCGGGGCGCCGGGCCGGAGGCGGGAGAAAGATGAACCGCATCGCCATCGCCCGCGACAGGGGAGTACCGCTCCATCACCAGATCTACTTGGTGCTGGCGGACGGAATCTCGGCGGGGCGCTACCCCGCGGGCGAGCCGCTGCCGACGGAAGAACAGCTCACGCGGATGTTCAGCGTGTCGCGCATCACGGTCCGGCGTGCGATGAGCACACTCCACGACGCGGGCCTGGTCGAACGCGGAGCCGGTCGCCGCACGGTGGCGAGGCCCAAGCTTGGCCAGCCGATGCGCATGCCGATGGCCTCGGTGATCGAGAACATCGTGGCCTATGGCGCCGAAACCGTGGCGAGGGTCGTCGAGTTCGGCTACGTGCCGGCGCGGGGATTTGCCCGCGAACGCCTGTGGGACGCGGCCGACCGCCCGGTCCAGCGCGCGGTGCGCCTGCGCTCGCAGGATGGCGTGCCTGTCATGCATCTCACCAGTTGGGTGCCGGCGGCGCTCGGCGAGACCTTCACCGCCGAGGAGCTGAACCGCCTCCCGATGTACCGGCTGCTGGCGCGGGCGGGAGCGGAAATCTGCGCGGCCGAGCAGCTCGTGTCGGCGACCCTGGCTGATCCGCTGATTGCCTCGCGCCTCGGCGTCAAGGTCGGTGCGGCGCTGATCGATCTGCGCTCGCTCATGATTGATCGTACGGGACGCGGCGTCGAATACGTCGAGATGCTGGCCGTTCCCGAGTACCTGAAGCTGCGATTCAAGATGCAGGCGGATCATGCCGCCTCGAAACCCGTCACCGGCCGCAAGCCGGGCCGTTCCAAGCAAGGTTGAAGGAGAAAGTCATGACCAACGCCGCAAACTTCCGCACGCTGCTCGCCAGCCGCAAGATGATCGTCGCTCCCGGGGCAGTCGACTGCATCACCGCCCGCGCCATCAACCAGGCGGGCTTTGCTGCGGCCTACATGACCGGCGCCGGCACCTCGGCTACGCTCGGCTATCCCGATTACGGCCTGATCACCATGACCGAGATGGTGGCCAATGCGACCCGGATCGTGAACTCGATCGACATTCCCCTGATCAGCGACAGCGACACAGGCTTTGGCAACGAGCTCAACGTCTTTCGCACGGTGCAGGAGTTCGAACGCGCAGGCGTCGCGGCGATCCATATCGAGGATCAGGTGTTTCCCAAGAAGTGCGGGCATCTCGACAACAAGGAACTGGTGAGCCGCGAAGACTTCATCGCCAAGATCCGCGCCGCGGCGGCGGCCCGCAAGAGCAGGGAGTTCTGCGTGATCGCGCGCACCGACTCGCGCGCCGTTGTCGGCCTCGACGAAGCGATCGAGCGCGCCAATGCCGCCCTCGCCGCCGGTGCGGACGTGGCCTTCGTCGAGGCGCCGCAGACGATGGCCGAGATCGAAGCGGTGCCCAGGCGGGTCAAGGGGCCGTGCCTGCTGAACGTGGTGCGCGGCGGCAAGACGCCGGAGATCGAGCTCGCCGAAGCCGAGCGCATGGGATACGCGATCGCCATCGTCCCCGGCCTGCTGCTGGGGGGAATCATCTCGACCTGCGATCGCCTGCTGGCCGACCTCAAGCTGGGCAAGTTCCCGCCCGTCACCGGCTCGCCCGGCAAGACCTTCGCGCGCTTTGGCGCGGCCGAATGGGACGAGCGCCGCACGGCATTCCGCGATCCGGTCAACACCGCCACCAAGGCCGCAGCAGAATAGGGAGCACGAGCGATGGCCGCCGCGAGGACGATGTTCGAGAAGATCTGGCAGCAGCACGTCGTCGTCGATCGCGACGACGGATACACGCTGCTCTATATCGACCGCCACCTGATGCACGACGGATCGGCGACGGGCTTTGCCCTGTTGCGCGATCGCGGGCTGAAGCTCAGGCGGCCGGATCGCGGCTTCGCCACGCCCGATCACTATGTGCTGAGCAGCAGCCGCTCGATCGCCGATATCCCGGATCCCAATCACCGGCGGCTGGTCGAGCAGATCCGCGAGAACAGCGAGCAAACCGGCGTGACCCTGTTCGATCTCGGCGACGATCGTCAGGGCATCGCCCATGTCGTGGGGCCGGAGCAGGGCGTGACGCAGCCCGGCATCACGATGGTTTGCGGGGACTCCCACACTTCGACGCACGGCGCGCTGGGCGCGCTGGCGTTCGGCATCGGATCGTCGGAAGTCGGGCACGTCATGGCGACGCAGTGCCTGTGGCAGCGCAAGCCCAAGGCCATGCGCATCACCGTCGACGGCACCCTGGGCGCGGGCATTACCGCCAAGGATGTCGTGCTGGCCATCATCGCCCGCATCGGCGCCGCGGGCGCGGTGGGCCACGTGATCGAATACGCGGGCAGCGCGATCCGCGGCCTGTCGATCGAAGGCCGCCTCACCCTGTGCAACATGTCGATCGAAGCCGGCGGCCGGGCCGGGATGGTGGCTCCCGACGACACCACCATTGCCTATCTCGACGGCCGTCCTTTTTCGCCCAAGGGCGCCGAATGGGACAAGGCTGTCGCATTCTGGCGCACGGTGCCGAGCGACGCGGGCGCGGTCTTCGATCGCGAGGTCAGTCTCGACGCAGCCTCGATCGTGCCGATGGTCACCTGGGGCACGAGCCCGGAGGATGCGCTGCCAATCACGGGCCGCATCCCCGCACCGTCCTCCGCGGCCGATCCGGCGCGCGAGGAGAGCATCAAGCGCGCGCTCGACTACATGGATCTGGCGCCCGGCACGCCGCTCGAGCAGGTCGCGGTCGATCGTGTCTTCATCGGCTCCTGCACAAACAGCCGCATCGAGGATTTGCGCGCGGCGGCCGGCATCGCGCAGGGCCGCAAGGCCGTGATCCCCACCTGGGTCGTGGCGGGCTCGGGCCTGGTCAAGCGCCAGGCCGAGGCCGAGGGGCTCGACAAGATTTTCCTCGCCGCGGGCTTCGAATGGCGCGAGCCCGGGTGTTCGATGTGCGTCGGCATGAACGGCGACACCGGCAAGCCCGGCCAGCGCATCGCCTCGACCTCGAACCGCAACTTCGTGGGCCGGCAGGGGCCAGGTGTGCGCACGCATCTGGTGAGCCCGACGATGGCGGCGGCCGCCGCGGTCACCGGTCA
>CAIWTJ010000131.1 GCA_903915535.1 Enhydrobacter aerosaccus
CTTCCCGACCCGACGGCCGGCGCGGGACAGATCGTCGTCGACGTCGCGGCCGCGAGCGTCAACGGCGCCGACTGGAAAGTGTGCTCCGGCGAATACAACGGCGTGGCCAAATTCCCGCTGTGCCTGGGGCGTGATTTCTCCGGCACGGTCAGCGCGGTGGGCGCCGACGTGCAGGACCTGAAGGTCGGCGACGACGTGTTCGGCGTGCTCGAGACCGGACGGGACGGTACCTATACAGAGAAGCTCGCGATCGGCGCCGCCATCGTGGCGAAGAAGCCGGCCGGCCTGTCGCATGTCGATGCCGCCGCGATCGCGCTCACGGGCCTCACCGCACTCTGCGCGATCGAGGACTCGCTGAAGCTGAAGGCGGGCGAGACGATCCTGATCCAGGGCGGCGCGGGCGGCGTTGCGAGCTTCGCCATCCAGCTTGCCAAGCATCTTGGTGCGAAGGTGATCACGACCGCGAGCGCCGCCAACGCCGCCTGGCTGCGCGAGATCGGCGCCGATCAGGTAATCGACTACAACACGACCGATTTCACCAAGGCCGTCAGCAATTGCGACGCAGCCTTCGATACCGTGGGCGGCGATGTGGCGATGCGCACCTTCGCGGTGTTGAAGCCGGGCGGACGGGCGACCTTCATCGGCTCGGGCGCGCAGGCGCCCAAACCCGACCGCAGCGACGTGACCGCGTTGCGCCCCGCGGTTCCGCGCACGCGCCGGCATCTCGAGCGCGTCCTCGAGCTTCACAAGGCGGGCGCGATCCGCATTCCACCCGTCACCCTGTTCCCGCTCGCGAAGGCCGCGGAGGCGCTCAAGGTGAGCGCGGCGCGTCACCTCAAGGGCAAACTGGTGCTCAAGGTGCGGTGATGAAACTTGGCCGCAGGCAGTTCCAGCGACTGGCCGGCAGCACACTCGCGCTGCCGGCCCTCGCGCGCACCGCGTCGGCGCAAACCTATCCCGCGCAGCCGGTACACATACTCGTCGGTTATGCCGCCGGCCAATCGATCGACATCCTGGCGCGGCTGATCGCGCAGTCGCTCTCGGAACAGCTCGGCCAGCAGTTCGTCGTCGAGAACAAGCCTGGCGCCGGCGGCAATATCGCCGCCGAAGGCGTGGCCCGCGCGACGGCCGACGGCTACACGCTGCTGGCCGTCGGCGCCAACAATCCGATCAACTCGACGCTCTACGACAAGCTCTCGTTCGACCTGCTGCGCGACCTCGTGCCGGTCGCGGGCATCTATCGCGTCTACCAGGTGATGGTGGTGAACCCTTCGTTCCCGGCGCGCACCGTTGCCGAGTTCATCGCCTACGCCAAGGCGAACCCCGGCAAGATCAACTTCGGCTCGGCCGGCACCGGCTCGGTGGCGCATGTGAGCGGCGAGTATTTCCGGATGATGGCCGGCGTCGACATGCAGCACGTGCCCTATCGCGGCGCGCCGCTGGCGCTCGCCGACCTGCTCGGCGGACAGGTCCAGGTCATGTTCGACAACCTGCCGTCGTCGATCGACCATATCCGCAGCGGACGCCTGCGCGCCCTGGGCGTCTCGACGCCGGCACGGCTCGACCTGTTGCCCAACGTGCCGACGATCGCGGACACGGTGGCGGGCTACGAGACCAGCGCCTTTGCCGGCCTCAGCGCGCCCGCAGGAACGCCGCCCGCGATCGTCCAGCGGCTCAACCGGGCGGTCGGCGTGGCGCTGGCCGACCCGAAACTCGCGGCGCGCATCGTCGAGATGGGCGGCGTGCCGATGCCGATGACGCCCGCCGAATTCGGCACATTCCTCGCCAACGAGACCGCGAAATGGGGCAAGGTGATCCGGGCGGCGAACATCAAGCCGAGTTGAGCGAAAGGCGTAGGGCGTGACACAGAAAGACAATTGGGGCTGGCGGGCGCGGATCGGCATTTTCATCGTGGGCAACGAGGCGGTGCCCGAGGCCGAGTGGTGGGCGATGGCGCCACCCGGCGTCTCTATCCATGCCGCGCGCGTGACCGCCACCTCGCCGTGGGCCAAGTGGAAGGCCGACAAGAGCGGTGTCGAACTTTCCGAGGACATGCAGCGCGGGACCAGGCAATTCAGCACCATGCGCCTCACCGCCGTCACGCTCGCGCACACGACCAGCAGCGTCGTAGGCGGCAAGGGCTGGGACGAAGCAACTGCGGCCGCGATGTCCGCCGGGCTCGGCAAGGGCGTGTTCGCGACGACAAACGGCTACGACACGATCGCGGCGCTGAAAGCGTCCGGCATCAAACGGCCGTTCCTGGTGCTGCCGCCCTGGTTCGCCGATCCCGCGCTGAAGGCCGCTGTCGCTTATTACGCCGAGCACGGTCTCGCGACGGCGGGTCACCTGCGCTACGACCCCGGCCCCGGCTGGCGCGATATCCCGCCGGGCGAGCTCTATGCCAACTTCATGGGCTTCGAACAGCAGATCGAGCCGCTGTACGCGCAAGTCCGCGCCGCCTGCCCCGCCGACGCCGACGGCGTGCTGCTGGGCGGCACCGGCTTCCGCTGCGTCGGCATCATCGACGCGCTGGAGCGAGACCTGGCCCGGCCCGTGGTGTCGGCAAACCAGGCCAGCCTCTGGCACTGCCTGCGCCGGTCAGGCGTCAAGGAGCCGGTGACTGGATACGGCCGCCTGCTCACGATTTGATCCACAAAGCGCGTCTCTCCAGTCCGGGGCATACTAGACCTAGTATCGGGTCTGGTAGCCGGATGGAGAGTACGTGGGCGGGCTGAAGTTCTATCTGCGCTGTGTGCGGGATGCCTGGCGCAGTTCGTGGGACCTGGCGAATGCCTGGCTCCCCCTCGCCGCCGTGGTCGTGATCTACGGCGCCTTGCGCTTCACCGGCCACGAGCCCGTGCTGCCCGAATTCTTCGAACAGAACGTGCTGGCGCTGGCGGCAGCCTATGTGGTGGCGGCGTGGCTCGCGGTGTTCGCCGTTCGCCTGATTGCCGCTCCACCACGCCTCTACGCCGCGCTGGAAGCCCGACCACCCCTTGTGGCGCCGACGCCGGAGGCCGCGCCGCTGGCCATCGCCGCCGCCGCCGCCACGCCTGTCGCGAAGCCCGTTGCGGCCCCTGCTCCCCTGCCACCGCTCGACGTGCGCCTGCACGACCAGATCCACGAAACCCAAATGCGTGACGCGATCGGCGAGGCGATGCCGGCGGCCCGTGCCTATGTGGCGCGCGTCAGCAACCGCGGCGACAAGGCGGTGCACCGTTGCCAGATCTTCCTCGGCAACCCGACCCACATCCAGGTGGTGAGCGGCCCGTTCGACCTCGAGCCCGGCCAGCATCGCGACCTGCCGGTACTGCGCGTGATCGACCAGTCCGACGAGCCGCATGCACTCGCCTACTACCTCGAAAGCGAGACCTGGCAGGTGGCGGCGGGACAGGCGGCTTGGCTGCCCGATCCCGGCCGCTTCAAGGTCAAGGTGCTTTCCGCCGATGCCCCGACCGCGGCGCTGAGCGTCGATCTCACCTGCAGCAAGACCAAGCCCGAGGCCTGGACCCTGATCGAGGCGGCGCCTCCGACCGAACGCCGCAAGCGCGATCGCGCGGGATGGGCAGGCGCTGCGACGCCCGTGGCGGAGCCTAACTCGGGCGATTAGAGCAAAATCGCTAAAGCGATTTTGCTTTGTCGAACCATACTGACGGGATTTCGCGATAGACGACGTCGCGGCGATAGACGAGCCCGAGACGTTTCATCACCGCCTGCGACGCGAGATTGTCGGGCTTGGTGATCGCGAAAATAAGGTCGAGCCCGATCGTCTCGAAACCAAACGTAAGCGCCGCGCGCGCAGCCTCCGTCGCATAGCCCTCTCCCCAGGCGTCGGGATGCAGGGCCCACAGCACTTCGGTCTCCTCGAACTCCGGCACGAAGTTGAGGCCGCACTGGCCGATCAGCCTCCCGTCACGAAAGACGCCCCACGGCGCATATCCACGCGTGCTCCAGCCCGACTGAAAGCGCGCAATCGTGGCCTCGCTTGCGGCCAGCGGATCGCGATCGGCCGGGCTCAGCCAGCGCGCCACCTTGGGATGGAAGCGGAACGCGGCATAGGCCTCGCGGTCGGCCCATTCGAGCGGCCGCAGAAGGAGGCGTTCGGTGCGGACGGCGTTCATCTTTACACAACTTTACACAGCGGAGACGGATACGAAACCGCCTGGGTCCATATCACCGTCACGGGCAAACCACCCGACCAACTGATGGAGACGGACAATGGCAAACTTCAAGATGACGACGATGCTGGCGGCCCTTCTCGCGGGCAGCCTCGCGGTCACCGCCGGCGGTGTTGCGTTCGCCGATAACGTCAAGACCTTCGACCCGGCCAAGTTCAACCAGCACATCGAAAAGCGCGTCGACCGTGCCCTGACCGGCACCGACGCCACGGCCGACCAGAAGAAGAAGGTCTCGACCATCATCGAGCAGGCCTTCACCGACATGAAGCCGCTGCACGACAAGCGGGTCGAGAACCGCAAGGCGATGGCCGACGCCATGCAGGCGCCGACGATCGACAAGGCGAAGATCGAGGCGCTGCGCCAGGAGCAGATCAAGACCGCCGATGCCGGCTCCAAGCGCTTCACGCAGGCCCTGACCGATGCGGGCGACGTTCTCAGCGTCCAGCAGCGCCAGGCTTTCTTCAAGAAGTGGAGCGAGCGCGGCGAGCATGGCCATCATGGCAAGCGTGGGTAAGTGACATCGGGGGCGCCGCGGCCTGATACTGGGCATCATGGCCGAGCGCATCCTGATGATCGACGACGACAGCCGCCTCGCCGGGATGGTCTCGGACTATCTCGGCGGGGCGGGCTTTCGTTTGACGACCGCCGGCACCGCCCGCGAGGGCGAGGCGCTTCTGAAACGCGAGGCCTTCGACGCCGTGATCCTCGACCTGATGCTGCCCGACAGCGACGGCCTCGATGTCTGCCGCCGCCTGCGCGCCACTTCCGATGTGCCGATCCTCATGCTCACCGCGCGCGGGGAGCCGATGGACCGGGTAGTCGGCCTCGAGATCGGCGCCGACGACTATCTCGCCAAGCCGTTCGAGCCGCGCGAATTGCAGGCGCGCCTGCGCGCCATCCTGCGCCGCAAGGGCTCACCCGCGAAGGCCGACACGATGCGCTTCGGCCGCCTCGAGATCGACAAGGGCGCCCGCACCGTGCGGCTCGACGGCGAGGAACGCGCCCTCACCTCCTATCAGTTCGCAATGCTGCTGGCGCTAGCCGAACGCGCCGGCCGCGTGCTGTCGCGCGACGCGCTGATGGACGTGCTGAAGGGCGAGAAGCTCGAGGCCTTCGACCGCTCCGTCGACGTCCATGTGAGCCGCATCCGCGCCGCCATCGAGGACGACCCCAAGAAGCCGCGCCGCATCCTGACCGTGCGCGGCACCGGCTACGTCTTCGCCAGAGACCAGGACCGCTAGCGGTGCAGCGCCTGTATCTCCAGTTCTATGCGACCATCCTGCTGGTGCTGGCGATCTTTGTCGGCGCGGCCGTGGTGACCTGGCAACTGGCCGAGGACCAGACGCCACAATATCTCGACGTCGCGGCCGAACTGACCGGCGCGCTGCTGCCCGACGCGGATGCCCCCGATGCCGACGACCAGAAGGCGCTCGATGTGCTGCATCGCAAGCTGCGCTTCGATCTCGCCCTCTATCGCGCCAACGGCAGCATCATCGCCGTAGCGGGCCGCACGCCGCCGCGCTTCAACCCCAACCGGACGCGGGTCGGCTGGCGGCGCGGCCCCGACGGCTCGACCTTCACCTTGCAGCTGCCCGACGGACGCTGGCTGGTCGCGCGCCAGGTGCGCGAGAAGCCCAGCCCAACGCTCTGGATCGCCGGCTTTCTCGTGCTTCTGGCCGCCGCCATCGCCGTCGGCGCCTACCCGGTCGTGCGCCGCCTCGGCAGCCGCATCGAACGGCTGAAGGCTGGCGTCGACCAGCTGGGCGGCGGCAATCTCAGCGCGCGCGTGAAGGTCGAGGGACGCGACGAGGTGGCAGCCCTCGCCGAAAGCTTCAATCGTTCGGCAAAGCGCATCGAGGAATTGGTCGCCGCCCACCGGCTTTTGCTGGCCAATTGCAGCCACGAGCTGCGCACGCCCCTCGCCCGTATCGGCATGGCGGTGTCTCTGCTGGGCGAGCAGGCCGATCCCAAGACACAGGCATCGCTGAAGCAGGACATCGCCGAGCTCGACCTGTTGATCGACGAAATCCTGCTGTCGAGCCGGCTGGAAGCCGTGCCTGGCCTCGAACACCGCGAGCCGGTCGACCTGCTGGCGCTCGCCGCCGAAGAGGCCGCGCGCTACGACATCGAGGCTTCGGGCGAGCCGGTCACGGTCAATGGCGACCGCGCGCTGCTGCGGCGGATCGTGCGCAATCTGCTGGAGAACGCCCAGCGCTACGCCGGCGACGGCGCCATCGATATCTCCGCCAACCGAAAGGACGGCCGTGCCATCCTCGACGTGCGCGATCACGGCCCGGGCGTGCCGCCCGACGAGCGCGAGCGCATCTTCGAGCCGTTCTATCGCATGGCCACCTCGCGCGAGACCGGCCGCGGCGCGGGCCTCGGCCTCGCCCTCGTGCGCGAGATCGCGCGTCGCCATGGCGGTGAAGCCGTTTGCGTGGCGGCAGACGGCGGCGGCAGCCGCTTCCGCATCGACCTGCCCGCCGCGTAGACTGCCGCCAAAATCACTGGGACTTGAGAGGCGGCGTCCATGGACTTCGACATTCCCGCGGAGATCGCGGCCTACCTGCGCGAACTGGACGAATTCATCGAGCGCGAGATCCGGCCGCTCGAGCGCCAGGACGACAACATCCGCTTCTTCGACCATCGCCGCGAGCACGCACGCACGGACTGGGACAATGACGGCCAGCCGCGCCACGAATGGGAAGAGCTTCTGGCCGAAATGAAGCGCCGCGCCGACAAGGCCGGCCACCTGCGTTTCGGCCTGCCCAAGGAGCTGGGGGGCAAGGAAGGCTCCAATCTCGCGATGGCGATCATCCGGGAGCATCTCGCGCACAAGGGGCTGGGCCTGCACAACGACCTGCAGAACGAGAGCTCGATCGTCGGCAACTTCCCCGTGGCCCTGCTGCTGCACCGCTTCGGCACACAGGAGCAGAAGGACCGCTACATCGAAGGCATGTTCAAGGGTACCGAGCGCATCGGTTTCGGCCTCACGGAGCCAGACCATGGCTCGGACGCCACCTTCATGGAAACGACGGCCGTCAAACAAGGCGATGACTGGGTCATCAACGGCATGAAGCGGTTCAACACCGGCATGCACACCGCGACGGTCGATCTGGTCTTCGCGCGCAGTTCCGGCAAGGTCGGCGAGCCGCGCGGTATCTCCGCCTTCCTGGTGCCGGTCAAGACGCCGGGCTTCAAGATCGAGCACATGTGGTGGACCTTCAACATGCCGAGCGACCATGCCGAGGTGTCGCTCACGAACGTGAAGGTGTCGGGCTCGACCATGCTGGGCGAGGAAGGCCGCGGCCTCGACGTGGCGCAGACCTTCGTGCACGAGAACCGCATCCGCCAGGCCGCGTCCAGCCTCGGCGCCGCGCAGTACTGCATCGACATGTCGGTGGCCTACGCCAAGAACCGCAAGGTGTTCGGCAAGGCGTTGGCGACCAACCAGGCGATCCAGTTTCCGCTCGCCGAGTTGCACACCGAGGCCGAGATGACGCGTGGGCTGGTGCGCAAGACGGCGTGGCATCTCGACCGTGAGCATCACATGAACGTCTCGGAGTGGGTCGCCATGTCGAACTATCGCGCCAACCGTCTGGTCTGCGACGCCGCCGACCGCGCCATCCAGGTGCATGGCGGCATCGGCTATTCGCGGCACACGCCGTTCGAGCACATCTATCGTCATCACCGCCGCTATCGCATCACCGAGGGCTCGGAGGAGATCCAGATCCGCCGCGTTGCGGGCGCCCTGTTCGGCTTCTGGGGTGCGCAGAAGGCATCGACAGCACCAAAATCATGACGCCTGAAGCCCGTCGGCGCTGGACGGGCGAAGCGGTGATGTCCGTGACCATCCTGCTGATGGGCTCGAGCTATCCGTTCGCCAAGGAAGTACTCACGACCATGAGCCCGCTGCTCTACAGCGGCTCGCGCTACGTGATTGCGGGTCTCTTCCTGCTCGCGGTGATGGCGCTGATGCGCAAGCCGATCGCCCTGCCCCAACGCGACTGGCTGCCGATGATCGCGCTGTCGATTGTAGGCGTCGGCTTCTTCCAGGCCTGCTGGGGGCTGGGAATGTCGCGCACTTCCCCGAGCATCGGCTCGATCGTGATGACGACCACCACAGCATTCTCGGCGATCCTCGCCTGGATCGGCGGACGGCGCCTGCCCGCGCTCGGCTGGCTCGGTATCGTCATCGCCTTCGCGGGCGTCGTTCTGGTCGTGAACAACAGCCTGGCGCGGATCACCCTCTCGCTCGGCAACGTCGACGGCGCGTTGTTCTGGCTGGCCGCGGCCTTCGCCTGGGCGCTCTATGTCGATCGCTGCGCGCCCTACAATGCGCGGCTCGGAACGCTGCGGGTGATGGCGTGGACAACCCTGATCGGCTCGCTTGTCCTGACTGCATTGTCGTTGATCTTCGATTCGCTGCACGAGTTCGGGCAGTTGAGTACCCGCCAGTGGGGTTACTGGCTCTATACGGCGATCTTCCCGGTGGGCGTGGCATTCTTGGGCCTCACCGTCGGCTTCGACCGGCTCGGGCAGAGCCGGGTCATGGTCTACATGTATCTGATCCCGATCGCCGGCGTGGGCCTGTCGGCGGTGTTTTTCGGCGATCCGCTGACGCCGGCCCGCGTCCTGGGCGGGCTGATCGTGCTGCTGGGCGTCATTCTCACGCGCGTCGCCCTCGACCGTCGGGCCCGGCTTCTGTAGAAGGGGGCCGTGAAAAAGGCAGTCAAAAAGGCCTCTCCGAAGGCTAGGAAGGCCCTCGCGGCACCGACGCTCACTACCCCCGGCACCGGCGGGCGGCGGGCGTTCGTCGCGCGCGCGACCAAGGAAACCCGCATCGCCGCCGCCATCAACCTCGACGGCACCGGCAAGTACGATATCAAGACCGGCATCGGCTTCCTCGATCACATGCTGGAGCAGCTCTCGCGCCACAGCCTGATCGACATCACGCTGCGCGCCGAAGGCGACCTGCACATCGACTATCACCACACGACGGAAGACAGCGGCATCGTGCTGGGCGAATGCCTGCAGAAGGCGCTGGGCGACCGCGCCGGCATCCGCCGCTACGGCAGCGCCCTGATCCCGATGGACGAGACGCTGACCGAAGTGGCGCTCGATGCCTCGAACCGGCCGTATCTGATCTGGAAAGTGAACTTTTCCAAGCCCAAGCTCGGGACGATGGACACCGAACTGTTCAAGGAATGGTTCCAGGCCTTCGCGCAGCTGGGCGGCTTGACCTTGAACGTGTGGAACCACTACGGCGACAACAACCATCATATCGTCGAGAGCTGCTTCAAGGGCCTTGCGCGCGCATTGCGCGTGGCCTGCGAGGTCGATCCGCGTCAGACCAGTGCGATCCCGAGCACCAAGGGCGTGCTCTGACCGCCTGATGACCGTCGCGATCGTCGACTACGGCTCAGGCAACCTCCGCTCCGCCGCCAAAGCCTTCGAACGCGCCGCGCGCGAAAGCGGGACGAACGAGCGCGTCGTCGTGACGTCGAGCCCCGCGGAAGTGGCCGCCGCCGACCGCATCGTGCTGCCGGGCGTCGGCGCATTCGCCGATTGCCGCGCCGGACTCTATGGCGTGGCCGGCATGGTCGACACCCTGCAGCGAGAAGTCATCGACAGGGGCAAGCCGTTCCTCGGCATTTGCGTCGGCATGCAGTTGATGGCCAGCCGCGGCGTCGAGTATGGCATCCACGCCGGGCTCGACTGGATCGCGGGCGACGTGGTGCGCATCGCCCCTTCCGACAAGACACTCAAGATCCCGCACATGGGCTGGAACGAATTGCTCGACCTCAGGACCCATCCGCTGCTCGACGGCATCGCGGCCAACGACCACGCCTACTTCGTGCATTCCTTCCATCTCAAGGCCTCGAAGGCCGAGACCGTGCTGGCGACGACCGAATACGGCGGCCGCCTGACCGCGATGGTCGGCCGGGACAATCTCGCCGGCACGCAGTTCCACCCCGAGAAAAGCCAGGCCACGGGCCTGCGGCTGATCGGCAATTTCCTGCGCTGGAAACCCTGAAACGGCGGCGGCGCCGGAACGACTGATCGACCGGAACGTTGGGTGTGCTGCAGGAGTGGACGAAAAGCCACCGTCCAACCCATGGAGCACGCCTTGGAAGCCCCCCGTCTCGAACGCCGGCTCGTCGCCATCCTCGCCGCCGACATCGTGGGCTACAGCCGCCACATGGAGCGCGACGAGGCGGCGGCCCTTGCCACGCTGTCGCGCCTGCGCGTCGTTGCAGACGAACTGATCGCCAGTCACAAGGGCCGTATCACCGGCACCGCGGGCGACAGCATCCTCGCGGAATTCTCCAGTGTGGTCGATGCGCTCGACTGTGCGGTGAAGATCCAGGCGGGCGTTGCCGCGTCCGGCGACGACCAGCCCCCGGAACAGCGAATGCAGTTTCGCATCGGCGTGAACGTCGGCGACGTCATGGTGAAGGACGGCGATATCTTCGGCGACGGCGTCAACATCGCCGCCCGGCTCGAAACGCTCGCAAGTCCCGGCGGCATCTGCGTCTCGCGCGGCGTGCGCGATCACGTGCGCAAGATGGGCCGCTACGCCTTCGAGGACCTGGGCGAGCAGAGTGTGAAGAACATCGCCCAGCCTATCCGCGCGTTCCGCCTGCACGGCCTGGAGGAAGGCGCGCCCGATGCCGCCATGTCAGATCCGCCGCTGGGCCTTGCCTCGACGCCGGCCCCCTCGTCTGGGCCCGCCGTCAGCATGCCGGCGCCCTTCGAATTGCCGTTCTGGGACACGATAAAGGAGAGCAAGGATCCCGCCGAGTTCACCGCCTATCTCGAGCAGTATCCCAACGGCGTCTTCGCCGCGCTGGCCGAAGCACGCCGCGATGCGCTGATGGCCGAACAGGCCGAGGCCACCGTACCCCCGGCTCCGGAGCAGGATCTCGCGACCATGGAACTGGCCTTCTGGGAATCGATCAAGGAGAGCACCGACCCGGCCGAGTTCGCGGCCTATCTCGTGCAGTATCCGGACGGATCGTTCGCCGCCCTCGCCGACACACGCCGGAGGGCGCTGATGGAGGCGAAGGCCACGCCCGTTCCCGAGAATCCCGCCGCCGACGAGACCGAGCTCACCTTCTGGGATTCGGTCAAGAACAGCGACAATCCCGCGATGTACACTGCCTACCTCGAGAAATATCCGCACGGGTCCTTTGCAAGCCTGGCCCAGGCCCGGATCGAAGAGCTCGCCTCGGCAGGCTGAGTGCTATTTGCCGGCCTGTATCCAGTCTTCGATCTTCGCCACGGTCTCGGCCTCGATGCCGTAGTAGCCGTGATGGGCGAAGGCCTCGCAGTCGTCGCCCGTGGATTTTCCGCCATCCATCTCGATCAGCTCCGTGCCGTACTTGCTGTGCGAGGATGCCCCCGAGGAGGGGCTGGTGACGCGGCAGGCGTCCTTCCTGTGCAGGACGATCAGGTTGCGGCTCTTGAGAGCACGCGGATCGAAGCTCGAGATCGCGTTCATCGACGAGGAGTGGACGAAGCCCGCCACCTGGCCATCGAGCGACTTGGCCAGCGACATGGTGCTTTCGGTGCTGCGCGAGGTACCGACCACGTAGATCGCGATCTTGCCGTAGCGTTTCTCCAGGTCCTGCACGATCGCCAGGATGCGGGCGGGCGTCGTTGTGGCATCGGTCGAAGCCGCCACGAACTCGGGGCCGGCGAACGTCTCACGCGAGCGAATCAGGAAGTTGCCGCCTCCCGCGAAAGCGATGTTGGCGCCTTCCATGCGCGGGTTCATGCGCCCGTTGCCTCCCGGCATCAGGATCACGCCGTATTTGATCGTGGCCGGAGTCCGCGTGGTCAGCACGTAGTTGAACTTGTCGCCGCCCTGCGGGAAGACCTCGGCCAGCTGGTCGGACGCCAGTGCCGCGCCGTGAAGCGTGAATGCGAGCGCGACGCCGCAAAGAAGTGCCTTCATGTCGATCCCAGCTCCCGCCTGACTGATTGTGACCGGCCGCAATAGTACCCGGAAAGTGGCGTCAGGAGGATGACGTCTTATCCGACGAAATCAATGGCGGATGCCGATGCTGATTACCGCGTCCTGTCATCGATGTCGCGCGCCAGCACTTCGCGCTTGCCGACGTGGTTGGCGCTGCTGACGACGCCTTCCTTTTCCATGCGTTCGACGATGCGGGCGGCGCGGTTGTAGCCGATCTGCAGGTAGCGCTGGATGAAGCTCACGCTGCACTTGCGCTCGCGGGCCACCAGGGCGATTGCCTGGTCGTAAAGCTGATCGCTCTCGACCTCCTCGCCACCCTCGCCCGGCAGGCCGAGGCCGCCCTCTTCGCCATCGGGATCGTCGGTGACGCTTTCGATATAGGCCGGCGCGCCCTGGGCGCGGAGATGGCGCACCACGTCCTCGACCTCGGTGTCCGACACGAACGGGCCGTGCACGCGCGCGATCTTGCCGCCGCCGGCCATGTAGAGCATGTCGCCCTGGCCCAACAGCTGCTCGCCTCCCTGCTCGCCCAGGATGGTACGGCTGTCGATCTTGGACGTGACCTGGAAGGAGATGCGGGTCGGGAAGTTGGCCTTGATAGTGCCGGTGATAACGTCGACCGACGGACGCTGCGTCGCCATCACGACATGGATGCCGGCGGCGCGCGCCATCTGCGCCAGGCGCTGGACGGCAGCCTCGATCTCCTTGCCCGCGACCAGCATCAGGTCGGCCATCTCGTCGATGATGACCACGATGAAGGGCAGCGGGTTGAGGTCGATCTCCTCGTCCTCGAAGGTCGGACGACGGGTCTCGGGATCGATGCCGGTCTGCACCTTGCGGACGAGCGAGGTACCCTTGCGTGCGGCCTCGATCAGCTTCTCGTTGTAGCCCGCGATGTTGCGCACGCCCTGGGCGCTCATCGCGCGATAGCGATCCTCCATCTCGCGCACGACCCACTTCAGCGCGACGATGGCCTTGCGCGGCTCGGTGACGACGGGCGTGAGAAGATGCGGGATGTCCTGGTAGACGCTGAGTTCCAGCATCTTGGGATCGATCATGATGAAGCGGCACTTGTCCGGCGATAGCCGGTAGAGCAGCGACAGGATCATGGTGTTGACGGCGACGGACTTGCCCGAACCGGTCGTGCCGCCGATCAGCAGATGCGGCATGCGGGCGAGGTCGGCGATCACCGGATCGCCGCCGATATCCTTGCCCAGAGCCAGCGGGAGGCCCAGGCGATTGTCCTCGTAGTGCTTGGTCGAGAGCAGCTCGCGCAGGAACACCGTCTCGCGCTTGGCATTGGGCAGCTCGATACCGATCACATTGCGGCCGGGAACGGTGGCGACGCGGGCGGACACCGCGCTCATCGAACGGGCGATGTCGTCGGCCAGGCCAATGACGCGGCTGGCCTTGGTGCCGGGCGCCGGTTCGAGTTCGTAGAGCGTCACGACGGGACCGGGGCGTACTTTCACGATCTGGCCCTTGACGCCAAAATCGTCGAGCACGGTTTCGAGCAGGCGCGCATTCTGCTCCAGCGCACTTTCGTCGATCTTGGTCTCGGTCTGCACCCGCGACGGCAGCGACAGCAGATCGAGCGGCGGGAGCTGATAGGTGCCACCGAGATCCAGCTCGCGCTGGCCGGCCTTGGCGGCGCGCTTGCCGAGCGCCACGGTCGATTTGCGCGGAACGATCTTCACGCCGGGGGCGCCGGCCCCCACCGGCGCCACAGGCTCGGCGTCGATCGAGTCGGGCGTGAACGGATTTTCGTCCTCTTCGACTCCGTCGTCCTCCAGTGCCTCAGGCACCGGACGCGGCATGATTTGCGTCGGCTCGGCGCCGGGAGCGAAGGCCACGACTTCCTCAGGCAGTTCCGCCGCGACGGGCGCCGCCTCGACCTTGGGACGACGCGAGAAGATCGGTTCGATCCGCAGCCCCGCCAGCCGGTCGAACAGCGTGCGCTCGCGCACCGATTCGACAGGCGCTTCCACGTCGAGGCCGGGCGGTGCGTGCGGATGGAGCTCAACCGGCGCTTCGGGAATTTCCGGCGCCTGGCGCTCGATCGGCGCGTAGGGCGCGTCGACCAGGAGCGACTCGCGCGCCGGCAGGGTCACGCCCTCTTCCGGGATTTCCTCGCGGCGAAGATACTGTGCATCCGGATCGTATTGGCTGGCATCGATCTCGCCCGGGATCTCGCCGTAGCCGACCGACGGCGCGGGGGGCTCGATCTCGTCCTCGAGCGATTGCGGCTTGCCGCGCCACAGGCCCACGCCGGCACGCATCAGCCAGACGCAGCCGATGAAGGGCGCGCGCAGGATACGGAAGATCAGCGGCAGGTCCGTGCGGTTCATGCCGAGCGCGGGCGTCATCGCGATGAAGGCGAGCGCGGCACAGCCCGGTTCGATCAGCGCGAGGCTGCCGCCGCTGGAATGGCTGAGCACGAATTCGCGGAAGCGGCCGATCAGGGCCATGCCGACCAGACCGCCCGCACCGGCATGGGTCGCCGCGCCACCGACATCGCCCAGGCCGACGCAGGCCACGCTCATCATCAGCAGCGACAGCAGCAGCAGCGAGAGCCGCAATCCGAAGAATCCCAGATGGTGGGTGCGCAGCATACGCACGCCCCAGGTGATCAGCGCCACAGGCACCAGGCAGATCGAGAGGCCGAAGGTCTGCAGCAGAAGGTCGGCGACATAGGCGCCCGGCAGGCCCATCAGGTTGGCCGGCGCCACGCCGGTCGCGTGGTTGAGCGACGGGTCGGCGGCGTTGAAAGTAAAGATCGCCATCAACAGCATGACGCCGAGCACGGCGATCACAGCGCCCACAAGTTCCATCATGCGCCGCCGCAGGAAGTCGCGCCCGCCTTCCGGCAGGATCGTCATCTTCCGCGGGGAAGTGGCGCCCATCATGGCCATTGGCGTTGCCTCACAGGACCGACGCGAGGCGGCCCAGCCCCTCGCGCGTGGTTTTCTCATCGTGCACAAGCGCCACACGGATGTAGCGTTCGGCCGTGTTGACACCATCGGTCTCACGGCAGGCGTAAGCGCCCGGCAACACCTTCACATGCGCCTCTCGCCACAGTTTGCGCGTGGCTTCCTCGCCGTTGCCGACATCGAGCCACAGGAAGAAGCCGCCGCCCGGCGTGTAGTAGCCGAAGCGGTTATGCAGGATCTGCTCGGCGATCCTGAAATTCTTGACGTACCACTCGCGCGTCGTGACGGGATGCGTCTCCTCGTTCCACAGCGCGACCGAGGCCTTCTGGACGGCGATCGGGATCTGCGGGCCGCCGTAGGTGCGCCAGCGCAGGATCATGGCGACGATCTTGGGATCGCCCGCGACGAAGCCCGAGCGCAGGCCGGCCGCATTGGAGCGCTTGGACAGCGAATGAAAGACCACGAGATTGTGGAACGGGTCCTTGCCACCGGTCTCGTCGATCTCGAGCGCCGCCTCGAGCGCGCCCGGAGGGGCCGCGCCGGTGTAGATCTCGGCGTAGCACTCGTCGACCGCCAGCACAGTGTCGTGCTTGCGGCAGAGCCGCAGCAGCTTCTGGAGATATTCCTTGCCCGCAATCGCGCCCTGCGGATTGGCGGGCGAGCAGAGATAGGCGACGGTCATCCGCTTCCACGTCTGCTCGTCGAGGCCTTCGTAGTCCGGCAGGAAGCCGTTGGCCTCCGTGGCATTGACCAGCAACGGCTCGGCGCCCGACATCACGGCGCCGCCGAGATAGGCCTGATAGAACGGGTTGGGCAGCGCCACGATCGGCTTGCCGCCGGCCTTTTGCTGCGGCGTCGCGACCGAGGCGATGATGTAGACGCCTTCCTTGCTGCCGGCCGTCGGGTGGACGTGGCGGGCAGGATCGAGCAGACCCTTGGGCAGCTTGTAGCGGCGCGTCAGCCAATCGCAGATCGCCTGGTTCAGTTCCGGCAGCCCCTGGTTCGGCGGATAGCGGTTCCAGCCGTCGATCTCGTCGTTGACGATCTTGCGGGCAAAGGCGGGCATCGCCCCCTGCGGCTCGCCGACCGACATGTTGATCATCGACAGGTTCGCCGGCGGCGCGATCGGGGCCAAAAGGGCGTTCAGCCGCGCGAACGGGAAGTCGGACAGCGTTTCCGTCAGGCGCGGATTGAACATTCAGACCATCCGTTGGGCCGTTGCCGGCCGGGCAGCGCAGCGAGCCGGTGGGAGGGGGTCCTACCGGTCTTGGAATTGCCTCATTCTATGAGACAAATAAGCCTTTTACAACAAGGCAATAGAGCGTCTTCTTGAGATATCAAGCACAAGCGGTTGAAGGCGCAGGTCTTGTCCCTACGAAATGCCCATCCGGCGCCCTACAGCGCGTTGGAGCCCGCCTCGCCGGTGCGGATGCGGACGGCCTGCTCGACGGGGCTGACGAAGATCTTGCCGTCGCCGATCTTGCCGGTGTGGGCGGCCTTCTGGATCGCCTCGACGGCGCGCTCGACCTGGGAGTCGTCGACCACGATCTCGACCTTCACCTTGGGCAGGAAGCTCACGAGATATTCGGCGCCACGATAAATCTCGGTCTGCCCCTTCTGGCGGCCGAAACCCTTCACTTCGCTGATCGTAAGGCCGGCGACGCCGACCCCGGTCAACGCGTCGCGCACCTCGTCGAGCTTGAACGGCTTGATGATCGCGGACACGAGTTTCATGCGGTGCTTCCTCCTGCCTTTCGGCTTGAGGCCGCAGACTGGCATGCCGTGCGGTCAAGAAAAAGGCCCGGCGGGGAGGCCGCCGGGCCAAAGTCGCCGCCGCATACCGGCGCGGCGGGGGAGGGAACCAGGGAGGAGTTGGGTTCCCGATCTGAAAAGCGGTCTAGTGCACGGTCTCTCCGTGCAGATTGATGTCGAGGCCCTCGACCTCTTCCTCGGAGGTGACGCGCAGGCCAATCAACACATCGACCAGCTTCAGGATCGCGAAGGTCGCCACCGCGCACCACGCCATGCAGACGAGGCAGCCCCACAGCTGGGTCAGCACCTGCCCGGCATTGCCGTCGATCAGGCCCTTGTGGCCATCGCCACCGATCGCCTCGACCGCGAATACGCCGGTCAGGATGGCGCCGACGAAGCCGCCGATGCCATGCACGCCGAAGGCGTCGAGCGAGTCGTCGTAGCCCATCGCATGCTTGAGGCCGGTCGCGCCCCAGAAGCAGACCAGGCCCGCCACGATGCCGATGGCGAGCGAGCCCGCCGGCGTGACGAAGCCCGAGGCCGGCGTGATCGCCACGAGGCCCGCAACGGCGCCCGAGATCACGCCCAGCACAGATGGCTTGCCGCGCGTCATCCACTCCGCGAACATCCAGGCGAGAGCGGCAGCAGCCGTGGCGAACTGCGTCACGGCCATCGCCATGCCGGCGCTGCCGTTGGCAGCCGTTGCCGAACCGGCGTTGAAGCCGAACCAGCCGACCCACAGCAGCGACGCACCGATCACCGAGAGCACTAGGTTGTGCGGCGCCATGTTCTCGACGCCGAAGCCCTTGCGCTTGCCCAGCACCAGCGCGCAGACGAGGCCCGCGACGCCGGCATTGATGTGCACCACCGTGCCACCGGCGAAATCGAGCACGCCCCAGTCGCCCAGGAAGCCGCCGCCCCACACCCAGTGCGCGATCGGCGCATAGACCACGAGCGACCACAGGCCCATGAACCACATCATCGCCGAGAACTTCATGCGCTCGGCGAAGGCGCCGGCGATCAGGGCCGGCGTGATGATGGCGAAGGTGAGTTGGAAGCACATGTAGACCGTCTCGGGGATCGTCTTGGCGAGATCCGAGACGCCGTCGACCGTGAGGCCAGCCATAAACACGCGGCTCAAACCGCCCAGCACCGTGCTGCCCGTGGTGAAGGCCAGGCTGTAGCCCAGCACCATCCAGAGCACCGACACGAGGCAGGTGATCGCGAAGCTCTGTACGATCGTCGCCAGCACGTTCTTCTTGCGCACCATGCCGCCGTAGAAGAGCGCGAGGCCCGGGATGGTCATCATCAGCACCAGCGCGGTCGAGGTCAGCATCCAGGCGGTGTCGCCGGAATCGATCTTGGGCTTGTCGGCGGCGAAGGCCGCCGCCGGCAAAAGAAGCGCGCCGGCACTACCGGCTGAAACGAGGATCTTGCGGAACATGGCGGTCATCGGTCTTTCCCCACAGAACATCACAGCGCGTCCGCGCCGGATTCACCGGTGCGGATGCGGACGGCCTGTTCGACCGAGGTGACGAAGATTTTGCCGTCGCCGATCTTGCCGGTGCCGGCGGACTTGCGGATCGTCTCGACCGCGCGCTCCACGAGCGCATCGTCGATCACGACCTCGATCTTGATCTTGGGCAGGAAGCTCACGGCATATTCGGCGCCGCGATAGATCTCGGTCTGGCCCTTCTGTCGGCCAAAGCCCTTCACTTCGCTCACCGTCAGGCCCTGGATGCCCAGGCCGGTCAGCGCGTCGCGAACTTCATCAAGCTTGAAGGGCTTGAAGATCGCCATCACCATTTTCATTTCCTACGCCTCCACCCCTGGCGGTTCGGGATACCGCCGCGTTGCGCCTGCACTCGCAAAGGGCGTGCCAGCGCCAAACCCCTGCTTTTCCACGACTTTGCCGCCATTGTGTATGCCCAAATTCCGGGCACTGGCGCAACACGGCAGGCCCTGCCATTTTCCCCGCCGCATGAATAAGCCCTTGGATAACCACTCCTTCGATCTAGCCGTGATCGGCGCCGGGCTGAGCGGCAGCGTGCTGGCGCTTGCCGCCGGACAGGGCGGACTGCGCACCGCCCTGATCGACCGGGCGCGTCTCGACAGTATGACTGAAGCGGGATTCGACGGACGTACCACGGCCGTCACGTCGACGAGCCAACGACTGTTCGAGGCGTTGGGCGTCTGGAACGAAATCGCGCCCGAGGCCGAACCCATCCTGGATATCCGCATTTCCGACGCGGGCCACGACGGCAAGGCCAGTCCACTGTTCTTGCATTTCGATCATCGCGAGGCCGCGGCCGAAGGCGAGACGGCCGTGCCGATGGGCTGGATCGTCGAGAACCGCGTGCTGCGCGCGGCTGTCCTGCGTGGCCTGGCAGCCTGCCCCCCTGTCGAGCTCATCGCGCCGGATGAAGTCGTGGATCTCGATCGCGACCTGCACCGCGCCCTGGTCACCTTGAAGAGCGGCCGTGTCCTGAAGGCGTGCCTGGCCGCGTCGGCCGAGGGCCGCGCCGGCTCGACGCGCGAGGATGCCGGCATCGGTGCGCGTGCCTGGTCGTACAACCAGACCGCCATCGTGCTCGTCGCGCGCCACGAGAAGCCACACCGTGGCGTCGCGCAGGAGAAATTCCTGCCGGGCGGACCGTTCGCCGTCCTGCCGATGCGCGACAGCGCCGAAGGAGAGCATCGCTCGTCGATCGTGTGGACGGAGCGCACGCCGCTCGCGCAACGCCTGCTCGCGCTCGATCCCGGGCGCTTCCAGGCGGAGTTCGCGCGCCGCTTCGGCGATTTCCTGGGTGCCGTGGACACGATCGGTCCGCGCTGGTCGTATCCGCTGAGCCTCGTCCATGCCGACCGCTACATCGACCGGCGGCTGGTGCTGGTGGGCGACGCCGCGCACGGCATCCATCCGATCGCGGGCCAAGGGTACAATCTCGGCGTCCGCGACATCGCGGCATTGGTCGAGGTGCTGATCGACGCCAAGCGGCTGGGCCTCGACATCGGCGCGGGCGACACGCTCGAGCGCTATGCGCAGTGGCGCCGGGCCGACAACTTCACGATGGTCGCCGCCACCGACCTGCTGAACCGCTTCTTCTCCAACGACATCAAGCCGCTGCGCCTGCTGCGAGACATCGGCTTGGCCGGGGTCAATCGCGTACCGTCGCTGCGCCGCTTCTTCGTGCGTCATGCGATGGGAAGGGTCGGCGACCTGCCGCGGCTGATCCGCGGCGGGCGCCTCTAGCGCAAAAAGAAACGGCCGGGCTTTTGGCCCGGCCGTTCCTCAAGCAAGCGAACGAAGTCTTACTGAACGACGATCTCGACGCGGCGGTTCTGCGGCTCGCGCACACCGTCGGCAGTCGCCACCAGCGGCTGCTGCTCACCACGGCCGACAACCGAGATCACGCCGGCCGGCACGCCTTCACGCACCAGCGCATCCTTGACCGTGTTCGCACGACGCAGCGACAGCGCCATGTTGTAGTCGTCCGGACCGGACTTGTCGGTATGGCCGGTCGCGGTGATGCGGGCCGAGCCCTTGGTCTTGTAGGACCCTGCGGCCTGACGGATCGTGGTCAGAGCCTGTCCCGACAGGTCCGAACGATCCCAATCGAAGAACACCATGAACGACGGCGCCTGCGGCGCAGCCGGTGCCGGCGGCGCGGCGACGGCCATGGTCGGGGCGCCGAACTTCATCTGAAGCTGCAGCATCGCGATGATGTTGTTGTTCTGGAAGCTCCCGCCCTGGAAGTTCGGGTTGGTCGTGCCGAGGTAACGGCCTTCGAGGTTCACGCGCCAGGTCGGATCGATGTTGTAGCCGATACCGACGATGCCCTGGTACGCGAAGACGGTGCTGTTGTCCTGCTGGTTGAGAGCAGAGTTCTTCTCGAAGGCAATACCGGCGCCGGCGCCGATATAGGGTACCCACGTGCCACCGGCATTGAAGTCGTAATAGAAGTTCGCCATCACGGCGATTTCATCCTTGGTCGCGCCGTACGCCGGCACAGGTCCGCCGCTCACCGTCGCCTTGCTATTGTTGTAGAGCCCTTCGATAGCGATACGCGGGCCGACAAAGTCGTAACCGACCATGCCGCCGAACGAATAGCCGATGGTCGGGTAGATCTGCGAGCCGCCGGAGGCGCCGCCGTTCACGCCCGTCTGGAACATGTAGTTGCCGCCTGCTTCCACACCGGCGAAGAAGCCGGGGTACTGGAGGCTCTGGGCCTGGGACGCCATCGGGATCATCACGAGGGCGGCAGCGGAGGCGAGCAGTGCTTTTTTCATAGGAATCCCTTTTAAAATGACACGGGCGGGTCTCGTGACCTGCCAAAGCAGCACCTACACAACGGCGCACGATGAAAATTCGTTGCTCCGGCGGAACCGCTTGCCCGTTCGCTGTGGCAATGGCGCAACACTTTCACCGGCACCGCGCACCGCTCGAACGGCTAAACCTCCCCTAGTGTGAAATTTGGATGGCGCCCCATAAATCTGGTGGCCGCGTCGCGACATTCGCGATAGGCTTCTCTCGTCAGTCAAAGGAGGTTGCTTATCCGTCCAAGGACGCTGCGCCCTGACGGAACTTGGATCACCGGTGGTTTCGCCGCCGTGTGCCCTCTCAACCGCACCCTGCCTTTTACTGCCAGCCCAGGCCTCCGCATCGCGGGGGCCTTTTTGTTTCTCAAACAGTCTCCGGAGTCTGCCAATGGCAAAACGCGCTGCACGCCGCGCCAAATTGCACGCCATCGAGAATGACCGTGGCCACACCGATCGTGTCCACAGCCTGGTCTTCGATCGCACTCCGCCAGCCAATGACCGCGACCAAAGCTACGTTCGAAAAGTACGCCCCCGCAGCGACAACCAGCGCCGCCTCATGGAGGCCATTGAAAGCAAACCCCTGACGATCGCCGTCGGCCCCGCCGGCACCGGCAAGACCTATCTGGCGATCAGCGCCGCCGTCGAAGCCCTCGAAGCCGGTACCGTGTCGCGTATCGTGCTTTCCCGTCCCGCCGTCGAAGCGGGCGAGAACCTGGGCTTCCTGCCCGGCGACATGCGCGAGAAGCTCGATCCCTATCTCCGGCCTCTTTGGGACGCCCTGAACGACCGCATGGGAGCCAAGCGGCTGCGCACGGCTCTCGACGACGGCACGATCGAGATTGCGCCCGTCGCCTTCATGCGCGGCCGCACGCTCAACAACAGCTTCGTGCTGATCGACGAGGCGCAGAACTGCACCTACGGGCAGCTCAAGATGCTGCTGACCCGGCTGGGCTGGCATTCGACCATGGTGATGACCGGCGATCCCGATCAGACCGACCTGCTTCCCGAATTGTCGGGCCTGGCCGACATCTCCCGTCGCCTCGACGGCTTCGAGGACGTCGCGGTGGTGAAGCTGGTCGACACCGATGTCGTCCGTCATCCGCTGGTCGGCCGGATGCTATCGGTACTGTAAATCGACCTATTTTATCCACACATCGAAGCGCGACAGACGATCGGATCAAAACAAGAACGCCTGTCGCTGCAGCACATTTCTGGAAGCTGTCCCCAGAGGAAATAAGCAAGTCCGAACAATGTCCTAGGTTGAGGGTGGCGGTGCGCTGCCACCCTCCCTACATTGAGTCAATATAGTGACTCCCTTGTAACGCCGGGAGCACTTCGGACTTCTTCACAGACTTCCCCACATACCGTGACCGACGACACCGAGACCGAACAAAAGCCGCGCGACGGTCAGAGCGAGAAGCCGCCCGAAGGCACCTTGGCCGAGGGCACGCAGATCATCGCCGAGTTCGTGCGCACCCTGCCGCGCAAGCCGGGCGTCTACCGCATGATCGCGGCCGACGGCGAGGTTCTGTACGTCGGCAAGGCCAAGTCACTGCGCAGCCGCGTCGGCTCCTACACCCAGCCGAACCGGCTCGCCACGCGCCTGATCCGCATGGTGTCGGCGACCAGGACAATGGAGTTCTCGGTCACCGGCAGCGAGGCCGAGGCGCTGCTGCTCGAGAACAACCTGATCAAGCGCTTCCGGCCACGCTTCAACGTGCTGCTGCGCGACGACAAATCGTTCCCCTACATCGTCATCCGCCGCGACACCGAGTGGCCGCAGCTCGCCAAGCACCGTGGCGTGCGTCAGCCGGGCAACGAATAATTCGGTCCCTTCGCTTCGGCCACAGCCGTCAACCGCACGCTCTACGCCCTGCAGCGCGCCTTCCCGCTGCGCTCGTGCTCCGACGGCATGTTCTCGACGCGCACGCGACC
>CAIWTJ010000132.1 GCA_903915535.1 Enhydrobacter aerosaccus
CCGCCCATCAACAGCGCGAAGCTGTAGATCACCGTCACCGCGCTGCGGCTGGCATTGAATTCATGCTGCAGGGCCGGCACGAACACGCCGAAGGAATCGCTGATCGACCGGCTCGCGACGCCCAGGGCGAAGCACAGCGCCACGAGCGCCCACGGTGCAAAGCGGTTCATCCTGCAGTCTTGCCACGCCCTCCCCCTTGCGTCAGCCGCAGCCGCGCGGCAGGTTCCGCGCGGCGAAGGGTTCGCCAATGGATGGCACGTGAGCGACATCATCATACCGCGCGGCTTCAACGGTCCGCGCCTGTCGGGCAACGGTGGCTATGTTGCCGGCGTGCTGGCGGCGCGCTTTACCGAGGCGCTGGGCGGCGACGGCACCGTCGAGATCACGCTGCGCGCACCGGTCCCGATCGACAGGAAGCTGCAGGTCGCGCGCGACGGCGACGCGCTGATGTTGCGCGATGGCGACACGCTGGTATGTGAAGCGCACGCAGGCTCAGTAGCCCATCTTACAGCGCCCGCCGCCCCGACCGACTGGGCTCCCGTGCTCAGGGCCGGAGAAACCGGCGGCAGCGTCGGCGACGAATTCCAGGAGTGCCTCGTCTGCGGCCGGGCCCGCGGCGTCGGCGATGGCTTGCGCGTGTTCGGGCAGACGACGCCTGGCGGCGGCCACTCGCTCTCGTGCTACCTGCCGCACGCCGCCCACGCCGATGCGTCGGGCCGCATCAGGCCCGAATTCATCTGGGGCACGCTCGACTGTCCCGGCGCCTGGGCGGTCCAGATGCCGGACGACCCGCGCCCGGCGCTGACCGGCCGCATGACCGCGAAGATCATCGACCCGCCGATGGTTGGCGAGCGTTGCGCCGTGGTCGGCTGGAAGATCGGTGAGGACGGCCGCAAGCTTTATTCCGGCACCGCGCTTTACACGGAACAGGGCCGCCTTTGCGCCCTCGCCCACTGCACGTGGATCGTGTTGAAGAGCTAGCGCTCGCGATTCGTCAGGGCGTGCAGGCCGAACCCCAGCAGCATCGCGCCGACGAACAGAACGGTCGGCATGGGGCGCAGTGCCAGGTCGGCGAGCGCCGGTCCCGGACAGATGCCCGCAATGCCCCAGCCAATGCCGAACAAGACGGCACCGCCCAACAGACGGCCGTCGATGGCGCGCGTCTCGGGGAGGCTGAAGGCGGGGGCGGCCAGCGGCGCCTTCAATCGCCGCTGCACCAGCCACGCACAGGCCATCGGCAGGAGCGCGCCCGCCATGACGAAGGCAAGCGTGGGATCCCAGGCGCCGCCGAACAGGTCGAGGAAGCCGCGCACCCGCATCGGATCGACCATGCCCGACAAGGTGAGGCCCACGCCGAACACGGCGCCAGCCACAAGGGCGATGACGACACGCAGGATCATCCGCCTACTCCGGCGATGCGCATCAGGGCGACGGTCGCGATTCCGGCAGACATGAACACGACGGTTGCGATCAACGAGCGCCGCGACAGGCGCGACAGGCCACAGACACCGTGTCCGCTCGTGCATCCGCCCCCCAGCCGCGTGCCATAGCCGACCAGAAGACCAGCCACGACGAGCAAAGCGGCGGAACCCGGCATGCGGACGAGGACGTCGCCCCGCAGCCCGCTCAGGATCGCCGCGCCGATCGGCAACCCCGCCACGAACGCCACGGCGATCCAGCGCGGGGCGCCCGACGCCGTGAAGCCCAGGGCGCGGGCAGCGAGTCCGCTGACGCCGGCGATCCGCCCGAGCCCCAACAGCATGATGGCTCCGGCGAGCCCGATCAGAAGCCCTCCGCCGAATCCGGCGAGGGGGCGAGCGGTTTCCCAAGCCATCGATCTACTCCGCAATAATGAGCTAGCGCTCGCGCACGAAGATCGTCACCTGATCGTCACCGTAGGCCCGGCGCCATCCCGGCAACTGCTCGAGCAGCTTGTTCGCGGGCCAATCCTTGTCGAGCAGGGTCCATTCGATCCTGTACTCATCGAGCGTCTTCTCGAGCGATTCGCTGCCGCGCCCGCCGGTCAGGTGCGAGTAGCGTGTGATGAAGTCGCCGCCGTACAACTCGCCGCGCCCGTCGATGAACGTCGGGATGCCCGCGTGGATCAGCGGACCGCCGTAGTTCCAGGAGTTGAACACCCGGCCCTTCAGCAGGCTGTTGTCGCGCGCGTAGTCGAGGGCGGCCTGCGGCACCACCTGCTCGGGCGGCGTGATGCCGGCGAAACGGATCATGCCGGTAGCGAACACGATGGCGAAGGCAAACGCCGCCGCGACGGCCCCCGAGCCCGCGGGACGCGCCAGCGCCGCGATACGGCGCATCAGGGCGTTCTCCGAGATCGCATCCGGCCGCAGCGACGGAAATTGCCGCGCCAGGACCGGCGCGATCACCAGCGGCAGGAAGGTCGCCAGCAACTCGGCATTGCGGGCGTAGCGCAGGAAGAGGTGCGTCAGGCCCAGCACGATCAGCAGGCGGACCAGCGGCAGCTTCACGCCGCGCGACAGCGCGAGATAGAGCGCGATCAGCAGGATCAGCTCCTGCATGGGCTGGCTCTGGAAATTGGGCGGCTTCCATTCCGCGATACTCGAGAGTGCATCGCCGAGACTGAAGATGCGCACCGTCACCAGGATCGATTCGGGACCGTAAGGCGTGACGCAGGCCACGAGCACCGAGGCCACCCCGAACTTCAACCAGCCGAGGAACAGCGCCTTGCGCTCTACCGCATCCCTCGCGTCGACCAGCGCGTCGAGCGCGAAGGCGCCGGCCATGAGAATGCCGAGCGTGAATCCGCCATGCAGGTTGGCCCAGGCCAGCATCGCCAGCAGCAGCAGCGGATGCGGTGCACGTCGTTCCTCCACCGCGCGCACGAGGCCCGCGATCCAGATCAGGGTGACCGGAAATGCCAGCACATGCGGACGCGCCAAAAAGTGCGGCTCCATCATCACCAGCGCCGCCGCCGCGAACAGGATGGCGACCGGCGCCTTGAGATCGCGCAACAGCAGACGCAGCAGGATCGTGAAGGTGGCGGCAACCGCCGCGGCCGCGAGCGCCGTCACACCGCCCCAGCCGCCGGCATGATAGGCGGCCGTCAGCAGGAGCTGCGACAGCCACTCCTTGGCGATCCAGGGCTGGCCGCTGAAGGTGAAGGAGAAGGTGTCGACGTGGGGCATCGCCCGGTTGGCGAGGATCCAGTCCCCGACGGCGATATGCCAATGCGTGTCGGGATCGGCCAGCAGCGGCAGGCCGCTCGCATTCATCAGGAACAGGAAGATCACGAGACCCGCGATCAGCGGCCAGGACAGGTTCCAGGTCGCGCGCAGGCGATGCTCCTCGCCGTAATGGGAAAGGCCGGAAATAACGGCCATCAGATGCTCCAAATAACTAAGAAACGGCAATAATCCATTGATATACAACATTTTTAGGGATCGCGCCACTCCCCTGGAGTAAACCTCCCGCAACTTCAATGGGTTATCGGCGTTGGGGTCGAACGTTTATGACAAACGGGAGATGACGAATGGCGAAGAAGACAATCGTCGGCCAGGTGGCCGGCACAGTGAGCGACGCGGTGGCAAGCGCGATCGATGCGATCGCCCATCCGATGACGACGGCATCCAAGGCCCGCAAAGCGATGGGCAAGTCGGTCACCTCGACCAAGCGCAAGGTCGCCGTGAAGAAGAAGGCCGCGAAGAAGGCGGTGAAGAAAGCCGCCTCGAAGACCAAGCGCGCCGTGAAGAAGGTCGCGAAGAAGGCAGCGAAGAAAATCCGCCGCCGCTAGACTGGCTCCCGCGCCCGGCCTTGCCGGCGCGCGGGACCGGAGGCGGCATGGCACACGCGACGGCAAGCATCGGGACGGTCGACTACGCGACCACCATCGTGACGGGCGCGCATGCGCCGCACGCGCTCCAGGCCGACGAAGGGCCGGAGCTGGGCGGTAAGGACAGCGGCCCCGCCCCGTACGACCTTCTTGCCTCGGCGCTGGGCGCCTGCACCGTGATCACCTTGCGCATGTACGCCGAGCGCAAGAAGTGGCCGGTCACATCGGTGAAGGCCAATATCCACTACAGCCGCGACGGCGATGCCGAACGCATCGACCGCACGCTCTTCATCGATGGCGCCGACGCCGACCAGAAGAAGCGGATGGCGGAAATCGCCGAGCGTACGCCGGTGACGCTCACCCTGAAGAAGAGTATGTCGATCACCACAACGCTCGGCTGAGGGGACATCATGCATATCGGCTTTTCTGCTCCGACGGCGGGCCCCCTCGCGGCACTCGACCCGCTGACCGAACTTTGCACCGGCGCCGAAGCGCTGGGCTACGACTACGCGACTTTCAGCGATCACGTCGTGATCCCGACCGACATCAGTTCGCCCTACCCGTACAGCGCGACCGGCGAGTTCACCAACGCAGGTACCGGCGAGCGCAACGAGCAGCTGATCGAGTTGGCCTTCGTGGCCGCGCGCACGAGCAAGCTGCGCCTCGTCACCTCGGTGATGGTGGTGCCGCATCGGCCGGCCGTGCTCGCCGCCAAGCAGCTCGCCACCATCGACGTGCTGTCAGGGGGTCGCGTGACGCTCGGCATCGGCGCGGGCTGGATGAAGGAGGAGTTCGAGGCGCTGGGCACGCCGCCGTTCGAGCAGCGCGGCAAGGTGACGGACGAATACATCGCGGCGTTCCGCGAGCTCTGGACCAAGGACAAGCCGACGTTCTCCGGCGAGTTCGTGACGTTCGACAAGATCTCCTTCGCGCCCAAGCCCGCCCAGAAGGGCGGCATCCCGATCTGGGTCGGCGGCGAGTCGGGCCCGGCGTTGCGTCGGACCGCCAGGATGGGCGACGCCTGGTATCCGATCCCCAACAATCCCGCTTTCCCGATGGACAGTTTGAAGCGCGTGGGCGCGGCGATCGACCGGTTGCGTCAGTTGACGGCCGAAGCGGGCCGCGAGCCGAACGCAGTCGGCGTCACCATGCGCTTCCCCCGCCACGGCGGCGACGCGGCCAAGGCGGGCGATGGCGAACGCCGCCTGCTCTCGGGCTCGACCGCCGATATCGTGAGCGACATCAAGGCGCTCTCCGCAGTGGGTGTCGGCTCCATCGACCTGGGCTTCGCCGGCACGACGGTGCCCGAGATCCTGGCCGAGATGAAGCGCTTCAAGTCCGAGGTGATGGCGCGCGTCTAGCCGGTATTCAACCCGGGGGAGCACGCGCGGAAAGCGGGAAGACTCGCCCGGAAAGCCCATGGCATCTGCATCGGAGGCTTCCCGACCGATCGGGAAGGATCGGGAAGGCTGGAACCTGCAGACCGTCTAGAGTTTGCCACCCGCCTTCTTCCAGGCCTCGTAGTCGCGCTTGGCCTCTTCGCCCGCGACCGGGAACAGGCCCTTCAGCGACCGGCCCTTGGCGACCTCGAGTTCGGCCCAGCCTTCGTAGTGGTAGTTCTTGAAGGCTTCCTCGGCCACGGCCTCGACGATGTCGGGCGGGATCACCAGCACGGCGTCGCGATCGCCGACCACGATGTCACCGGGGTAGACCGCCACGCCCCCGCAGCCGATCGGCAGCTGGAGATCGACCGGCCGATGCGCGATCGGCGACGGCGGCGAGGACGGGCGGCGGTGATACGCCGGCAGTCCGGTCTTGAAGACGCCGTTGGTGTCGCGGAAGCCGCCGTCGGTCACGATGCCGGCGGCGCCGCGCGCCTTGAGGCGGCCGATGTAGAGATCGCCGGCCGACGCCGCGCGCGAGTCGCCGCGGCTGTCGATCATCAGCACGTGGCCCGGCGGACATTCTTCCATCGCCTGCGGCTGAACCATCGAGCGGTTGGTCGACGTAGGACCGTCCTTGTCGTCGCGCGAGGGGATGAAGCGCATGGTGAAGGCGATGCCCACCATCGCCGGCTGCTCGGGCCGCATCGGCCAGACGTCGAACAATGTCATGTTCTTGAGGCCGCGCCGGTTCAGCACGCCGGTCAGGGTCGAGGTGCCGACTTTCGCCAGCACCTCGCGCAGATCCTTGGAGAGCTCGGCCATGTGCTAGCTCTTCTTGGCCGTATACGCGCCGCCCGAATTGGCCGCGCGCACCTCGGCGGCAGTCTTGGCCTTGCGGATGACCTCGAGGCGGCGCGCCTCGTCGTCGAGCATCGCCTTGGCGTTCTTCACCACCGCCGGCGCATGGTGCGGCGGGAACTTCACGGCGCCGTTCTCGTCCATGTGCAGGAGATCGCCCGGCGCCACGTCCATGCCGCCCACCGAGACCGGCACGTTGATCGACTGCACCGCCATCTCGCCGTGACCGGCGGTGACGCCGCCCAGCATGTACTGGAACTTGAGCTTGCGGATCGCGTCGACGTCGCGGCTCGGGCCGTTCGAGAGCATGCCGATGCAGCCCACCGCCATCATCGAGCTCACCATCATCTCGCCCGCGAGACCCGCCTTCTGCAGGATGCCGTCCGGCCACTTCTGCTGGATGACCAGCACGGTCGGCTTCTTCGTCTTCTCCTTCATCGCCTCGAGCGCATCGAGCACGTCCATGAAGGACAGGCGCCCGGAATAGTTCGGATCGGGCATGCCGTAGACGCAGGTGACGGCGTAGCCGACAGTCGGTCCCAGCTCGGGATAGATGCAGCGGATCGAGGTGTCCGTGTACCAGTTCTCGGTCCACGGATTGTACAGGCCGAGGCAAAGGGGATTCTTCGGATAGGTCGCCACCACGTTGGTGATGGTGGGCGTATCGATCTTGCGCAGTTCGGCAAAGATCTCGTCGGACAACTCGGCCATTTCGAACAACTCCCCATTCATTCCAGAACGGGGAGCATTGTCGGGGGCCTCTATCGGGCCCGCAAGGCCGGAGACTGTCGCCTAGCGATAGTTGGCGGTGCTGGCGGAACGCGGCTGATAGCGCGGATCGTAGCCGGTCGGCTCGCACCAGTTCATGCGCTGCAGCGGCACGCGCTGGGCATTGGCCACCATGGCGGCGGCATCGTGGTCGATGCAGCGCGCGGCGGCGGCGTTATAGACCGGCGCCATCAGGCCGGCCTGATCGTGGCCGGCGCCCAGGACGTGGCCGAACTCGTGCATCAGGACGCCTGCCAGGTCGCGGCCGCCGATGCGGTCGCCGATCACGTAGACGAAGCCGTCATGGCCATTGCCAACGGTGACGGCGAGCGCATGCGCACCCTCGCCCTTCTGGGCGATCGGGTGGCGGCTATCGACCAGCGCCACGATCCAGGCGCCGTCGCGGCGCAGACGGGCGATGTCCTGGGAATTGGCGTTTTGCGGCAGGGTGCGGGCGCGGAACTGCACATTGCCGTTCAGCACATAGTTCCACTGACGCATCGCCGAGACGATCGCCTGGCGCTGGGCGTCCGGGAAATCGGCGTCGACGTAGAGCGCGATGGTGCGGCCGCTCGAGGCGGGCTGGGCATGGTCGGTGTACTGGTAGGGCGGCAGCGGCTGACGGGCGTAGCCGTTGTTGCCGGCGTAGCGATCGTCCTGGCCGTAGGGGTTGGCGGCGTAGGCCGAAAGGGCAAAGGCCGCGATCAGAAGAGCAAGACCACTCGCGAGAAGAACCGAAATCACACGTGGCAGGCGCACCGCAGTCTCCATAGCGGCGGCGCGGGATTTTGGGGGCCCCGAGGCGGCGCTCTAAACGAACCTACGCCTGATCGGGTTGCACCATCCCCGGGACGAGTTCCGAATAATGTCTTGCCCTTATTCGACCATCATTCCGGCCTCACGCACGATCGGTGCGTAGCGGGTGCGCTCGGCTTGGATAAAGTCCGCGAACTCTTGCGGTGTGCTGGCGACAACATCGCCACCCTGCTGGTCGACGACCCCCGTCACGGCACTGGAGTGCGCGGCCTTGACGACCGCTGCGCTGAGTTTCTCGAGGATCTGGTTCGGCATGCCCTTCGGGCCGACGAGGCCGTACCAGGCAACGGACTGGTATCCGGGCACTCCCGCCTCGTCAACGGTCGGAACGTCGCGGTAGCTTTCGCTGCGCTTCTTGGAGGAAACCGCAAGCGCCCTCACCTGCCCCGACGTCACCTGCGAAGGTGTCGTGGGCTGGATGATCATCATGTCGACGTTGCCGGCGATCAGGTCCTGCAGCGCCGGATTTCCACCCTTGTAGGGCACGTGGGTCATCGTGAGGCCGGCCATGTGCGTGAACAGCGCGCCGGCGAAATGCTGCGACGAGCCGTTGCCGCCCGAGGCATAGGTCATCGGCGGACTGGCCTTCTTCGCGAGCGTGAGCAGCTCGGTCAGCGTCTTGGCCGGCACCTTAGGGTTGACCATAACGAGCTGCGGGAAGGTAGCGATCAGGCTGATCGGCGTGAAGTCCTTGTCGCTGTCGAACGGCAGGCGCTTGTAGACCAGCGGATTGGTCGCGTGGCCCATCGCCACCAGCTCGAGCGTGTAGCCGTCGCCCGGCGACTTGGCGACGATCTCCGAGGCGATCACGCCGTTGGCGCCGGTGCGGTTGTCGCTGACCACCGGCTGACCCCAGGCCTCGGTGAGCTGCTGGCCGATCGCGCGCGCCAGCAGATCGGTCGTCCCTCCCGCGGCAAACGGGATGATCATGCGGATCTGCCTGTCGGGATACTGCTGGGCGCGCGCGCCCAGAGGCAGCAGCGCCGGCGCTGCCAGAAGCGCGCGTCGTGACAGGCTCATTGCAGGTAATAGCCCGACGGCGTGCCCTTCACCGTGGTGCGCTCGAGGTGGCGGATCTCGCCTTCCGGATAGTCGCCCAGCGCAATGTGCATCGTGCAGCGGTTGTCCCACATCACGATGTCGTCCTGCTGCCATTGGTGGCGATAGACGAACTGCGGCCGTGTCGCGTGCCGCACGAGGTAGTCGAGCAGCGGCTTGCTCTCCTCGGGCGTCATGTCGACGATGCAGGAGACCTTGTCGCCGACATACAGCGCCTTGCGGCCGGTCTCGGGATGCACGCGCACCAGCGGCTGCGCGATCGGCGGATTGATCGCGCTCTGCTCGCGCTCGCGCGCGGTATTGGGATCGAGCACCTTGCGGCGGCCGGTATGGATGCCGTGCAGCGGCTCGATCATCTTTTTCATGCCGTCCGACAAGGCGTCGTAGGCCATGTACATGTTGGTGAACATGGTGTCGCCGCCGACCGACGGGATGGTGATGCCGCGCAGCAGCGAGCCCAGCGACGGCTCCAGCGTGAAGGACATGTCGGAGTGCCACTGCTGGCCGGTGTACTTGGATGCCGATTCCTTGCCGTCCTCTTCCGGAATATTGGTGACCAGCAGCAGCTCGGGATAATCGGGATGGCGGTCGCGCGGGAGGCTGTCGTGCCGGTCGAGTTCACCGAAGCGGCGGCTGAAGGCGATGTGTTGCTCGCGGGTGATCTTCTGCTTGCGGAACAGCAGGATGCCCTTCTCCAGGAATGTCCGGTGGATCTGGTCGAACTCGGAGTTGCTCAGCGTCTGCGAAAGATCGACGCCCTGGATCTCGGCGCCGAGCGCATAGGACAAGGGTCTGACGGTGATCGGCATGGCGGCCTCTTCAAAATGACAGCGATAAATTACTGCAAGTCGCCCCGGGCAGCACTACGCTCCGCCCGACTTTTCGCCTTGGCTGCACTGGAGAACAAACATGGCTGTTGTCGAAACCGAGCGTCAGGGACAGGTGTTCGTTGTCCGGATGAATCGGCCCGAAAGACTCAATGCGCTGAACACCGAGATGCGCACCGAGCTCGCCAGGGCCTGGACCGCGTTCCGCCACGACAAGGAACTCGAGGTCGCGATCTTCACCGGCACCGGCCGTGGTTTTTGCGCGGGCGAAGACATGAAGGAGTCGCTCGAGAAGGGCAAGGCCGGCGGCGAGCGGCCCAAGATCGAGGACCCGTTCATGACCGGGGCGCTCGAGAAGCCGGTGATCGCCGCGATCAACGGCTTCGCCATGGGTGGCGGCTTCATGCTGGTCGAGCGCACCGACCTGCGCGTCGCGGTGAAGGAAGCGGTGTTCGAGGTCTCCGAGGCCAAGCGCTGGCTGCTGGGCGGCTACAATCACGGCCACATCGCCAACATGCCCTACCCGGTCGCGATGGAGATGGCGCTGGGCTTCCGCTTTTCGGCGCAGCGCTTTTACGAGCTGGGCTTCGTGAACCGGCTCGTCGAGGCTGCGGACCTGATGCCGACGGCGATGAGCATGGCCGAGCACCTGCTCACGCTCCCGCCCGCCTCACGCGTGAACACGGTGCACATGATGCGCCAGATGCGGCCCGAGCCCGCGCCCGACATGAAGGCGCTGGCGGACAAGCTCCACGATCACGGCGCCTTGAGCGATCTGATGGAGTCGCGCGCGGCCTTCGCCGAAAAGCGAAAGCCCAACTTCAAGGGCTGGAACGACCCCGAGGACCGCTACCGCTTGCCCAAGCGCTGACGTCAGCCGCGACGCAGGTAATCGATCGCGAGGTACGCCAGCGAACGCACGCCGTACTTCAGCGCGGGCTCGTGGACGTGGAAGTGCGGCGAGTGGTTGGACGGCGCCTCGCGCGGGTTCTCGTCCGGCGGCGTGATGCCGAGGAAATAGAACATGCCGGGCACGACCTTCGCGAGCAACGAGAAGTCCTCAGCGCCCATGACGGGACGCGACTCGGTTACGCGATCGGCGCCGACGCCGTCGCCCAGGCTGCGTGTGCCCCACTGGGTGAGCGCCGGATCGTTATAGGTCACCGGCACGCCCTCGCCGGTCGAGAAGGTGGCCGTTCCGCCCGCCAGTTCGGCGATCGTCTTGGCCGTCTTCTCGATGCGCTTCTTGATGTCGGCGCGCACACCCTCGTCGTGCGAGCGCAAGGTGCCTTCCATCACGACGTCGTCGGGGATGATGTTGTTGCGCAGGCCGCCATGGATGGTCGAGATCGACAGTACCGCGGGCGTCACGGTCGAATCGATCTGGCGCGTGATGATCGTCTGCAGCGCGAGGATGATCTGCGCCGAGGTCACCACCGGATCGACGCCGTACCACGGCATCGAGGCGTGGGTCTGACGGCCCTTCACGTCGATGCGGATCTTGTCGGCGCTGGCCATCAGCCCGCCCGGGCGCAGCGCAATCACGCCCGAGGTGATCGACGAGGTGACGTGCAGGCCGAGAACCGCCGACGGCGTCGGGTTCTGAAGCGCGCCGTCGTCGATCATCGCCTGGGCGCCGCTCTTGCGGCCCTCGTGGCCTTCTTCGTTCGGCTGGAACAGGAACTTCACCGTGCCCGGAAGCTCGGCCTTGTACTGAACCAGGATCTCGGCCACGCCCATCAGGATCGCGACGTGGCAATCGTGGCCGCAGGCGTGCATGACGCCGGCCGTGCCGCCCATCCACGGCGCCTTCACCTTCGAGGCGAACGGCAGGTCGACCTTCTCCTCGACCGGCAGCGCGTCCATGTCGGCGCGCAGCGCCACGCAGCCGCCGGGCTTGCCACCTTTCAGGATGCCGACCACGCCGGTATCGCCGACGCCGGTCTGCACTTCGATGCCGAGCTTCTTCAGGTGCTCGGCGGCCAGCGCCGCGGTGCGCTTCTCATTGTAGGAGAGTTCGGGGTTCTGGTGGATGTCCCGCCGCCAGGCGATGACCTTGTCCTCGATCTTGAGCGCCGCGGCAGAGATCCATTCCGAGATCTCGTTGCTGGTCTGCGGCATCACCGTGTCCATCGATCGCTCCTCGAACTATGTGCGTCTTTCCTAGCGTCCGCGTGCCTTCCCCGCAATACTGCAACCATGTTCGAAGGCAACAGGGTGATCGCCCATACCAGGTCGCGCTATCCGATCTTCCAGTCGCCGATGACCTGGATCGCGCGCGCCCCGCTGGTCACCGCAGTCTCGGCAGCGGGCGGCATGGGCCTGCTGGAGAACTCGATCCGCGACCTGTCGGTGACGACGCGCGAATTCACCGCGATCCGGGCCGCAACCAACCAGCCGTTCGGCGTCAACCTGCCGATCCGCTACCTGCAGATGGACCCCCAGGAAGAGAAGGCCATCATCGACTGGCTGCTGGGCCAGGGCATCCACTTCGTCACGACCTCGGCAGGCGATCCGACGCGCTACACCAGGCTGCTGAAGGATGCGGGCGTCACCGTCTATCATGCGACCGCCACGCTCCGCGGCGCGATCAAGGCTGTCGAGGAAGCCGGTGTCGACGGGCTGATCGTCGAAGGCGCCGAGAGCGCGGGTATCCGCAATCCCGAGGAGGTGCACACGTTTGCGCTGCTGCAGGCGGTGCGCGAACGTGTCGACGTACCACTCGTTGCGGCGGGCGGCATCGTCGACGGGCGCGGCATGGCGGCGGCCTTTGCGCTGGGCGCCGAGGGCGTCACCATGGGCACGCGCTTCGTGGCGTCACACGAGAGCCCGGTCCATATCAACTACAAGAACGCGATCGTGGCCGCGCCCGTCACCGGCACGATCATGACCGACAACCCGCCGCGCGCCCGTTCGCGCGGGCTGCGCACGCCCTATTCGGTCGAGGTGAGCGAGGGCAAGCGCGAGCGGCTGGCGCGCGGCAATCTGATCGACGCGCTCTATGTCAACGGCGACGTCGACAACACCTCGGGCGCGGCGGGCGAGAGCGCGGGCCTGATCCACGAGATCAAATCGGTGCGCCAAATCATCGACCATACGATCGAGGGCTTCTGGCGCGAGATCGACCGGCTGGCGGCGCTGCGCCCTCGCCAGTAGAGTGCCGCGCATCATGACCGTCGATCACGTCTGGCATCATTGCCGTCTGGCAACGCTTTCCCCGAAACAGCCTGGGCTCGGTCTCGTCGAGGACGGGCTGATCGCCGAAAGCGGCGGCAAGATCGTGTACGCCGGCTCTGCCAAGGACGCGCCAACGGGACTCGACGCGAAGCAGCGCATCGATTGCGCGGGGCGCTGGATCACGCCGGGCCTCGTCGACTGCCACACCCATCTCGTCTACGGCGGCGACCGCGCTGAGGAGTTCGAGCTGCGGCTTGCCGGCGCAAGTTACGAAGAACTCTCCAAGCGCGGCGGCGGCATCGCGTCGACGGTGAAGGCCACGCGTCTCGCCACGGAAGACCAGCTCGTGGCCTCTGCCCTGCCGCGCCTCGATGCGCTGATCGCCGAGGGCGTCACCACCATCGAGATCAAGTCGGGCTACGGCCTCGACCTCGCGACCGAGAGCCGCCAATTGCGCGCGGCGCGGCGCCTCGGCCGCGAACGCCGGATCGACGTTCACACCAGCTTCCTGGGCGCGCACGCGATGCCTCCGGAAGCCAAGGGCGACACCTCGGCCTACATCGACACGGTGTGCGCCATGCTGCCGCCGATCGCGGCGGAAGGGCTGGCCGATTCGGTCGACGCCTTCTGCGACAACATCGGCTTCAGCCACGCGGAGACCACGCGCGTCTTCGAAGTGGCAAAGAAGCTCAAGCTGCCGATGCGGCTGCACGCCGACCAGCTCGCCAACCTGAACGGCGCCGCGCTGGCGGCGAAGTACGGTGCGCTCTCGGCCGACCATCTCGAACGCACAGACGAGGCGGGCATCGTCGCCATGAAGGCCGCCGGCACCGTGGCTGTGATCCTGCCCGGCGCCTATTACTTCATCCGCGAGACGCAGCTGCCGCCGATCGACGCGATGCGCCGCCACGGCGTGCCGATCGCGATCTCGACCGACTGCAACCCCGGCTCCTCGCCGCTCACCTCGCTGCTGCTCACCATGAACATGGGCGCGACGCTGTTCCGCCTCACCGTCGACGAGTGCATCGCGGGCACGACGCGCGAAGCCGCCAAGGCGCTCGGCATGTGGGACCGCAAGGGCAGCCTCGAGGCCGGCAAGGATTGCGACCTCGCGATCTGGGACATCGAGCGGCCGGCCGAGCTGGTCTACCGCATCGGCTTCAATCCGCTTCACTCCAGAATCTTCCAGGGTACCGCATGACACGCATCGACAACGAACGGGTGATCCGCGCCGCGACCGGCACCGCGATCACGGCCAAGAGCTGGCTCACCGAGGCGCCGATGCGCATGCTGATGAACAACCTCGATCCCGGCGTCGCCGAGAAGCCGGGCGAGCTCGTGGTCTACGGCGGCATCGGCCGTGCCGCGCGCGACTGGGAGAGCTTCGACCGCATCGTCGCTTCGCTGAAGAAGCTCGAAGCCGACCAGACCCTGCTGGTTCAGTCGGGCAAGCCGGTCGGCGTGTTCCGCACGCACGCCGATGCGCCGCGCGTGCTGATCGCCAACTCCAACCTCGTGCCTCACTGGGCCACGTGGGCGCACTTCAACGAGCTCGATCGCAAGGGCCTGATGATGTACGGCCAGATGACGGCGGGCTCGTGGATCTACATCGGCAGCCAGGGCATCGTGCAGGGCACCTACGAGACCTTTGTCGAGATGGGCCGCCGCCACTTCGGCGGCAGCCTGGAGGGCAAATGGATCCTGACCGCGGGTCTGGGCGGCATGGGCGGCGCGCAGCCGCTCGCGGCCGTGATGGCCGGAGCCTCCTGTCTCGCCGTCGAGTGCCAGCCGTCACGCATCGAGATGCGTCTGCGCACCCGCTACCTCGACAAGCAGGCCCGCACGCTCGACGAGGCGCTGGCGATGATCG
>CAIWTJ010000133.1 GCA_903915535.1 Enhydrobacter aerosaccus
GGGGCGCAATTGGCCGCACGTATGGGTTCTGTAGACTGAAGACATGACCGATTTTCCGCGTTTTGAGGCCCGGCAAAGGGCACGGAATGAGCGCCCAAGTCAAGGGAATCGGGCCTTTTACCCGGTCGGCCTTTGCCGCCGGCGCCTGAGGCGTCTATAGAACATCGCTAATGAAACTGATTACCACCACTGAAGAGTTGGCGGCGTTCTGCAAGCCTCTGGCCGACGCCGAATACGTCACCGTCGACACCGAGTTCATGCGCGAGCGCACCTACTGGCCCAAGCTCTGCTTGGCCCAGGTGGCTGGCCCTGGTCCCGACGATGCCGCGGCCATCGACGCGCTGGCCGAAGGGATCGATTTGGCCCCGCTCGACGAGCTGATGGCCAACCCCAAGGTCCTCAAGGTCTTCCATGCCGCCCGGCAGGATCTTGAAATCTTCTACCTGCGCATGAACAGCGTGCCGACGCCGCTGTTCGACACCCAGGTCGCCGCCATGGTGTGCGGCCACGGCGAGGCCGCCTCCTACGAATCGCTGGCGACAAAGCTCGCCAAGGCCAAGGTCGACAAGTCGAGCCGCTTCACCGACTGGAGCCGCCGGCCGCTCAGCGAGCGCCAGATCACCTATGCGCTGTCGGACGTGACCCATCTGCGCGTCGTCTACGAAAAACTGCGCAGGCAGCTTGAGAAGAGCGGACGCCTGCCGTGGATCGCCGAGGAGATGGCGGTGCTGAACGACCCGGGCACCTACCGCGCCGACCCCGAGCAGGCCTGGCGCCGCCTCAAGCCGCGCGGCGCCTCGCCTCGCCTGATGGCGATCCTGAAGGAAGTGGCCGCCTGGCGCGAACGCACCGCACAGCGCATCGACATCCCGCGCCAGCGCCTGCTGCGCGACGAGCAGCTCCTCGAGATCGCCAGCCACGCGCCCAAGACGACCGATGAACTGGCCGCGACCCGCGGCCTCGGCCGCGGCTTCGCCGAAGGCTGGCAGGGCCGGGAGCTTATGGAGGCGATCGAGCGCGGCCGCGCGATCCCCGATTCGGAACTGCCGGCGCGGGACAAGGCGCCAGAACAGCTGCGCGCGCCCGGCGCCGTCGTCGACCTGCTGCGCACCCTGCTTCGCCTCAAGGCCGAGCAGGCCGGCGTCGCCGCGCGCCTCGTGGCGAGCGCCGACGAACTCGACAAGATGGCCGCCGGCAAACGCGACCTCCACGCCCTGTCCGGCTGGCGGCGCGAGATCTTCGGGGACGATGCGCTGGCGTTGATCGAAGGACGCCTGGCGCTTGCCTTGTCGGGCGACCAGCCGAAGCTGATTCCGGTACCGATCCCCGTCTAAGCGGCCGGTCTAGGCCGAGACGATCGCGGACTTGAGGTCGAAGGCTTCGGCGGCGCTTTCCAGACGACGCGCCGTGATATCGCCCAGACTGCGCTGCTGCGCCGACGGCACGATCAGGCGCAGGTCGCGTTCGGTGCGGCGCAATTGGATCTGCGGAAGCAGGCCGGGTGCTCCGCCGGAAAGATTGTAGGCAAGCCTCAGGCAGGCGCCGAGACGCCGCGCGAAGGCCCTGCCCTTCCCGTCCGACAGGCGCAGCGCCGTTTCGATCGTCGCCGACTTGGGGTCGCTCTTGTAGCGATAGGTCAGGGTCATCGCGAGGATCGCCCGGTCGCGATGGCTCATGCCCGGCGCCGGCAGATGCAGCACGCGGATATATGCCTGCTCGGCGCGATAGTCCGGGTGGTCGTTCCAGGAGATGTCGCTGAGATGGCAGGCCGCGGTGCGCAGGATGCGCTCGGCGTCGCTCTCGCCCGCGAACACCGGAGTCAGCCAGTCGAAGATTTCGGTCGGCGTCAGGTCGAAGCGCCGCCAGTCGGCGCCTTGTTCTTCCGCAAAGGCTATCAGTGGATGGCGCGCGCGTTCGGCCTCGCTGAGGCGCTGATAATAGAAGCCCTCGCGCAGACCGAAGGCCGAGAACACAACGTTGCGCGGCTTCAGCGCCGCCAGCAGCCGGTCGAGCGCCAGGCAGGCGAGCGGCAATGTATCGACGCGCCGGCGCGAGACGCCAGGCATCTTCTCCAGCGACTTGGCACTCTGCACGGCAATCAGCCGCGCCACGGCGCGCGCCTCGTCGGAGGGGATGTCGTAGTGATGGATGATGTGCAGCGGATAGCCCGCCTGCTCCATGTGCAGGCGCGCGAACGAGCGCCAGGCGCCGCCCACGGCATAAAAGGTTTTGCCGGTCTCTTCGCGCAGCCAGCGCACGCTCTCGATGGCCTCGACGACGGTCTTCTTGGGATCGCCCTTGCCCGACGACATCAGGCGCAGCGGCCCGACCGGCAAGGTGCTCGAGGCGCCGATGCCGCCGTTGCCCAGCGCCACCAGTTCGAGGCTCCCGCCGCCCAGGTCGCCCATCACGCCCGAGGCATCGGGCATGCCGCACATCACGCCGAAGCCGGAAAAGCGCGCCTCGTCCTGGCCGCTCACGATATGGGCCCTGATGCCGGGGCGGCTGGCGAGCGCGGCCATGAAGTCCGCGCCATCCGATGCGTCGCGCACGGCCGCCGTCGCCAGCAGGTCGAGCGACGTCACCTTCATGTTGTGGGCGAGCGTCGTGAAGCGATCGATGTTGGCCAGCGCCATCTCGACGCCGGCGGGATTGAGGCGCCCCGTGGCATCGAGACCGCGCGCCAGGCCGCACAGGACCTTCTCGTTGAACACGGGCAGCGGCGCGCGGCTGGCGCGCTCGTAGACCACAAGGCGTATCGAGTTCGAACCCACGTCGATGATTCCGACGCGGCCCTTCCCGAGCGGGCTTGCGTCGGGTCGGACTTCCTCGGGGCGGGCGTCAGCGATCTGTGGGCCGTCCATGCGCGCTCCGTCTAGCCGAAACAGGGCGGGATTGCAGCGGCGATTTAGACGCGGCTGGGAGTGATTTTCAGGAGCCCAGAACCAGGCGCGGCACGGCCCCGCTCAGCTTCACGGCACTGCCACGGCCCGAGAGGGACGGATTGGTCATGAAATAGTGATGGGCAATGAACGGCTCCTTGCCCGCCACCCTCCGATGGTAGGTGCCGTCGGCCTCCATGACCCAGCTCTGGCCGTCGTCCTTCAGGTTAGCGACCATGATCTGGTCGAGCACCTGCTCGTGCACCGTGCCGTTCTCGACGGGACACAGCAGCTCCACGCGGCGATCGAGGTTGCGCGGCATCCAGTCGGCGGAGGACAGGAACACCTTGGCCTTGGGCGACGGCAAACCCTTGCCGTTGCCGAAGCAGATGATGCGCGCATGCTCGAGGAAGCGGCCGAGCAGACTCTTCACGCGGATATTCTCGCTGAGGCCCGGAACGCCGGGGCGCAGGCAGCAGATGCCGCGCACCACGAGGTCGACTTGCACGCCCGCCATTGACGCTGCGTAGAGCCGGTCGATCAGGTCGGGGTCAACGAGCGAATTGAGCTTGGCCCAGATCGCCGCAGGCTTGCCGGCCTTCGCGTTGGCGATCTCGGCGTCGATCAGGCTGTAGAGCGTGGGCCGCAAGGTTACCGGAGCGAAGGCGATCTTCTCCATCTTCTCGGGACGCGCGTAGCCGGTCATGTAGTTGAACAGGCGCGCGGCA
>CAIWTJ010000134.1 GCA_903915535.1 Enhydrobacter aerosaccus
GGGATAGGTTAAGGTCTCCTGCTCCGAAACTTTCAACAAATAGCGGGACATCTCCCTTCCCAGAAGGCGCGGCTGGAAAAAACCTGCACCGTTACTAGCAGTTTTGATTGGATTTCAAGCGTTGACGATAGTCAAGAATAAGCGGCCGCAGTTGCGGACTGGTGCGCTCGGCCTGGTAGACAGCATCGGCCAATCGGTGGCGAACATCTCGCCGACCCTGATGCCCGCCCTTAACATCGCAGTCGTCGCGGGCCTGGCCGGCAGCGGATCGTGGCTGGGATTCCTGATAGCCAGTATCGGGATCGTCTTCGTCGCCCTCAACATCGCCACCCTGTCGCGACGCCATACTCTGTCGGGCTCATACTTCATCTACATCGGGCGCACGGCGGGGCCGCTCGCCGGACTCATCGCCGGATGGCTGATGATCGGCGCCTATCTCGCGACCGCTATCGCCCTCGCGCTGGCCATGGTGCTGTTTCTCGAGAACTTATTGGCAAGCCTTGGCCTCAAGGCCTTGATGCCCAACTCCTACGCCGCACTCTGCACCTTCGTCGCCGTGACTGGCTGGGCCGCCTGGCGTGATGTCCGTCTCTCCGCACGCTTCGGACTGATACTGGAGGTCGCGTCGGTCGTCATCCTGTTAGCGATCACCACCGTCGCCGTGGTCCAGCACGGCACCGTGATCGACCCGCGTCAACTAGATTTCGGCCAACATGGCTACAGCGGCATCATGACCTCTCTCACCTTCGCGGTGTTCAGCTTCGTCGGCTTCGAGAGCGCGGCAACCCTGGCGCGTGAAACGCGCAACCCGGCGCGCAATGTCGGTCTGGCGGTCACCATGAGTGCTCTGCTGTCTGGCCTATTCTTCGTCGGCATCACCTATTTCATGGTGCTGGTCATGGAGGGCGACACGCGAGCGCTGGCCGACAGCAGCGCGCCTTTCATCGTCATGACCGAGCGGGCGGGCCTCACGGCGGCCGGAACAGCGATGTATTTTGGCGCCCTGATCAGCGGCCTCGCCTGCATGCTTGCCTCGCTCAACGCCGCGTCGCGATTGCTTTTCTCGATGGCCCGCTACGGCTATCTCGCCCGCAGACTCACGACCGTGCACCCTAGGCACCGGACGCCCTCCGTGGCGGTCGTTCTATCGGCGGCGGTCACGCTGTTGGGCGGCCTCGCCACGCTGCAACTCGGCCCGCTGGAGGCGTTCGGCTTTGCCGGTACCCTGGCGACCTTTGGCTTTCTTGCAGTGTATTTCCTGATCTGCCTCGCCGCCCCTCTCGACCAGTTCGAGGCCGGCACGCTCGTCGTACGCCACTTGCTGGTGAGCGGCGGCGGAACGCTGATAATGACCTTCGTCATCCTCGGCAGCGTCTATCCCGTGCCGCTCTGGCCACTGAACCTGCTGCCCTGGCTTTTTCTGGCCTATCTCGCGGTTGGCGCCGCCTGGTTCTATCTGCTCACGAAGCGCAGGCCCGACTTGCTACAGGCCATCTTCTCGGACAGGGAGTCCTGAGGTCGTGCCGCGACCGAAGGACGCGACCGCATTGATGGCGCGCAAAGGGACGGTTCTATTGGTGCTTGCCCTCGGCCCGCTGCTCAGCGCCGCGATCTTCATGGCAATGGCCAGCCGGAGCAATCCGCCGCCTTCGCCTTCCGAAACCGGCCACATCTATGTTCCGTGGCATCAGAGCACGCGTCTGACGGCGCTGGAGATGACTTGGATCAGCATCGACACCGTTGACGTATTGACCCGCCGTGATGCCAAATCCGGGACTACCTATGTCATCCGCCGGATCTGGTGCGCGACCCACGAGTTCCAGTACCGAGCAGAAGGCACGACGGAACGGCAGGCGAGGGAAAATACCGCTGCCGAAACGCAAAGACATCTTCTGACAGAAGGCTCAATCTCGTTTTTCGTGGCGGCCTACGCATGCTCTCGACGGCCCAGTGAGCCCTGACAACCTGGCCGCAGAGCACAGCAGACAGTATTGTGCTGAGGAGATAACAGGATAACTGCCCAGGTCATTTCCCGGCGGCAAGATTGTTAGCCGATTTTCCTGGATGCGGGAATCGCTTTGCGATTCAAGAATCGGATGGTCGCTGGATCGCCAGATGTTCCGTCCCGTGAAGAACTGATCGCGCTGATCCAGGCGCAGGCGGCGCAAATCGCCGCGCTTATGGCTCGGGTTGCGGAACTCGAGCGGCGGCTCGGCCTGAAC
>CAIWTJ010000135.1 GCA_903915535.1 Enhydrobacter aerosaccus
AGGCTCATACGATGAACGTGATTGCATAGTGGGATATTTCGGATCGATCGATGAACTTCGCTACGGCGAGGAAATGATTGAAGCTCTTGCGTTGGTTCGTGCTCGGTGCCCGACAGCTAGGATGATCGTTGCTGGACGGATCACGTTGCCAAATCCATCGAAAGTAAAAGAGCGATTGGCTGCGCTAGATATTGAATACCACACCTACCTTTCACGCCCGCGAATGATTTCGCTCATTGCGCGATGCCGTGTAGGCCTTGCGTTGTACCGTCAAACGCGCGCGTACGAGAAGGTGGAGTTCTCGACAAAGGTGCTCGAATATGCGCGGGTCGGTACTCCGGTGATAGCCGGACCCTATCCCGCCGTTATAAAGCGGTTTGTTGTAGACAACCAGATTGGCAATGTTGTCGATGCTGAGCATCCTGCAACAATCGCGGCAAGTATTTTCGATATTCTCGATGATCGTGACCGATGGGTTCAATACTCGAAGCAGTCGATGGCGATTGCCCGACACTATTCGTGGGAAACCGAATCCGCTAAGTTGATCAAGCTATATGATCGAATATCGGTAGAAGAATAATTTAAATTTCCGCGGCGATTGCACAGAGGACTTAATGTCAGTTGCAACACAAGCAATTGCATCCACCGGTCATGACACAAGAGCTATTTGGCGACGGGCCGCTGTAATCTTCTGCGCGACCATTTTCTCGGTCGCGGTCCTACTTATCCATACAGTCATCTCGCCGCTCGTTTTCGACTTTTCCGGCAATCTATCAGTAGATCGGTCGCTGCAAGAGGACTTTGCGCTTGTCGTTGTTGCGGTGCTTCCGACTCTTTGGCTGCCTGTTCAAATGAGGCGCCCATCGCTCGTCGGACTTTGGCTTCTTTATCTACAGGTTTACGTATCGACAATTGTAGTCGCGCCGCATGTTTATGACGCTGCGTTGAGCGATTTCGTACCGTTCTTCGGATGTCTATTGCTCTCGATGGTTGGTCTCGCAGTGCCGTATTCTTTTAATGTGCGGGCAGTGCAGCGACCTGGCGTTTCGCTTGATTGGCTGATGACCCTTTTGATAAGCGCGGCTGGCATTTGGGTTCTCTACACAGCATTGAGAGTTGGTATCGTGTTGGGCTTTACAGCACAGGAAAATCTCTACGATGAGAGATTCTTGCTGCGAGACCGGCTTGCGAATTCTGGTGAATTCTTTTGGACATATTTGACGAAGTGGACGTCAGACATAGTTGTAACAGTACTACTTGCTCTGGGCTTGATTAATAGGAGGCCTGTTCCAATAGCCATCGGGATATTCTTGGCAATCTTAATAAGTGCGACAGCAGCCGCGCGCGGTCCGCTCGTAGCGATGGCTTTTGTTCTTGGAACACCTTTGTGGACTGTGCACAGCAAGGCCGCCGGTTACCAGTTCAGTGCAGTTCGGACCTTTCTCTTTTTGCTCCTTGGCATTGGTGTGTCACTAGGATGGGATTTGATAATCGGAGACTGGAACTTGAGTTTCGGTGCCGAGGGCAATTTCGAGCTGACACATTTAATATTTATGAGAATCTTTGTTATTCCCGGCATGCTGAGTGGTTACCATTTCGAGTTCTTTTCGCAAAATCCACCTGCGCTTTTCGGAGAAAGTATACTTGGGTGGATATTTGACATTCAGCCTTACTATTCTGAGGCTGTTTCGATACTGATTGGACACACATTCGTCTATGCGAGAGACACGCCCGTTGTGGCCAACGCGAATACTTGGGCTGACTGGTACGCAAATCTTGGCTTAGTAGGTTTGGTTCTAAGCTCATTTGTTGTCGGTGTGTTGTTCTATTTGGTAGACAAGCTGGCAACTGGACGAGATTTTCGTGTGGCCGCGATCGCCATGGCTCCAATAGGCATCGATCTAGCGAATACTGGAGTTCAGACGGCCTTCATATCAGGAGGATTTTGGCTGCTGCTGGTTGTTTTGTGGCTGCTGCCTCCGGTCGAAGCGGACAACTAAATCCAGAAGTTACACCTGGACGAAGCCAAAGCGTTGAGGGGCCCAATAAGTGAGCGTAGCGGTTTGCGCTGGGTGAACAATCTCAGTTAGACTCGTGTTTGGGATATATCTTCAAGCCAAAGAAATCCGAATGTCTGAAAACGGCCGATATCGGAAAGTTCCATTTTTTGACTTTAAGGCTCCGTTTGCTGAGGATCCTGAACGATTCACGGCGATCTTCCAAACGACGCTGGCGGCGGGTGGCATTATTCTCCAGGCTGCTGTCGATGAGTTTGAAGATCGACTAGCCCGTTTCGTCGGCTCAACATATGCGATCGGCACAGCCGACTGCACGAACGCCATGCTTCTGGGCTTGCGGGCACTGGGTATCGGGCGCGGCGATGAGGTAATCTTCTGCTCGCATACTTTCGTCGCCACAGCGCAATCGATTCATTTCTGTGGGGCTACACCGGTGCCTGCGGAGGTCGGTCTGGATCGCATGATGGATCCGGATCGGATCGAGGCTCTCGTCACGGCCAGGACAAAGGCGATCATGGTCACCCAGTTGAACGGTCGTGTCTGCGACATGGATCGAATTGGGGCTATTGCGGCAAAGCATGGGCTGCAGGTCGTGGAAGATTCTGCGCAAGCACTGGGTGGATCGTTCGGCGGGCAGCGTGCCGGTACGTTCGGCGCCTTCGGCGCCTTCAGCTTCTATCCGAGCAAGCTCCTCGGCGGGTTCGGCGATGGCGGCGCGGTAACGACGGGGGACGGGAAAATCGCTGAGGCCGTCTACCGCATGCGCAATCACGGCGCCAACCGGCAGAAGCGTCTGGAGCCTACGTCGACGATTTGGTCGACCGGCAGCCGTCTCGACAATGTCCAGGCGGCACTTCTGAACCATAAATTCGAGAGCCTTCCGACGGCGTTGGCCCGTCGGCGCCAGATCGCACGTACCTACCACGCGGCATTCGAAGGCCTACCTGATTTCGGCCGGCCGCCCGGACCAGACGAAGGCAACCGGCATTTCGATGTCTTTCAAAATTACGAAGTAGACGTCGGTGTTAGGGAGCCGTTGCGCACGCACCTTGAGCAGCACGGCGTGGGCACGATTGTGCAATGGGGAGGGGCGGCGGTCCACCAGATGTCTGGCCTCGGTTTCACGCAGAGCCTGCCATTTACAGAACGCTTCTTCACGCGCTGCTTTCTACTGCCGATGAACCACTTTCTTTCCGACGACGACGTGCTGCATGTAAGCACGGCCGTGAGAAGCTACTACGGGTTCGACGCATGGAAGGACATGGCCGCCGCCAATCCGAGTGACCTGGTCTCGGAGATTCGCCGGTGACGCGGCCCAACGAACAAGATCCGGGGACCTTGGCTCGTAATATTCGCCTCCACGCGCTGCGCATGACGAGCCTCGGCGGCACGTCGCACATCGGTTCTATTTTCTCGATGGCCGACATTCTTGCGGTGCTGTTTGGCAAGGTGCTCCAGATCGATCCGGCCTTGCCGAAGTGGCCAAATCGAGATCGTTTCGTGTTGTCTAAGGGTCACGCCGGTGCCGGGGTCTACGCTGCTCTGGCGGAGTGCGGTTTTTTCGACAGGCAAATCCTCGACACCCATTGCCAGGATGGTTCTATCCTCTCCGGACATGTGTCGCACAAAGGCGTTCCGGGCGTCGAGTTGTCGACGGGATCGCTCGGGCATGGGTTGCCGGTCTGTGCAGGAATGGCCTATGCCGGAAAAATCGCCGGCAAAAAGCACAGAATATTCTGCGTTCTCAGCGACGGCGAATGCGACGAAGGATCGATTTGGGAGGCCATGATATTCGCCGCTCATCACAAGCTCGACAATCTCGTCGCAGTGGTCGACTACAACAAGATCCAGAGCCTGGCGGCGGTCTCTGAAACGCTCGGACTAGAGCCATTCGGAGACAAGTGGCGAAGCTTCGGTTGGTCGGTCCGCGAGGTTGATGGCCATGACTTGGCCGCGTTGGAAATGGATTTCTCCCAGATCCCGTTCGAGTCCGCACGACCGAGCTGCATCATCGCGCACACGACCAAAGGCAAGGGAGTCTCCTTCATGGAGAACTCGGTCCTTTGGCACTACAGGACCGCACGAGGGGAGGAGTATGACGCGGCGAAGCGGGAACTCGACGCGCTTCCATGAGGGATGCATTCATCGGCCAACTCACATCGATTGCCGGAGTGGATCCGAGAATCATGCTCCTGACGGGAGATCTCGGCTTCAAGGTCTTGGACGATTATCGTCGATTGCGGTCCCGGCAGTTCCTGAACGTCGGCGTGGCCGAGCAGAATTTGGCGGCGATCGCCACCGGATTGGCGTTGGAAGGTCATATCGCGTTCACTTATTCCATCGGCAACTTTCCTACTCTGCGCTGCCTCGAGCAACTGCGAAACGATGCCTGCTATCATGGAGCCAATGTCAAAGTGGTGGCGGTTGGCGGGGGGTTTTCCTACGGCCCGCTCGGCTTCAGTCACCACGCTACTGAAGATCTCGCAATCATGCGGGCACTGCCGGGGATGACGGTGGTGGCGCCGTCGGACCTTTGGGAGACCGAAGAGGCGACGAAGGTATTGGCGGCGACCGAAGGGTGCGCCTACCTGCGCCTCGACAAATCAGATGCTGGTCGAACCAACCATGCCGGCGAGCAGTTCGTCCTAGGAAAAGCCCGCCTGTTGCGTGACGGCGATGCCATGACGCTGATTGGCTGTGGCGGTATCGTCGCGGAGTTGCTGGCTGCGGCAGATGAGCTGGCAGGTGAGGGGCTAGCATGCCGGGTTCTCAGCCACCACACCCTGACGACGGCCGACGGAGAGGCGATTGCCGCGGCAGCGCTGGAGACCGGTGGCGTCGTCACTGTTGAAGAGCATAGCGTCAACGGAGGATTAGGTGGCGTGATCGCGGAGTTCTGCCTTGAGAATGGCGTACGCCCTCGCGTGTTCCGGCGGCTAGGGCTTCGCAACGAATTTGCCACGGTTGTTGGCAGCCAGGATTACCTGCGGAATCGCTATGGCATGGGTAGGCAAGCGATCGTCAACGCTGTGCGCGACGGAATCGTGCGAAGGGCGCCGTGACGAAGGAGGTCTTCGATCGCGCGGCATCGCTGCTGGGTCTCCTCGTCCTTTCTCCTTTGTTCGCTGTCGTACTTCTCTTCGTCTTTCTGCAGGATCGACGATCACCCCTCTTCCTGGCGGAGCGTGCCGGTTTGCAGGGTAAGCCGTTTCGAATGGTGAAGATTAGATCAATGATCGTCGACGCAGATCGGCTGGGGGGAACATCCAGCCCTTCGGACGACCGGCGTATCACACGGGTTGGCGTATATATCCGACGTTTCAAGATCGACGAACTCTTCCAGCTTTGGAACGTCCTCCAGGGCGAAATGAGCCTTGTGGGTCCCCGGCCGCAGACCCTGGAGGAAGTTGCCAGCTACTCGACGGTTGAAAAGGGCTTGCTGGCAGCAAAGCCCGGAATCACTGACTTCGCGTCAATCGTCTTTGCCGACGAGGGGGAAGTTCTGCGCGGCGCTACAAATCCCGGTCTTGCCTATCGACAGCTAATCCGCCCGTGGAAGAGCCGTCTGGGGCTGTTTTACGTCGAGCACGGGGAGCTGGTGCTCGATCTGCAATTGATACTGTTGACGCTTGTCCGTATCGTCGCGCCTGCGCGTGCCATGGCAGGGGTAAGTCGACTATTGACCCGGTATGGCGCATCAGAGGAACTGGTTCGTGTCGCCCGCCGCGTGGCTCCGCTCGTTCCCCATGCCGCTCCCGGCATGGGCGAACCGTTCGAGGAGTAGGGGCGGTGGCGTCGTCTAGGGCTGGCTAAAGACCGGTCCGAGGGAAGGGGAAAGTCGTCGCTCGCGCGGCGGCGATGGCAAATGGGCGGGATCGCTAACTCGACCAATATCAGGCTGCTGGCCTTTGCGTTCGATCTGGCGATGGCGGTACTCGCCCTTATCGCGAGCTTGATTCTGCGCCACGGCTCGCTCGCCCAATTCGACTTTCGCACGTTGTTCCTCGGGGGCATCCTGCCGTTCGCAACGGCGACCGGAGCCAGTCTCCTGATCATGCGGACTTACCGCACGAGCTGGCGCCACGCCTCGACGGCCGATCTCACGAACATCGTCTACACCGTGACGCTGGCTATCCTGATTTACCTCCCGATCGGCTTTGTCGTGTCACGCTTGGACCTCATTCCGAGGTCGTCGGTGATCATGGCGTGGATGATCCTTATCCTCCTGATGTCGGGATCGCGGATCGGCTATCGACTGTTTCGCGAAGGGCGCCTTTTTTTCTCGCGCCGACCAATGCTGGCGGGCCAGGTTCCCATCCTGATTGTGGGCGGGGGGCGCGACGCGGAGATTCTTTTGCGCAGTCTCGACCGATCCTCGGAATATTATCCAGTAGGCGTACTGGATGACACGTCCAGGGGCGCGCTCCTGCGCGGCGTACCTGTTTTGGGCGCGATCGCTGAGGCGGAAAAAGTCGTCGCACGCTTCTCCGACACTGGCGACCGGCCGCGCAAGCTGGTGGTCGTCGACCGCAACCTCTCGCCGGACAGGCTGATAGCACTGGTCGAGACTGCCAATCGACTGGGACTCACGGTGGCGCGCGGCCCTGATCCAACGCTGCTGCGACCGGAGACGCTTGACGCGCCGCAACTTTCGCCGATCTCCGTCGAAGATCTTCTCGGCCGCTCGCAAGTCGTGCTCGATCCGCAGCCCGTACGAGACCTGATCGCGGGCAGGCGCGTGCTGGTGACGGGGGCGGGGGGATCGATTGGCTCGGAGATCGTGCGCCAAGTTTGCGCGATTGGTCCCTCGGCGATCTGCCTTGTCGATGCCTCCGAATTCAATCTTTACACGATCGACATCGGCGTCGGCGAGCAGTGGCCGGCCCTCGAACGATCGACGAGGCTGATCGATGTCCGGCACAAGGCGGCCATCGATGCCTGCTTCTCGGCTTTCAGGCCCGATATTGTTTTCCATGCTGCGGCGCTGAAGCATGTCCCGTTGGTTGAAGGCAATCCCGTCGAGGGAATCTGGACGAACGTCATCGGGTCCCGTTACGTCTGCGACGCGGCGGTGGTGGCAGGATGTCTCGCCCTGGTACTCATCTCGAGCGACAAGGCGGTCAATCCGACGAATATCATGGGAGCAAGCAAGCGCGCGGCGGAAGGATATTGCCAGGCGCTGGCGCTCGCCGGTCTGGCAGAGCAGTCCCAGCCGACACGCTTCGTGGTGGTGCGATTTGGCAATGTGCTAGGGTCGAGCGGGTCGGTTGTTCCCTTGTTTGAGCGGCAGTTACGGGCGGGAGGGCCTCTTACCGTCACCCATCCCGAGATCGAGCGTTTCTTTATGACGATTCGAGAGGCCGTCCAGCTCGTATTGCAAGCTTCTGCCCTCGGCGCGGTGAAGAGCGATCTGCGGGGGCGGGTCTTCGTTCTCGATATGGGACGGCCGGTGCGGATCGCCGATCTCGCCCGACAGATGATTCGTTTGGCGGGGCTCCGTCCCGACAAGGATATCGAGATCAAATACACCGGCCTGCGGCCCGGCGAGAAGCTGAGCGAAGAGCTTTTCCATGAAGGCGAATCGGTCGCGCCGACCGATATTCCCCGGCTCAACGTCGCCTCCCCGCGTACCCTGGACCTGGTCTCGTTCGTGGCGGCTTTGGCAGCGCTCGATGACGCCTGCCGGCATGGCCGGCAGACCGAAGTCGTCGGGATCCTAGGCGCACTCGTACCGGAGTATTGCCCGGCATAGAGCGTTATATTCAAGGGAGCTGATCGCCCGACCCGGTAATTCCCGCGGTGGCGACGTTCGGTCTGGTGGTATCGCGACTGCAAATAGGGTAGCAGTCTGCCGGTGCTGGGCGGCATTGGACCGATATGGACAAGAGGGAGCGAACAGTAGCGTGAGCACGACAATTGCGAAGGGTGATTTCGACAAGTTGGACGGCCCTGCTGCGCCCGTGCCGACGACCGCTCGACTGGATGTGCGCGAGCTCCTGCGTATGCTCAACCGTCGGAAGTGGCAGCTACTTGGTGTTACGGTCCTGGTTTGCGCGCTGACGGGGATTGTCTTGGTGCAGTTGAAGCCGGAATACCGTGCGACGTCGCTCGTGATGCTGGACACGCGCAAGGCGAAGGTGACGAACACCACGGACGTGCTTGGCGGTCTGTCTGTCGATATTCCTGCCATTCAAACCGAAATTGAAGTCTTACGCTCGGCATATCTGCTGGGGCGTGTCGTCGACAAGCTGAAGCTTGATCAGGATCCTGAATACGGCGCCGGATCGCCCAGTGTGTTCGGTCAAGTTGTCGGAATGATCCGCGCGACCTACGAAGGCTGGGTCGGCGGGGCCGCTCTCGAACGAGCAGAAACCCCAACCGACAACGGCCCGCGCGCGCGCGCCATCGTGGCGCTGTCGCGCAACATCCAGATTGCCACACGCGGCAGGTCGTACGTTATCGGCGTGGCGCTCGACTCAATCGATCCGGCGAAGGCAAAGCGGATCGTCAATACGATTACCGACTTTTACTTGGTTGATCAGCTTCAGGCCAAGCTGGATGCGAACAAGCGGGCCACGGATTTCTTCAACGAGCGTATTGAGGAGTTGAAGCAGACTGTTGCGGCGGCAGAAAGCGCTGCGGCCAGATTCCGCGAAAAGTCCGGCCTGACAATCGGCAAGGACTCCACCATCGCTTCGCAATCGATTTCGGAACTGAACACTCAGCTCATTCAGGCGCGCACCCTTCGCGCCGAGAAGGAGTCTCGTCTCGTGGCGCTGCAGCAGGCGGCGCGCAATCCAGCGACGCTCGGCGGCATTACCGAGGTGCTAGTCAATCCCCTGATTTCATCGCTGAGGGCGCAGGAGGCTGAAGTGGCGCGCAGGATCGGCGATCTCAACCAACGCTATGGTGAGAGCCATCCGCGACTGCTGCAAGCGCGCGCCGAACAGGGACAGATTCAGGGGCGCATCAACGCGGAAGTAGCGAAGATCATCTCCAGCGTGCAGGGCGACGCCGAAGCCGCGAAATCAAAAGAGACTGAGCTGCAGGCGCAGGTCGACAGTCTTGAGAAGAAGGCCGGCGGCTTGGGCCAGAACGAAGTGCAACTCCGCCAGCTCGAGCGTGATGCGCAGTCCACCCGTGGCGTTTATGAAGACTTCCTGAAGCGCTTCAAAGAACTGCGCGAGCAACAGGATATCCAGCAGCCCGATGCGCGCATCCTGTCACCGGCAACAGTACCACCCGGCGCTGTCTTTCCGCGCTATGGCCTTGCCATGGTGCTGGCGATGGTCGGCGGATTGATCTTGGGCGCCATCCTGATCGGTATCATGGAGCGGCTCGATGGCGGCTTCCGTACGGGCGAGCAGATTGAGCGACTGACGGGACGCGCCATGGTCGGCATGATTCCGAGCCTGCCGCGGTCCACCTTGGGCACGCTTTCGCCGGCGCGCTTCGTGATCGAAAAGCCGACCTCTGCTTATGCCGAATCACTTCGCTCTACCTATACGGCGATCATGTTGGGGTCACTCGACAAGGCACCGCGGGTGATCTTGGTAACGTCTTCGCTGCCAGCCGAAGGCAAGTCGACTTTCGTCTCCTCGCTCGCGGGTCTGATCGCGCGGTCGAATCCGGACAAGAAGGTAATTCTCGTCGACTGCGATTTAAGGCGCCCCTCCATTCTGACGGCTCTCGTGGTACCGGAGACAGAAGGAACGGTCGATGAATATCTCGCCGGCTCGAAGACCCTGGCGCAAGTGATTGGGCGAGATGAATCGAGCGGGCTGTATTACATCCCCGCGCGGGCAAATACGCCCAATTCAGCGGAGATTCTCGATTCGAACGCGATGCGCAATTTCGTCGGTGCTTTGTCCGAGCAGTTCGATCTAGTCTTCATCGATACGCCGCCTCTCATGGCCGTGTCCGATGCCCGGATCACGGCGCAAATTGCGGACTATGTAGTGTTCTTGGTGCGCTGGGAGCAAACGGGCCGTGAACTGGCGATCAACGCCCTGAAGCTGATGCGGGATCAGCGCAAGCAAGTCGGCATTGTGCTGGCCCAGGTCGACGTCCGGCGCCACTCGCGTTACGGCTATGGCGACTACGTCTATTACTATTCGAAGTACAAGGATTATTATACAAACTGAAATGCAGTCACCAACGTCGACGCGTCGCGGGCCGGCCCGTGGCGTTCATATTTCCGTGTCGGGCTTCGGGTAAATAGGGTGAGAGACGATCTGATCCTGCCATACTCTGGAATTTGGGCGTAGAATCAATAGCTTGTGGCTAGACGCCGGCGCAGATGCGATGTATTCAGTCGATCGGGCACCCTGCCATTGGCATCTAAGTTGCTGCAAAGAATACAGGATTTATTGCGTACGATCTGATAGATTGGTCTCTAGCTCTAGGGGAGAAATTCCATGCGCGAGACCATTTCAAAGTTCGTTGCCCTAGTACTGGTGGCAATTCTGGCGTTCGCCGCCACGCCGCCCTCCGCCAAGGCGCAGGACGCCGCTACCGCGATTGCGCAAGCTGCTGCGGGCGATTCCACGGCGTTGAACGCCCTGATTGCCAGCAACCCGTCGGCAGTGAGCGCCTTGCTTACCACTATCACGGACCCCGCGACGCTTACTGCCGTCGGCAACGCCTTCGCCAACGCGTTGCAGGCTGGTGGCCCCAATGCCCAGGCTGTTGCGGATGCCTTGGTCGCGTCGAAAAACTCCGCGCTGGTCTCCGGTGTTATTGGCGCAAGTGGCTTGTCGACCACGGCCCAGACTCTTGTTGCAACAGAACTAACGAAATCGGGCGACAACAGTCTTATCGTGTCGGTCACGAATGAACTTCTTACGGCCAACAAGTCCCTCCCACCGATCCTTGCCAGTGTTTCGTCGATAATTACCGCGCAGGCAATACTTACTGGCGTTCCTCTCGTTGTTCCCCTGTCTTTACCGAGTCCGGCCCAAGTCGTCGTGGGCAGCCCAGCGTAGTTATTGCCGCCGCACAAGAAACGAGACGAGCCAATGAACATGCGTAGCTACTCCCTGTTGGGAGGTTTTTCGGCGGCGGCACTTTTCGTCGGGATGGCACAGGGGGCAATGGCACAGTCGGCGTCGGGCGCGCCGGCCGCTCCGACCCTGCGGCAGGAACGGCCCGATACGCGCTCGGCTCCGGCCATAGCGGCGGAAAATTACGATCCCAAAGGTATGCCCGTCGGATCGTTCAAGCTCTTCCCCGAACTCGAGCTCGATGAAGTCTACAACGACAACATCTATGCCACGACCTTCGGTACTGCCGGCCGGACCGGGAGCTTCGTTCAGCTGATCAAGCCGTCGCTGAACCTGCGCTCGGACTGGAACCAGCACATGGTGAACTTCTTCGCCAAGGGTAATTTCGGCCTGTTCTCGGTGTCGAACACACCGAACTTCACCGACTATTCGTTCGGCACAGACGGCCGCTTCGACATCCAGCGCGACTGGAATGTCTATGGCGGTGGCTCTTTCAGCCATAACCACGAAGATCCGGGCACGCCGAATGCTGCCACCGGTGCGGTTCCGCCAAATCTGTACGACCAGATCGCGGCCAATGTCGGCTACTTCCAGAAATTCAACCGACTGAGCGTCCGCGCCGACGGTCGCATGGACAACTTCAACTACCTTAACAATTTCACGAGCGTGAACGGCTCGCTGGCGAGCTCCGCACGTGACCGGACCGAGTGGCGTGAATCGCTGCGCGCCGGCTACGAGATCATGGCCGATACGCAAGCCTGGGTTCGCGGCAGCCTGAACCAGCGCCGCTATCTCAACAAACCCGATGCGAGCGGGTTCTTCCGTGATTCGTCGGGCTTCGACGTGGTCGCCGGTCTGCAGGTCGACTTCGGCGGCATCACCTCGATCGAGGTGTTCGGTGGCTATCTCCAGCAGGACTATGTCGACGGCAACTTCAAGCAGGTGGCCCAGCCGACCTTCGGCCTGACGGGCTTCTGGAATCCGATCCGCGAGGTCTCGGTCCGGCCGTTCATCCAGCGTACGGTAAATGACGCCGGTCTTGCCAATGCGGCGGCCTACGTCAGCACCTCGGGTGGTGTCGACGTCGACTACAAGGTTCGGCCGAACATCAAGCTGAGCGCGCATGGCGACTATGCCATCGCCGACTACAGCCTGATTTCGCGCACGACGAACGAGTATGACCAGTATCTGACGCTTCGGGCCGCGGCGATGTACTCGCCGGACAACGTCTTCTTCATCGGGCCGTCGTACCAGTACGTGTACAAGACCTCGAATTTGACGAATGCGAATTACGACCAAAGCATCGTGATGCTGCGTCTCGGCGCGCATCTGTAATTCGATTTATCTTGCCAATGGGAAGGCCGCCGATGTTGAATCGGCGGCCTTTTCATATGGTTCAAGCGATCTCGTGAGGGTTGCGGGATGACTGTGGGAGCACAAAGTGTGACGGCAAGGCTCGTGTCATTGGTGACGGCAGCGATCGTACTGGCGCTTTTCGCGTTCGGCGGAGCGTTCAATGCATCGGCGCAGGCCGGCTACAAGCTTGGCACGGGCGACAAGATCAAGGTTACGGTGTTCGGCGAGGAGGATGCGTCGGGCGAATACGAAGTCGATGCGACGGGGGCCATTTCCGTGCGGCTGCTGGGAAGGGTGCAGGCCAAGGGCCTCACCGTCGCGGATATCGAGCAAACGCTGATCGAGCAATTCAAGGGCCGCGGTTACTTTAGAAATCCGCGTATCAGCATCGAATTGATTAACCTGCGGCCGTTCTACATTCTTGGCGAAGTCGAGAAACGGGGTTCGTATCCCTATGTCACCGGGTTGACCGTGGCCCAGGCGGTGGCGATCGCCAACGGATACACGTACCGTGCCTCCCGCAGCCGAATTACAATCCAGCGTGCCGGTCAAAAGGAAGAACCGGCTACGGAGGATACGGCAGTTTATCCAGGTGACATCGTGCGCGTGCCGGAGAGATTTTTCTAGAGTTTCGAATTTTTCGGCGCACGCCATTCGACACGCCGCTTCGAAAAGCGGTGGTTATTTCCAACAATCCCCTCCGCGAAGACCTGTTCGATAATGGTGAGGTTGGCAGAGTAGCACGGCAGAAATGAAGAGATTGGGCGCCAGCACCGCCGCCCGCGACTCGAGTGGCGTGGCTCCTGACACTGTTACTCCGCGTGGAAGAACTCCAGACGATGCAGAGACTATGGGTATTCCATCAGCTACAACACTGACCGCATCCACTCATAGCCTCGAAGGAGGCAAAAAGCCGTGAGGCGAGCGCGATGGCTCGTCGGAGCGCTTAATACAGTCATCGGCGGCTCCCTGCTTTTCCTTGCAGTGCCGCGGACTATTGCTTCTTGGGAGGCCATGCCCGCCAGTTCTGCTTTGGCAAAGGTTAATAACGCTAAAGAGCTAACCGCTACAGAGTTGCGGGTGGGCATAGTGGGGCTTCAGCGTTCTGTCGCACTTAACGTGTCGGATGCGAGCCTAATTGACTTGGGTACGCTTGAACTCCTGTTGGCGCAGCAAACGCCTGTCAACGACCCAATGCGCACACAATTGCTCAAGACGTCAGAGCTTCACCTTTTTCGGGGGCTTGCTGCCAATCCTGCCAATGGGTTTGGGTGGTATCGCTTGGCGCAAGTTCGTCAGCTCCAGCATCCATTAAATGGGCGTCCAATTGTTGTCGCTCTTACGCAATCTCTCGATATGGCTCCCAATATGCGGCCGCTGTGGTTGGGACGCACCCTCGGTCTTATGGCCTATCGTCAGTTCCTCACGCCAGACGAGACGGATGCGTTCGTCAGCAGTCTTCGCACCAGTTGGTTAGCAGACGGGAGGTTCCGCAGTCAGCTGATCCGCTCTTGGCAAGGCAATGAAGGAGCGCTCGCATTCTTGAACAAAGTTCTCGCCAATGACTTAGAGGCACGACAGCAATTGAATGAGCTATTGGCGAGATAGCTCATGGTTTATCCGGCGACTTGTGGTCGATAATGGGGGTGTCGGATGCTGGTATCGCGGCGCAGATCCAGTCGGTCTTTGGAAGGGCGCCGGCAAAAGGTTTAGATGGAACTACCGACTTCAACTCGGGTAATATGACCTTGAATATTAATCCGCAGACAAACTGCGATTCGACTTATGGACATTACTCTTCATCGACGGATTTTCAGATGAGATGGCTTTTAGTTATCTGCACTGCGATCCTCTCAGCTGGCCTCGTGGCCTGTCAAAAAACTGACGATGCCTCGCCCAGAAATCCATTCGCAGGTCTTCCTGACGCATCGTCCGAGTCGGACCGGCCGCGCGACGTCCGCCCCCGGCCGGCACAGAGCGGAATGTCGTCCGATCCCAACAATCCCAGCGGTCTCCCGGGACCCTCTTCGGGTCTAGGAACCAGCCCTAATCGATATTGAGAGACCGGCACTCGGGCGGAGTTAATGGGTTACAGCACGGCGCACTGGGCGCTGGCTGGGGGACCTGGATTCGAACCAAGACTAACCGGGTCAGAGCCGATTGTTCTACCGTTAAACTATCCCCCAAGCAGACGCCTAGGCCAGCGAAGGGTGATTTAGCGGCGCTGGGCGACCTTTGCAAGGTGCTGATTTAGGCCCGGATCGTCCCGAAATGATCGTTTAGGCTCGATCTTGGCAAGCTCATATCCGGCCTGGGACTTGAGAATGCCGGCACTGCAAGCATGCATGGGGAGCCGAAGGTTCGGCACCCAACTGCGGAGCAGCATCATGATCAAGGCAGAAATATCGACTTCCAAAGCTTCCGTTAAAGGTGGCAAAGGGAAAAAGACACCGCCGAAGGCCAAGCCTCCGACCACCAAGTTGAATCAACTCGAGGCTCTTCTGCGCCGACCAGAGGGAGCCACGATCGCGCAACTTTCAACTGCACTGGAGTGGCAACCGCACAGTGTTCGGGGCGCCATATCAGGAAGCCTGAAGAAGAAGCGTGAATTGAAGATCTCCGCCGAAAAAGCCGAAGGCAAGGAACGGGTCTATAGGATCGTGCCATAGGTCGGGTCGTGATTTTCGTTCCAGATCCGGCTGTTGAAGCCGAGCTCTCCCACTTGGAACGCTTGCCTCTCGACGGGCTGCGAATTCTGTGGAGGGAGAAGATTGGCGAAATTCCCAAGCACCAGAGCGCTGACCTCTTGCGGCGGCGCCTCGCGTACGAATTGCAGGTCCGCGCCTATGGCGGCTTGCGACCAGATATTCGCCGACGTCTTAGCAAACTTCATCGAGCATTCTCTGCCGACCCAAACTACACCCCGCAGGCAGGCCAAAGGCTTAAGCCCGGCACTCTCCTCACGCGGGAATGGAAGGGCGTTACCCATCAGGTGAGCATCCTGGTGGAGGGCTTCGAATATTCCGGAGAATACTATCCGTCGCTCTCGGAGATCTCCCAGCGCATCACTGGCACGAAGCGCTCGGGGCCCGCGTTCTTTGGCCTGCGGAAACCTGGCTTATAATGGGACAGTCGCGTCGGTGCGCCGTTTACACCCGCAAATCTTCGGAGGAAGGGCTCGATCAGGCCTTCAACTCGCTCGACGCCCAGCGCGAGGCCTGTGAGGCCTACATCAAGAGCCAGGCCCACGAGGGCTGGCAGTTGGTCGATGCGGAATACAGCGATGGCGGATTCTCGGGTGGAAATCTCGAGCGGCCCGCTTTGAAGCGCCTGATGGCCGATCTCCGGCAGGGGCTGATCGACACGATTGTCGTGTACAAGGTCGATCGGCTTACCCGCTCCTTGGCCGACTTCGCCAAAATTGTCGAAGTGCTCGACGCCATTAGCGCATCGTTCGTCTCCATCACGCAGCAATTCAACACCACAACGTCGATGGGACGGTTGACCTTGAACGTCCTGCTCTCGTTCGCCCAGTTCGAACGGGAGGTTGCCGGCGAACGCATCCGGGACAAGATCTCCGCGTCAAAGCGCAAGGGCATGTGGATGGGCGGCAACGTGCCGCTTGGCTATGACGTCAGTGAAAAGCGTCTTGTTCCTAACCCTGCCGAAGTCGAGACGGTGCGCCAGATTTTCGAGGCTTACTTGCGGCTCGGTGTGGTGTTCGACCTCCAGGCTGAACTGAGAAAGAGCGGCACGGTCAGCAAAGTATGGATGTCGACCAAAGGCAATAAGCGCGGCGGAACGACCTATAGCCGCGGTGCGCTGTACTATCTCCTGCGCAACCCCATCTATGTGGGGGAGGTCGCGCACAAGGGCGAGCTCTTCCCGGGCCAGCACTCTGGCATCATCTCTCGAGAGCTGTGGAATCAGGTGCAGGCGCGCCTCGAAGAAAATTGTCAACGCCGGAGTAAAATTGCATCGGCTGGCCGGAGTAAAAGTACATCACGGCTGATGGCAGGAAGGCCCCCCGCGGGGGGCCTTCCTGCGTCCTCGTTTATTCCTCGGGTGAGCTGTCGGGGATGTCGGTAGCGCGG
>CAIWTJ010000136.1 GCA_903915535.1 Enhydrobacter aerosaccus
CGATGATGTCCTCGGCCGCGGCCTTCACTTCGGAGAAGGTGACCCGCCAGGCGTCCTTTTCGAGCGCGCTCATGATTTTTCGTGCTCCAACAATCGTGCAACGTAGCGCGCGAGCATGTCGACCTCAAGGTTGACCGCTTGGCCCACGTGGGCCTGCCCCAAGGTAGTTACCGCCTGGGTATGTGAAATAATATTGACGCCAAAGCGATTTCCCTCGACCTCGTTCACGGTGAGCGAGATCCCGTCGATCGCCACGGAGCCCTTGGATGCAATGAAACGGGCAAGTTCAGGCGGTGCCTCGAAGACGAAACGCACGCTGCCGCCCTCGGGCGTCATCGACACGATCTTCCCCATTCCGTCCACATGGCCGTAAACCAGGTGGCCGCCCAGTTCGTCTCCAAGCTTCAGCGAAAGCTCGAGGTTGAGGCGGGTGCCCACTTTCCAGCTGCCGAGATGGGTCTTGTCGAGCGTCTCGCCCGAGGCCTCGACGGCGAACCAGTCCGGGCCCTTTTCGATCACCGTGAGGCAGCAGCCCGAGTGAGCGATCGACGCCCCCATCGGGATCGGCGCCAGATCGTGCTTTGTCTGGACGACGAAGCGGCGGTCGCCCTTGCTGCCGCCTGGAGTGACGGAGAGGATCTTGCCGACGTCGGTGACGATGCCCGTGAACATATCTCTACCTAAGAGGCCTTGCGCCAGGTTTCCAGCGTGTCGCCTCCGATGGCGCGGCTCGACACCAATGTAAACCGGGGCGCGAAATCGAGCCCCTCGAGGCCCAAGGCCGCGACCGCAGAGCGGCTGTCGCCGCCCAGGAATAAGCCCGCACGATAGCTGCTCACCCGGTCGATCAGGCCTGCCTTCAGGAAGGCCGCCGCGATCGTCCCGCCCCCTTCGACCACGACCCGGGTCAAGCCGCGCGCTCCAAGCGCCCGCGCGGCAGCTTCGACATCGACCCGGCCCTGCGGTGTTGCTTCGACTTCAATGATCTCGACACCCTTGGCCAGCAGCAAGTCGCGTGCCGCGCTCGGCGCAGCTTTCGTGCAGATCAGCCATGTCGGCGTCGCGCGCGCGGATTGGGCGAGCCTGGACGACGGCGACAGGCGCGCTTTCGAATCGATCACGACCCGCACCGGCGAGTACCGCTCGAGCCCGGGCAGACGGCACGTCAGGTCGGGATCGTCGGCACCCGCGGTGTTCGAGCCGACGAGGATCGCATCGTGCGTCGCGCGCAGGCTGTGACCATGGAGGCGCGCCTCGGCACTTGTGATCCATTTGCTCTGGCCTAGTGCCGTCGCCGTATGTCCATCGAGCGAGGCCGCGATCTTGAGATGGAACAGCGGCCGGCCTTCCCTCACACGCAACAGGAAGCCCGCGTTGATTTCGGCCGCTTCGCGCGCGCCCTCACCCACTTCGACGGTGATGCCGGCGGCCTTGAGTCTCGCATGACCGCGGCCATCGACCTCGGGAAAGGGATCCTCCATCGCCGACACGACCTTGGTCACGCCGGCCGCGATCAGTGCATCGACGCAGGGGGGTGATTTGCCAACGTGCGAACAGGGCTCGAGCGTGACGTAGGCCGTCGCGCCCTTCAACGACTCCGTGGCGCGAGCGATGGCGTCGGCCTCCGCGTGCGGCCTGCCGCCGTCCTGCGTGCGGCCGCGCGCGAGCACGCGGCCGTCGCGAACGATCACGCATCCCACGGCGGGATTGGGCCACGTCCGGCCCAGCGACCGTCGCGCCAGCGCGAGCGCCGCGCGCATCATGGCATCAGTCCTTGAGCGTCGCGGTCTCGGCCAGGTCGGAGATGAACTCCTCGAAGTCCCGGGCCTCGCGGAAATTGCGATAGACCGAGGCGAAGCGCACATAGGCCACCGGATCGAGCGCCCGCAGCGCGTCCATCACCAGCTCGCCGATCTGCGTCGACGGGATCTCGCTCTCGCCCGAGCTCTCGAGGCGGCGCACGATGCCGTTCACGACTCTCTCCACCCGCTCGGGATCGACCGGACGCTTGCGCACCGCGACCGAGATCGAGCGCTGAAGCTTGTCGCGATCGAACTGCGCGCGCTGGCCGTTCTTCTTGACCACCGTGAGCTCGCGCAACTGCACGCGCTCGAAGGTGGTGAAGCGCGAGCCGCAGGACGGGCAGTAGCGCCGGCGTCGGATGGCGGAGTTGTCGTCGGTCGGCCGCGAGTCCTTAACCTGGGTATCCTCGTGACCGCAGAATGGGCAGCGCATCTATGTCCCCTTTTGTCTCTTTGGCGCTCGATAGGTGGCGCTCAATCAGTCGCGATAGATCGGAAAGCGTGCACACAACGCATGAACCTTGGCCCGCACCTGCGTCTCGACCTGCGCATCGCCGTCCGGACCGTTCTTGGCGATGCCGTCGAGCACGTCGGCAATCAGGTGGCCGATCTGGCGGAACTCGGCCACGCCGAAGCCGCGCGTCGTGCCCGCGGGCGAGCCCAGCCGCACGCCCGATGTGACCGTGAACTTTTCGGGATCTCCCGGAATGCTGTTCTTGTTGACGGTGATACCCGCGCGATCGAGCACCTTCTCGGCCGAGATACCGGTCGCCTTTTTGGGCCGCAGGTCGACCAGCATCACGTGGCTGTCGGTGCCGCCCGAGATGATCCGCAGGCCGCGCTCCGTCAGCGCCGACGCGAGCGCGCGCGCATTGTCGATCGTGGCTTGCGCGTAGATCTTGAACTCGGGCCGTAGCGCCTCGTTCAGGGCGACGGCCTTGGCAGCGATGATGTGCATCAGCGGGCCGCCCTGCAGGCCGGGGAACACCGCGGAATTGATCTTCTTCCCGATCTCCGGGTCGTTCGACAGGATCATGCCGCCGCGTGGGCCGCGCAGCGTCTTGTGCGTCGTTGTCGTGACGACATGGGCATGCGGCAGCGGGCTGGGATAGGCGCCGCCCGCGACGAGGCCCGCGTAGTGCGCCATGTCGACCATGAAGAAGGCACCGATCTCGTCGGCCATCTTGCGGAAACGCGCCCAGTCGATCTGGCGCGAGTAGGCCGAGGCACCGGCGATGATCAGCTTGGGCTTCTCGCGGCGCGCAATCTCTTCCATCTGTTCGTAGTCGATCAGATGCGTGTCGGGCTTCACGCCATAGGACAGCACCTTGAACCACTTGCCGGACTGATTGGCGGGCGAGCCGTGCGTCAGATGTCCGCCCTGGTCGAGCGCCATGCCGAGGAACGTGTCGCCCGGCTTGAGCAGCGCCAAGAATACGGCCTGGTTGGCCTGCGCGCCGGAGTGCGGCTGCACGTTGGCGAAGGAGCAGTTGAACAGCTTGCAGGCGCGCTCGATCGCGAGCTGTTCGGCCTTGTCTACTTCCTCACAGCCGCCGTAGTAGCGGCGGCCGGGGTAGCCTTCGGCGTACTTGTTGGTGAGCACCGAGCCCGCGGCCTCGAGCACGGCGCGCGAGACGATATTCTCGGAGGCAATCAGCTCGATCTGCTCGCGCTGGCGGTGCAGTTCGCCCTTCAACACGGCGTCGATCGCGGGATCCGCTTCGGCAAGGCTCGTGGTGAACATCGGCAGTGGCATGTCCTGCGACTTGGCGGCGGCCTGGCTCATCTAAACTGGTTCCCTAAGAAAGCTTTGCAACACGGCTGGCATGACGCCCGCCTTCGAATGGAGTGGCGAGAAACACCTTCAGCGCCTCGCGTGCGACTTCGATCCCCGTCAGCCGCTGTCCGAAGGCCACGACGTTCGCGTCGTTGTGCTCCCGCGACAGCCGCGCCGAGGTCGCGTCATGCGCCAGCACGGCCCGTACCATCGGGTTGCGATTCGCCGCGATCGAAATGCCGATACCCGAACCGCACACCAGCACGCCCTTCTCCGCCCTGCCCGAGGCGATCGCATCGCCCATTGCCTTGCCGAAATCGGGATAGTCGACCGAAGCCGTCGAATTCGTGCCGAGATCGAGCACGGCGTAACCGGCCTCTTGCAGGTCGCGCTTCAGAAGTTCCTTGAGGTCGAAGCCGGCATGATCCGACGCGACCGCGATCGTGGCCCCCGCCATTTAGCCGACCGTCCCCTCTAGCTGTTGAGCCCCCGGATACCATATCCGGGGCCGCGGTGTCACGGCTCCCCAAAATCGTGGGAGGCGACCCACAAGACGCTGAAACACAAAGAATAAAGGGCCCGGCATGCCGGGCCCTTCTCCTCGGCAGATCGCCTACTTCACGCCGGGGAACGACTTTCCGCCCTTCCAGACGTAGATGTCGTAGACCGGGTTCTTGATGTCGCCCTTGTTGTCATAGGTCAGCGGGCCGACGGCGGAATCGTAGGTGCCGGTGCGGATCGCGGTGGCGACAGCGGCGGCGTCCGTCGACTTGGCCTTGGTGGCAGCTTCAGCCCAGAGCTTGACCGCCGCGTAGGTGAAGAGCGTGTAGCCCGCGGGCTCGTATTTGGTGTCGCGGAACTTCTTCACGAGTGCGGCATTCTTCGGATCGTCCTCGGCCTTCGGCGGGAACGACATGATCACGCCGTCGGTGGCGGCGCCGCCCAGTTTGCCGAACTCGGCATCCTCGAGTGCGTCGAAGCCAACCATCTGCGCGCCGAAACCCTGCTCGCGCGACTGCTTGATGATCATGGCCGCGTTCTGGTGGTAGCCACCGAGCACGATCATGTCGATCTTCGCCTGCTTCATCTTGTTGATCAGGGACGTGAAGTCCTTGTCGGTGTCGTTGTACGACTCGTACATCGCCTCCCGCAGGCCGCCCTTGTTCAGCGCCTTCTTGGTCTCGTCGGCGACGCCTTTGCCGTACGGCGACTTGTCGTGAAGGATCGCGATCTTCGCGTTGCGATGGTACTTCAGGATGTAGGCGCCGACCGTGCTGCCCTGCACGTCATCGCGGCCGACCGTGCGGAACACCGTCGTGTTGCCCTTCGCCAACGCGTCGTCGGTCAGCTTGACGTTGGTCGAGGCCGGCGTGATCTGCAGGATCTTGCCTTCCTTGTAGATGTCCGACGCCGGGATCGAGCTGCCCGAGCAATAGTGGCCGATGACCACGATCACCTTGTCCGACACCATCTTGTTGGCGACCGCGGTCGCCTGCTTGGGGTCGCAGGCATCGTCGCCGATCTGCAACTCGATCTTCTGGCCGTTGACGCCGCCGGCCGCATTGATGTCGGCCACGGCCATCTCGGCACCGTGTTTCATCTGCTCGCCGAACGCCGCATTCGCACCGGTCATCGGCCCGACGGTCGCCATCTTGATCTGCGCGAAGGCCGGCGTCACCGCCAGCGCGGCCACTGCGGCCGCCGTGACGACCATCGTGCCTAAAATCCTGCTCATGCTTGTCTCCCCTATTGAACTCTCGAACAGCTTAGTGCCGCTCCTCCCAACCCAGCAAGCCTTTGCGGACGTAGAGCCACGGATATTGCCGCACCATCTGGCGCACCCGGGTCAAACGATAGGCAAATGCCGCCAGAATGAACTGGATCGCCCAGCCCAGCGCGAACCCGCCAGCCGACCACAACTCGCCACGGAAAAGCGCGAAGTCGAAAAATCGCAGAACGACGGAAAGAAGCGCGGTGTAGGCGATCAGATACGGCCAGGGCCGCCATGTCTGGGCCAGCCCCTGTCCGGTCATGAAAGATGCCGGGCCAACGAGGATGAAGTTGAACACCAAGACCATGCCGAGCGTGTCGCCCAGCCAGTCGAACATGAGCATGTCGAAGTCGCTCATGCGTGACCGCCCTCGAGATACGCCGCCCGCACTTCGTGGTTGGCCAGCA